>NZ_JBFBCH010000009.1:0-169290 GCF_040683055.1 Polymorphospora sp. NPDC051019 | reverse complement strand
GGCTCGCTACGCTCGCTCACGGTGTCACCTCGCTTCGCTCGGCCCCACCGTGTTCTCGACTGAGCCTGACGGTTCGCTCGCTACGCTCGCTCACGGTGTCACCTCGCTTCGCTCGGCCCCACCGTGTTCTCGACTGAGCCTGACGGTTCGCTCGCTACGCTCGCTCACGGCGCCAGCCTAGGGCCTGATCAGCGGGTTACGTTCGATCGCGGCCCGGCTCGGCGAATACGGGTTCTCCCCGGCGGCCGGCGGCGGTTACGGTGCTCGAATGACCGTCGACCCCGCCACGACGTACGCCGACCTTCCGGTGCCGGTCGTCAGCGTCCAGGGCACGCCCGCCGAGTGCGGTGCCGCCTACGGGCGGGCCGCCCGTGCGCTCGTCGCCGCCAACCTCGACCTCTATCTGCGCCGGTTCCGTGAGCAGGCCGGTCTCGACGCCGCCGCGGTTCGTGTCGCCGGTGCCGGGTTCCGGCGTACGACGCTCGACCACCACCCGCGGGTCGCCGAGATGCTCGACGGCGTCGCCGAGGGGGCGGGCGCCTCGGTCGAGGAGATCTACGCGCTGAACGGGCGTACCGAACTGATCTACGGCGTACGCCCCGACGGCGGTGACGGAGGCTGCACCGCGGTTGGTGTGCTGGGTACGCACACCGCCACCGGCAGCCTGCTGATCGGGCAGAACTGGGACTGGCATCCGGCCCAGCGGGAGGCCACGGTGCTGCTGGCGACCCGGGACGAGCGGGGCCACGCGGTCGTGACGCTGGCCGAGGCGGGCATGCTGGCGAAGGCCGGGCTCAACTCGGCCGGCGTGGGGGTCTGCATCAACATGCTGGGCTGCGACCGTGACGGGTTGCCCCGTGGCGGCGGAGCACCCGGTGTGCCCTACCACGTGCTGCTCCGTTCGGTGCTGGAGGCCGACAGCCTGGCCTGGGCGTTGCGGGCGGCCTGCCGCAGCCCGCGCAACGCCTCCATCAACATGGTGCTCGGCCAGGCCGGTGACCACGGCGGTGAACTGATCGACCTGGAACTCGCACCGGGCGAGGCGGGCTGGCTGCATCCGGTGGACGGCCTGGTGACCCACGCCAACCACTTCGAGACCGGGCTGCCGGTCTTCGACACGATCAAGGAGTGGGGCGGCTCGTCGTTGTTCCGGTCGGCGCGTGCCCGGCGCCTGCTCGCCGACCCGGCGGCTACTCGGAAGGTGGGCGCCGACGACCTGATCGGGGTCTTCCGCGACCATGCGAGTTTCCCGCTGGGCATCTGCCGGCACGTCGACGAGCGGGACGCGCCGCTCGACCGTTCGGAGACGGTCTATTCGGTGCTGCTCGACCTCGACGGGCGGCGGTTCGGGCTGGCGGCCGGGCCGCCGTGCGGGCACGACTACACCTGGCTCGACCTGGCCGCGCTGCTGCCGGCGGACTGACGGCGACTGCCGGCCGGGGCGCGGGGTCAGCGCACCGGCATCACTTCGACGATGCTGTGGTGCTCGCCGGGACCGCAGTTGATCCGGAGCAGGAGCGGTTCGACCTTGACCCGGACGAACGTGCCCTCCTGCAACCGGACACCTTCGGAGCTGTGCAGGGCGTACAGCTTGCCGTCGTCGTTCTGCACCCCGAAGCACGGTCCGTTGCCGCCGCGGACGACCAGCCCGGTGACGATCGAGTCCGGTAGCTGGTCGGTCGGTTTCTGCGGTGGCCCGCTCGGCGGCCGCAGCGTCGGGAGGTCGGTGCTGGACAGCGGTGGTGGGCTGGTCCGGCCGGAGGGCGCGACGCCGGACGGGGAGCCTTGCGGTGTCGGTTCGGGTGACGGCGGTGACGCCGCGGCCGCCGGGGGCGGCGACTGATCGGTCACGGAGCCTCCGTCCGGATCGTTCGCGCAACCTGCCGCCACCAGCGCGAACAGGGTCAGTCCAGCGGCGAGCGGGGCAGCGGTGCGACGCATCGTGGACACACTACTTGGACTCGGCGGACCGCCGTACGGTTCCCGGTCGGGCCGGCTCGGAAAACGGGGGCGGCGCCCGGGAAGGAGAACCTTCCCGGGCGCCGCCGGTGGACCGAGGTGGGTCAGGAGATACGGATCTTCATCGAAGTGCCGTTCTCTTCCACTACCCGGATCTTGACACCGGTCGCCGGGAGCTTGACGCCGTGGTTCGGCAGCTCGTCGTAGAAGTACTTCTTGGTGTCGTCGAACAGCGGGGCCGCGGCCTGGCCACGGATGTACTGCGGCTGGCTGTTCAGGTGCAGCGTGAAGGAGTCGGCCTTCCGCAGGCTGAACGTCGCGTCGTAGACCTGGACCCGGGCCCGCCACGGCTGGCCGGTCAGGTTGTAGATCGGCCGCGGGTGGGCGTCGATGTAGAGGTTACGACCCTCACCCGGGTGGGCGAAGGTGTCGTTGTCGGCCCACCGGGTGTTCCAGTACGAGATCAGGAGACCTTCCTGGTACGCGTAGTGGTCGACGTAGTCCGGCCGGGTGTTGGCGTAGCCGAAGAAGTACGGGCCGGTTTCGAGGTACTTGTCGTAACCGGTGTACGTCCGGTGGCCGGCGATGTAGAAGTTGTCGAACAGGCGGGTGTCGCTCTCGCTGACGATCGCCCACTCGCCACCCAGGGTCCAGCCCGGGGCACCGCTCTCGGCGCCCTCGGTGGACAGCGTCGCGCCGTCGGCGGTCACGGTGATCGCGTCACCGAAGAAGCCACCGTCGGCCACCGCGGCGTCGGTCACGTAGCGGAACCGGAACGGAACGACCTTGCCGGCACCCTCGTTCAGCGGGATGTTGATGTTCGCCCACTCGCCGCCGGAGCTGCCGTCGAGCGCCGGCCGGCTGCCGCCGTCGGTGCCGCCCGGCGTGCCGTTGACCGTGAACGGCAGGGCCGTCCAGGTCGAGCCACCGTCGAACGAGGCCTCGAAGTAGAGGTAGTCGTAGCCCGCCTCGATGTCGTAGCGGCCCTTGAGCGACACGGACGCGGACGTCTTGCCGGTCAGGTCGATCGAGGTCGCCAGCGAGTCGTTGCGGTCGTTCTCGTTGCCCGAGAAGAACTGCTTCGTGCCCTCGAACGGTGCGCCGAGGTCGAAGGAGTATTCCCGCTGCGGGAGCACCACGACGACGGACTGCGCCTTGTTCGTGTTGTAGGCCTGTGGGCCGAGTTCCAGCGTGCGCTTCTGGCCGGCCACCACGACCTCGTAGTCGAGCCAGCCGAGCTGGAGCTTGTTCCACGCGCCGAGGTCACCGCCGCGCTCGCCGATGCCGCCGTCGCCCGGGGCGCCGAGGCGGCTCTGCGCCATCAGCGTCCAGTGCTCGTTGTTGTTGTCGCCGCCGCTGAGGACGTTGTAGTCGTCCGGCAGGCCGAGGTCGTGCGCGTATTCGTGGTAGAAGACGCTGCGGCCACCGTTTTCCGGCTGGATCGTGTAGTCGCCGATCCAGATTCCGGTGCTGCCGATCTGGGTGCCGCCGAGCGGGTTCGTCGCCGGGCCGTCGAGGCCGACGAGGTTGTTGTACGCGTACCAGCGGTGGCTCCAGATGGCGTCCTCGCCCTGCCAGGGGTCACCGTCGGCGGCGTCGCCACCGGCGTGGACGATCTGGAAGTGGTCGATGTAGCCGTCGGGCTCGTTGAAGTCGCCGTCGCCGTCGAAGTCGTAACGGTCCCACTTGTCGAACTCGCGCATGTCCGCGGCGATCTGCGCGTCGGTGCGGCCGGCGGCCTTCTGGTCGGCGACCCACTGGTTGGCGGCGTCCTTGACCAGCGCCCAGACGTTGGAGCAGACGTTGCTGCCGCATAGGTCGCGGCCGTAGCGGGCCTCGTTGTAGTTGACCTTGACCCAGTCGGTCACGGTGCCTTCGACGCTGTAGCGGCCGGAGGACTGCGCCTCGAAGTACTGCTTGACCGACTCGGTGCCCGCGCCCTCGCCGAAGTAGAGGTCGCGGAAGTAGTCGGCACTGAAGTCGGAGCGCCACACGGTCGAGTTGTCGACCGCCCGGTTGGGGGCGGGGATCTCGTTGTGGAGTGGACCGTCGAAACGGATCGGCCCCGGCACGTTGGGGTTGCTGTCGATGTCGGGGTAGCTGGGGTGCCGGTCGTTGCCGAACTCGGCCAGGATCACGAAGATCCGGTCGGTCTTCTCACGGGACAGTTCGACGTACTGATCGGTGGTCTGTGCTCCACCGGCCTTGCGGGCGCCGGCGCTGCGGCCGGCCGGCCCGTTGCCGGTGGTCTCGCCGACCTTGACGACGGTGCTGCCGTTGCGCTTCTCCGGCGTCGAGCGGCCGGTCAGAACGTCCGTGAGACCCTGCTGGCGCAGTTCACGGCGCTTGTCTTCGAGCGGGTTGGGCAACTCGTCGTGGAAGGGCGCGGGATCCGAAACCGACGGGGATGCGTCCGGCGTCTGTGCCGGGGGCGCGGCATAGGCCGGCGAGCTGAGCGCGAAGCTCGACGTCGCCGTCAGCGTGAGCCCGAGCAGCCCCACTGCGACTCTGCGCACGTGGTACCTCCGGTTTGAGGGAACCGACCCGACGGGGGTTAGAGGGGTCGGGGGACGGCCCTGTTTTATGGGGCCATTGAGAAACCTAAACACTGATGGGGATCGTGGGAAGTCACCGACGTCAGTTTGTTGCAGGAAATTCGCAGTCGCTGCCCCATATGTCACATCCATCGGATGTTCAGTCCCGTGCGGCTGGCCCCCGGAGGTGTGTCTGCCTGCCAAAAGACCGACGGTGAGTGAGTCCTCAGTCAGGACCCACTCACCGTCGACGATGAAAATCAGTCTTCGTCGGACTTTCCGGACTGCATGCCGGAGGAAATCAGATCCATGACCGCCGAGTCCTGGAGCGTGGTGACGTCGCCGAGTGACCGGTTTTCCGCCACATCACGCAGCAGCCGGCGCATGATCTTGCCGGAGCGGGTTTTCGGCAGTTCCGGTACGAGCATGATCTGGCGCGGCTTCGCGATCGGGCCGAGGGTCTTCGCGACGTGATTGCGCAACTCCTGGATCAGGGCCTCGCCCGCGTCGCCGGCGGTGTCCACACTGCCCCGCGGGATGGTGAAGGCCACGATCGCCTGACCGGTCGTCGGGTCGGTCGCGCCGACCACCGCGGCCTCGGCGACCGAGGGGTGACTGACCAGCGCCGATTCGACCTCCGTCGTGGAGATGTTGTGGCCGGACACCAGCATCACGTCGTCGACCCGGCCGAGCAGCCACAGGTGCCCGTCACTGTCCTTCTTGGCCCCGTCGCCGGCGAAGTACATCCCCTCGAACCGCGACCAGTACGTCTCGACGAACCGGTCGTCGTCGCCCCAGATGGTGCGCAGCATCGACGGCCACGGCTCGCGCAGCACCAGGTAGCCGCCGCCCCCGTTGGGCACCGACTGCCCCTGGTCGTCGACCACGTCGGCGGCGATTCCCGGCAGCGGGCTCATCGCGCTGCCCGGCTTGGTCGCGGTGACGCCGGGCAGCGGCGAGATCATGATCGCGCCGGTCTCGGTCTGCCACCAGGTGTCGACGATCGGGGTCCGGGTTCGGCCGATGTTCTCCCGGTACCACATCCACGCCTCGGGGTTGATCGGCTCACCGACGCTGCCGAGCACCCGCAGCGACGACAGGTCGAAGCCGGCCGGGATGTCGTCGCCCCACTTCATCATCGTGCGGATCAGGGTCGGCGCGGTGTAGAGGATGCTGACCTTGTAACGGTCGACGATCTCCCAGAAGCGGGCCTTCGACGGGGTGTCCGGGGTGCCCTCGTACATGATCTGGGTGGCGCCGTTGGCCAGCGGCCCGTAGACGATGTAGGAGTGGCCGGTCACCCAGCCGATGTCGGCGGTGCACCAGTAGACGTCGGTCTCCGGCTTGAGGTCGAAGACCGCGTGGTGCGTGTACGCCACCTGGGTCAGGTAGCCGCCGCTGGTGTGCAGGATGCCCTTGGGCTTGGCCGTCGTGCCGCTGGTGTAGAGGATGAACAGCGGCTGCTCGGCGTCGAACGGCTGCGCCTCGTGCTGGTCGCTGGCCGTCTCGACGGTCTCGTGCCACCACAGGTCCTTGTCCGTCCAGGCCACGTCCTGTCCGGTACGGCGTACGACCAGCACGTGCTCCACCGTCGGCGACTTGGCGACCGCCTCGTCGACGGTCGGCTTCAGCGCCGACGGCTTGCCCCGGCGGTAGCCGCCGTCGGCGGTGATGACGACCTTGGCGCTGGCGTCGGCGATCCGGCTGGACAGCGCGTCGACCGAGAAGCCGCCGAAGACGACACTGTGGGTCGCCCCGATCCGGGCGCAGGCCAGCATCGCGACCGCTGCCTCGGGGACCATCGGCATGTAGATCGCCACCCGGTCGCCGGCGGTGACGCCCAGGTCGGTCAGCGCGTTGGCGGCCTGGCTGGTCAGCCGGTGCAGTTCGGCGTACGTGATGGTGCGGGTGTCGCCCGGCTCGCCCTCCCAGTGGATCGCGACCCGGTCGCCCCGGCCGGCCTCGACGTGCCGGTCGAGGCAGTTGTAGGCGACGTTGAGTTGCCCGCCGACGAACCACTTCGCGAACGGTGGGTTCGACCAGTCGAGGATCTCGTCCCACTGTTTCGCCCAGTCGAGCCGACCGGCCTGGCGGGCCCAGAACGCGAGCCGGTCCTCGGCCGCCTCGGCGTAGGCGGCGGCGGTGACGTTTGCGGCGTCGGCGAGTGCCGCGGGGGGTTCGAACTGCCGCGTCTCCTGAAGCAGGTTCTCGAGAGTCTCGCTCATGCGTAAGGCTCCTCGTGCGTCACGTGATTTGCGTCTCCATCGCGAGGTTAGTTGCGATGTCCGGACTGGTGCGACAGCAGGCGGGGCCGGAGGCGGGACGGCGCGCCGAGTGGCCGCTGCCGCGCGCCGGCCGGTCCGCCGCTGCCGCCGACGTGGGGCGGGGTGGGCGTGGTCGTCGCGGTGGTCGATGTGGGCGGGGCCGGGCCGATGCGCGGGTGCTGCGCGCCGGTTGGCCACACCTGATCGAATCTTGCCACTTACGAGCGCAATCACGCAGCCCTTGTTTCGTACCCGAACCGCTGGCCACCGACGGACCCGGTTAGCGTGGCAGCGTGACCGCCGACCCGCTCGCCCCGCTTCTCGCCCTGGCCGACGTCGCGCCGGCCCTCGACCGGGCCCGCGAGCGGGTCGACCAGGCTCTGCGGCACCGCGCCCTACGCCGCCACGGCGGCCAGGTCGCCGCCGAGATCAGCCTGCGGTCCGCGGTCGCCAGCGCCGCCCTGGAGGGGTACGTCCACGAGCGGGAGGCCGTTCGCGCCGGCACCGTCACCGATCCCGTGGCGCAGGGGGCGCTCCGGGTCGCCGGCGCCCTGCCCGGCCTCGCCGACCTCTGGCCGAAGGCGCCCCGGCAGGTGCTCGCCCGCCTGCACGTGCTCGCGGCCCGCGGCGCCGTGGCCGAGGACGCCCTCGGCCGGCCGGCGGGCGGCGCCCCCGACGAGCCGGCGGCGGCCCGGCTCGACGCCCTGTCCGCCCTGGTCACCGGCGGCACCTCGGTTTCCCCGCTGGTGCTGGCCGCCGTCGTGCACGGGGAACTGCTCGCGCTGCGCCCGTTCGCCGGCCCGTCCGGCGTGGTCGCCCGGGCCGCCGCGCGCCTGACCCTGCTGTCCACCGGCTTCGACCCACGTGGACTGGTCGCCGTCGACGTCGGCCACCGCGAGCGGGAACCCGAGTACGTCGGCGCGGCCGGCGCGTTCGCCACCGGAACGCCGGACGGGGTGCGCGCGTGGCTGCGGCACTACACCGCGGCGATCGAGGTCGGGGCCGACCAGCTCACCGCCGTCGGCGACGAGGTGCTCGCCGCCGGATAGCGGGCGGTGTGCGGCGCCCCGGACGGGGTCAGGCCGAGGCGGTGCGGGTCCGGCGGTGGCGGCCGTACCAGGCGATGCCGATCGCCACCCCGACGCCGACCCCGATCGCCGCCGCGGCGACCGGTACGGCCGGCCGCTCACGCAACCGGCGGTGCAGCGGGATCGGGTGGCGGAACTCCAGCACCGGCCACGAGTTCTCCGACGCGAGCTTGCGCAGCGTCCGGTCGGGGTTGACCGCGGTCGGGTGGCCCACGCACTCCAGCAGCGGAATGTCGCTCGACGAGTCGGAATAGGCGAAGCACTCGGCCAGGTCGTAACCGCGCGCCTTGGCCAGCTCACCGACCGCGTCGACCTTGGCCGGGCCGGCCGCGTAGAACTCGACCTCGCCGGTGTAACGCCCCTCGGAGATCATCATCCGGGTGGCGATGACGTCCGGCACCCCGAGCAGTTCGCCGATCGGCCGGACCATCTCCTCGCCGGAGGCGGACACGAGGACGACATCCCGGCCGGCCGCCTGGTGTTCCTCGATCAGCGCGGCCGCCTCGGCGTAAACGTAGGGGTTGATCAGCTCGTGCAGGGTCTCCGCGACGATCTGCCGGACCTGGTCGACCTGCCACCCCTTGCAGAGGGTCGCCAGGTAGTCGCGGGTGCGCGCCATCGTCTGCTCGTCCGTGCCGCCCAACCGGAACATCAACTGGGCGTACGCGGACTTGACCACGTCTCGTCGCGTGATCAGGCCGTCGCGGTAGAACGGCCGACCGAACGCCAAGGCACTGGACTTGGCGATCACGGTCTTGTCGAGATCGAAAAACGCGGCACTTCGGCCCACGGCGCGCAAGTCTAGCCGGATGGTCTATGGTCTGCGGGTGCACGGGGGGCATGGTCGTCGCCCCGTCGGCCTGCGAATCCTGATACGCAGGTCAGCGATGTGGCGGCCGTCGATCCCGGGCCCGGTGTCAGCCGGTGCCGCGTGTTGGGGTAAACGCCACTCGACGCGCACCGGTCCACTCAGGCATGCTTGTAATCGCGACAGAGTTCTGTGTGATCGGCTCGTCCGACTGACCCTCAGCGGTTGCACCCCCCGTGACCGCTGAGTGGGTTCGGCTCGACCCCCCCGGAGCCGAACCTCAAGACGACCCCCGTCTCCCCCCGACGGGGGTCGTCCCTATATGAGGGAGCGCTACCATGCCTCCCCGTAGATGGGTTTACGCAGGTACGAGGCTTCCGCTCCCGCTGTCTCCCTCCCCGTCATCGTCGTTGGTCGGTCGGATCGTCAGCGGATCGTCAGCAACTCCCTCCAGTGCGGCCCGTACGCGAGCCTCGTAGTCAGTCGGGGTGTGCGTGTAGAGGTTGAGCGTGGTCGACGCCTTGGCGTGCCCCATGACCCGCTGCACGGCGTTGACCGGCACGCCCGCCGACACGAGCCAGGTCGAGTAGGAGTGCCTGACGTCGTGGAACCTGAGGGCCGGGGGCAGTCCGGCCCTCAGGAGTGCGGGGACCCATACCCGGCGCCGGAAATTCGACCGGCGCGGCGGCGTACCCGTGTGGGTGGCGAACACCAGGTCGGTCGGGGCAGGCTCCGACTCCAAAGCGCCCAACACGCGGATCAGTTCCGCGACCAGGAAAGCCGGCATGGGCACCGTTCGCTGCCCCGCCCGCGATTTCGGGTAGGGCCGAAGCGTCACAGACGCGTGCGTCTCGACGGCGACCTGGGTCACCGTAAGGCGCTCTTGCGCCAGGTCGACGGCTGCCCACGGCAGCCCGGCGCACTCGCCCCACCGAAGCCCCGCCCCTACTGCGGCAACCACGATCGCGCGATGCTCGATCGGAAGCGCCGGGAGCAGTTGTCCGAAGAACTGCTCTCGGGTGAGCGCAACCGCTCGCGGTGGCCGCTTTTCGGTACTACGCGGAAGTTTGACGCCAACTGCCGGATTAGCGGCAATCATGCGGTTCTTGATAGCGGCTTCCATAATCATTTGCATTAGGCCATGGCATTTCGCCACGGTGGTCGGCGCTAGGACCTTTCCCAGCATCACCACCCACTCCTGAACGGAGAGGTAGTCAATTTGGGCTATCTGCCACTTTCCCCACCGAGGCAACAGGTGGCTTCGCAGCATCGACAACGTCCGCTCCGCCGTACGCGCCTCCACGTCCCGACCGGCCAACCATCGATCAACGAAATCTTGAAACCGAATACGGCCCGCGTGCGGGCTGACGTAGGTGCCTCGGTTCTTACTGCCTTCGATCTCCGCCAGGAACGCGGAGGCTTCCTTCTTGGTCTTGAACGTTTTGGCCTTTTGCTGGCCGGCTGGGTCGCGCCAGTTGGCGCGGAAGGTGCCGGCGGGGGTTTTGACGACGTGTCCCATGGTGCTGGTAGCTCCCTTGATCGTGTTCACGGTGGGTAGTGCGGGCAGGGTTGATTGGCGGGTTACCAGGCGGCGGTTCATGGGGCGGGAATCGCCTTGTGACGGGGTTGGGGACGTTGTCCCTGGTTGGCTGCTATCTGCTAACCCGCTGGCGGAGTGGGGTTTGGGGTGCTAGCAGGGGTGCTATCGCTAGCAAGCGGGGGTGCTTGCGCTAGCACCTCTACCTGCGTTGTTTCTCGCGTGCTGCTTGCTACTTACGGTTACGAATCTTGTGGGTGGGGCGGGTGGGGTTGTGAAGGCGTGAAGGCGGTTGGGGAAGGTGGGGGTGTCGGGTGGGTTTTTGCTGGTGGACCCCCTGTGTGGTGTGTGGGGTTCACGGCTTCACGGCCTGGTCAGAGGGGTTTACAGGCTGTGTGGGGCTATACGGGTGTGAAGGCGGGCGTGTGTAGGGCTATACAGGTGGCGTGAAGGTCGGTGGCGTCACGTTCGGTGACGGTTCGGGTTGGTGGCCTAGCGGCTGGCCGGGGGCGTGCCGGTCGTCGTTCGGAGGGGTTTGGCGGGGTGGGGGTGGTGGTGCTGCTAGGCGCTAGGTGTCTGGTGGGTGGGTGGTTTGGGTGCTAGCGGAGCCGCTAGGTCTAGCGGGTGGTGGTGCTAGACCTAGCGGCTCCGGGGTGGGGTGGGTTTGGTTACGGTCGGTCAGGCGTTGCGTCGTTGGTGTCGGGTGTCGGCCTGGTCGAGGCGGTCCAGTTCGCGGCGTACGTCGTCGGTGGTGGCTTCGGGAAGGTTGTCGAGCCATTCGTGGAATCGGCGCTTGGGGATGGCCCACCGGCCGCCGAGCTTGATGGCGGGGATCTCGCCGGAGCGGATCAGGGCGTAGGTGGAGCCGAGGGAGAGGGAGAGCATGTGGGCGGTTTCCTTGACGGTGTAGACGGCTCGGCCGATCGGGGTCGGGGTGGAGCTGGCGCGGCTGGTGACAACCGGGGTTGACGTCGTGTCGCGCAGCTGCGGGCGGTCGGTGCGGGCGGTGAACGGGACGACGTTGCTCACGGGATCGGGTGTCCTTCCGGTTGCGGGTAGCGGCTGGTGCGGGTCTGGCCGTGCGGGCGGGGGCGGGGTTCGGTGCGGTAGGAGGTGACCCCCGGCTACCGCTACCGCCGGGGGTTGGTGCAGGTGGGGCTGGGTAGCGGCTGGGTAGCGTTCGCGCTACCTCTGTCCGGGCCGCTACCGGTGGTTCAGCGGGTAGCGGTCGCGGGGCGGGCCGCCGCGTGGTGGTGCGGTGGGCGGGTTTCGGTTGGCGCGGGGTGCCCGGGGGCGACCCGCGACCGGCGGGGGTTGGTGCTGGTGGGGTGGGTCGCGGGTGGGGTCGCGTTGCCGCGACCAGTCGCGGGCGGGCCGCGACCCGGGCGGGTGGCCTGCTGAGTGGGTGTGGTGGCAACCGCGGTTGTCGGCCTGGCGGCTTTCGTCACCGCTCGGGTCGGCTGGCCGACAGGGTTGCGTCACGCCGACCGAGGGCGGGCGTGTATGGGGCTGTGGGAGGCGTGGGAGGGGGTGAAGGCAGGGGGGTCGGGGCTGGTTTTGGGGCCGAAACCCCCCTGTTCGTGTGGGAGTCCCACGCCTGACACATGCAGGTCAGCGGGTCCCACGGGGGGTGGCACGCGCTGTGGGAGTCCCACAGTTGTGGGAGGCGCCGTGTGGGACCCTCTACGCCGGTTTGTGGGAGGCGCCAGCGGCCCGCCGGGGTCGGGCGTCTAGGGGGCGGCTGGGGTGTCGGCCCGGGCCGGCGGTGGGCGGGTTTTCGGGGTGGTCGGTGTGGTGGTCCTAGATCCCTAGTGGCCTGGTGGCGGGCGGGTTGTGGTTCTAGGTCGTCTCCTAGGTCTAGGGGGCTGGTGGCCTAGGTCTAGGAACGGTCGGCGGGGCGGCTGTGCGGGCCGCTGGTGGCCGTTCGGCTGTCGACGGTCCGGGGTGGAGGGTGCGGGGCCGGTGGTGGCAGGTTGGCTGTGGGCGGCCCGCTGAGAGCCCCGTAGGCGCAAGATCTCGACCTGTCTGGTGTGCTGGTATGCGCCGATCTGTCTGAGAGGTTCTGAGAGGGCCGGTTGGTCGGGTTGCTGACGAGTTGGTCGGTCGGTTTCGGCGGGGAGATGCCCCCGCCGCGCGGGACGGCTGGGACGACTTGGCGTTGACAGCGTTGACAGCCGACCTGGTCGACCGGGGCGGGCGTGACGGATGCCTGCCGGCGGGCCGCCGGGGCGGTGACGTATCCACCGCAGGCGTTCATCACTGCTAGAGCGGTTGCATTGGTTGGATAGGTGGCGCCGAATGGTTGAGGGGGAACTATGTCGTCGTGCCGTACCGTGATCCCTGTGAGAACCGTGGATATAGCGCTGATCGCTGGTGGTGGCGTTGCTGCCGGGCTATTTGGCGTCATCGGTATAGCAATCCTGGCGCGTAGTCGTCATCGGGCCGATGCGATCCTGTGGCGAGGACGGCGTCTGAGCGCGCCACGGTTGTTGGGGCTGTCGTGCTTGTTCATTGGGTTGGCAACCACGGTTCAGGTCATGAGCAGGCTGTTCTTCGACCTTGGAAGTCGGAAAGACGGGTTCATGTTCATGGTGGGAGCGGCGTTTGTGGTGGCGGCCGGCGTTACGTTTGTCATGTGGTTACTCCAGAGTCGAAGGAGCCCCGCAAACAACGACGTGCCCAAATGAAAGAGTTTGCGGGTGGGTCGGTCGGTGACGGATGCCCGTCGACGGGCCGGTGACGGAAGCCGCCTGGTCGTGGATTTCATGTGGATTCCACGGCGGGTTTGCCTAGGTCAGGGGCCGTGGAATCGCCGTGGATTCTCCGTGGATTCCACGGCGGGCGCGCGGTCCGTTGCCGCGGTACGCCGGGGCGGGGGCATCTCCTTGCCCTGACCTCATGCGGCCCGAGAGAGCCGCTGTCAGCCTGCCGCCGGGGGCAGCCGTCCCAGCCGTCCCAGCCGTCCCCGTGCAGGTCAGCCCCGGGACGGCTTTTTTCCTGGGACGGCTTGAGCCGTCCCAGCGGGCCAGTGCCGCCACGACGACAGCCCGGGACGCGAGCGGGGCCTGGGACGGCTCAAGCCGTCCCAGCTTGCGAGCCGTCCCGGCCCTGAGCTGCGATGGGACGGCTGGGACGGCTGGGACGGCTACCCCCGGCCCGACTGCGGCAACCTACGTTGGCCTACCGGACCTCGGCGGGGGTCATCTCCTTCCCCGATCGGCGGCAGGCGGGTATCAGCCGTTTAGGGTCGATAGCCGGGATTAGGTCGTTCCTGGGAAGCTGTCGCCGGGAGGGGTCGGGAGGCGTTGACACGTTGACAATCGGCCCCGGCGGGCCAGTTTGCGCAGTTCAGAGTGCTCGGGAAGGTGTCAACGCCCGGCGTTGACAGGCGTTGACACCGTTGACAGCGACCCGCTAGGCAACCCTGGGGTGTCAACGCTGTCAACGCCTGTCAACGGTCCCCGTTGACACCTTCGTAGGGGTTCTGAGCTGGGAGAACGCCGCTAGATGGGCCAGGTGTCAACGTGTCAACGCCTTCCGGCCCCCCGCCGGGGATCTGGTCGGCAACGAGAAGCGTTCCGCCGCGGTGTCGGGGATGTGTCTGCGTCGGTGGGGCTGAACCATCTCGGCATCTCGGCATCTCGGCAAAGGTGCCTGTGACCTGGGAGAACGTCTGCCGAGATCTTCGTCGGGTCGGGAAGAGATCTCGGCAAGTGCCTCTGATCTCGGCAGTCTGGTTGCCGAGATGCCGAGATGGCCGGTTGTCGATGGAGAAGATCTCGGCAGAGCATCCGTGCTGGTCAAGGGCCGGTTCTGCCGAGATGCCGAGATGCCGAGATGGTTCAGCGGGTTTCCGGCGGAAACTCGGGGCGGTGACCCTCGGTAGACGTGCTCGGGGTGGTCGAGATGCTCGCGGCCGTTGCTCCTGCAAACCGGGGCTGAAACACACTCCGCATCTCCGCATCTCCGCAAACCTGGCTGTGAGCTGGGCAAACAGTTGCGGAGATGAATCCCCGACCGGTCGAGCCATCTCCGCAAACCGGGGTTCATCCCCGCAGTTCTGCGGAGATGCGGAGATGGAAGATCCTCGATGGAGGCTATCTCCGCAGAAGGTTTCTCCTGGTCAAGGTGTAGTTCTGCGGAGTTGCGGAGTTGCGGAGATGGTTTCCCGCCACCCACGAGTGTTTCAGCGCTTCGACACCTCGACGGTCACCATCGGTGATGTCCGGTCGTGGGCCGCCCCGGTGCCGACCTCGGGCCATCGGCCCGCAGAAGTGAGCCCGGCGAAGCCGGCCGTCACTGCCCTTGACCCTGCCAGCACGACACACGCAGGGGCGAGCGGACCACCCCCGCCCCTGCACGGTTCACCACCGGTTCACCAGCCCTACGTTCGGGCTGCACCGCCGCCGCCGGCAGAGCAACGGAGAACCGCCCGCGAACCGGCCCGGACCGCGCCGGGAACCGGTTCACCATCTCCGACAGACGCAGGACCAACGTCGGTCACGCGAGTCCGCGCGCCGGACCGGCAACGAAGTCCGGCAACCCCGACAGGCGTCCGGCCCGGCCCGAACCGTCACCGGAGAACCGCTGACAGAACCGGCCGGCGATGATGTTGGAACCCGGGTCTACGGCAACCCGGAGCAGCATGAACAACGCAACCACGAGATGCCCCCGCCCCGGCATCGGGACCGGACGGGTAGAACCGGTTCCGGTTCGGTTCCGCTTCAGTGCCGATCCGGTTCCGGTGGTTCCGCTTCCAGGGTCCGCCGGACCCGGACCGGAACCAGATCGACCGTGCGCCGCTTCCGGGTGGAAGTAGACCGGCACTGCGCCGGTTCCGCCCGGAAGCAGACCGGCCGGGGCCGGTTCCGGTCGGGTCCGTCGACACGCTGTCGACAGCGTGTCGACGGACATTGGTATCCACTGTGGAGTTATCAAGGAACCACCGCCGCCAGGGGCGCGATCGTGCAGGTTGACCGTCGTCCGAGCCGGATGCCCCGGCTCAGGCGGCCATCGGGAGGTGGCCGGCGCGGGTGAACGTGTCCAGCGCCCGCTTCCAGGTGGAGGCGACCGTGCCGGAGGTGCAGCCGATCTGCTCGGCGATCTGCGGGTGGGTCAGCCCGTCCAGCCGCATCAGCGCGATGCGTCGCGTCGCCGGGGGCAGCGACTGCGCCGCGCCGCGCAGCCGGTCACGCTCCTTCTCCCACACCGCGACCCGCCCCGGACGGGCGGCACGGGTGGCCTGCGGGTCGTCCTGAAGCTTGCGCAGCAGGTCTTCGGCGTGCCGCCACGCGTTGTGCACCTGGTGACGCGACGCGCCCGTACGCGCCGCGATCTGCGGCACGCTCATCCCGGCCAGCCGCAACACCGCGACCTCCCGCGAAACCTCCGGCAACTCCTGGGCCAGCGTCCGCAGCTGCGTCAGCTCCGCGTCGGACAGCGACTCCACATCGATGCGTCCGACCAGTCGCCGCCGAAGCTGCGCCTGCGCCCGCCGCCAGGCGTCGTTGGCCTGCTTGGTCGTCACTCCCAGCGCGGCGGTGATCTCCTCCACCGGCGCACCGTCCATCCGTAGCCGCACCACCGACCGGCACAGCGGCGACAACCGCTCGATCTCGGCGCGCAGCTGCGTCAGCATCTCCGCCTTCGCCGGGCACTCGTCCAAGTCGTCGAACTCATCCGAGGTGTCGGCCAGCAGCCAACCCATCTCGTCCAACGGGGCCGCGCCCGGCACCGCCGCCGGCATCTGCGTCCACCGCGCGGCCCGCGTCTCCCCGACCGTGCAGCGCACCATCCCGAACAGCCACCGCACGAAGTTGTCCGCGTCCCCACCCTCCCTCGGCACCCACGCCCCGATCCGGGTGAGTACCTTCGCCCAGACCTCACCGGCCACGTCATCCGCCGCGATCCGGTCCCCGTTGCACCGGTTCACCGCGTACAGGAACACCCGCCGCCCATACCGGCGGAACAACTCCCCAACCGCCTCACGCTCACCCGCCTGCGCCAACGCCACCACCTCACAAGTGGACATCGCCGACAAGTCAGACAGCGACCAGCCGTTTTTGGGCATGATGGAGCTACGCTTGACCTGCATCTTCTTGTCCTTCCAAGGGGAACGGGTGGATGTGTCGGCCTCGGTGGGGTAGCCGCCCCGCCGAGGTCTTTTTGGTCCCCGTGGGGACCAGTTCTCCCCCTACCTTGGGGGACTAGATGGTCCCCTGTCAAGGACTTGTGTGTCCTCGATGACTACCCCGTCCGCTTGGCGAGGACTAGAACGTCCCTCATGATGGGTGCATGGAGATGTCAGAAGTTCTCAGGCGCCGCCGGGCCGAGTTGGGGCTCTCGCAGGCGGACCTCGCTGAGGCTGCCGGCGTAGACAAGCGGCAGATCAGGCGGTACGAGGCGGGGGAGCAGCAACCCCTACTTTCGGTTGCCGTTGCGATTGCTAATGCCCTAAAGATCTCGGTTGGCGAGTTGGCAGGTATCCCAAGCCACCGGATTGACCTATCTGGAGAATGGTGGGCGTCATGGCAGACATTTAAGGACGGTGAGCAGGTAATCACCTTGCAGGAAGTGCAGTTTCGTCAACAGGGTGACCTGATAGAGGTTCAAACGGTGACCCGAGGAATTTCCGTCGAAGACGGTGGGTACCATTGGCGCGGCGAATTGCGGCTCTGGGATAACGAAGTCTTGATGGGTTGGTATGCCGCAATGGATGGATCAGTTCGCTCTAAGGGCACCATGTATTTCGTTCTGCACCCGCATGGGCAAAGGTTGTCCGGTCGCTGGGTTGGGTTGAGTCATGACGGCAAAGTCGTTTCCGGTTGGGGTGGCATGGCGAAGGATGCTGAAGGTGCGACGGGCGTCATTCAAGACCTTGAAAGGCAGGGTGGATTAGCGTGACCACTGATGTGTGTGAGGTTGTAATCACGGGGCCGAGTGCCGAATGGTTGGCGACCTTTACCAAGCATCTCGTGGACGAGCGACTTGCAGCCTGCGGGCACCATGTGGAGTCGATTCGCTCGATCTATCGCTGGCGAGGAGAAGTCCACGATGAGCGTGAGGCGAGAGTTGCACTCCATACCCGAAGTGCTTTGGTGCGCAAGATAGTTGAAGAGGCTGGAGCGCAGCATCCCTACGACGTTCCATGCGTAATCGCGCTGCCGATTGCCTCGGGGAATCCTGAGTACATTCGTTGGATTCTTGATGAGACGCGCGAGGTGTAGCGCAAGACACGCAGGCGCGCACCGAGGACGGGGTTTCCCCCGACTCGGTGCGCGCCTGCGTGGTGGGGAAGGTAAGTCAGCGGATCGTCAGCAGAAGCGATGGTAGCGGTTGACAGTAGACGGCAACGGATGACGCTGGCAGCCACTTGAACAGGTCTTATTGCTGCTGCCCAACTGTCCGCAGTTTGTAGAAACCGTTTCCCCCCGACGGGGGTCGTCCCATTTCCCGGGGTAGCGCTCCCACGCCGCCTGCGAGGTGCCGAATCGGGTAGCGCCACATTGTCGATCATGAGTCTGGTGCGTCCCCCGAAGGGTACTTCGTCACCGCTCCGATAGCAGATCCACCATCGACCCTCAGCGTTGTCCACAGGCGGGTCGGTTATCCACAGGTACGCCATCGCAGGCTGCACCGGCCGCCCCCGCTCCGCCACGGTTGTGCCCTACCGCACTCGACCGTTGGAGGAGCGCGATGCCACCCCGTACGTCCGTCCGCCCCGCGCCGCGGCTCCCGCTCGTGGTGACCTCCGACACCGACCTTCTCGACGACCTGCTCCGGCTCGCCGCAGCCGGCGGCCGCGAGGTCGACGTGGCCACCGATCCCGCCGCCGCCCGGTCGCGCTGGAGCACCGCCCCGCTGGTGTTCGTCGGCAGTGACCAGGTTCAGCCCTGCCTGCGCGCCCGGCTGCCCGGCCGCCCCCGGTTGGTGCTCGTCGGCCGCTCCGGCGCCGACAACACGGTCTTCGAGATCGCCCAACTGATCGGCGCCGAGCACGTGGCACTGCTCCCGGCGGCCGAACCCTGGCTGGTCGACCGGTTCGCCGAGCCCGTCGTCGAACGCGCCGCCACCGGCCGGATCGTCGCCGTGGTCGGCGGCCGCGGTGGCGCGGGTGCCAGCGTGCTCGCCGGCGGCCTGGCGATCACCGCCTCCCGGGCCGGCCTGCGTACCCTCCTCGTCGACGCCGACCCCCTCGGCGGCGGCCTCGACCTGGTGCTCGGCTGGGAGCAACTGGAGGGACTGCGCTGGCCGGCGCTCACCCGTGCCGACGGCCGGGTCGACGTGCCCGCCCTGGTCCGGGCCCTGCCGAGCCGGGGTGACCTGGTGATGCTCTCCTGGGACCGCGGCGACCTGCTGGACCTGCCCGCCGAGGCGATGGCCGCCACCATCGACGCCGGCCGGCGGGGTCGCGACATCGTCGTGGTCGACCTGCCCAGGCAGTTCGACGACGCGGCGGTCGTCGCGCTCCAGGCCGCCGACCACGCCTTCGTGATCGTGCCCGCCGAACTGCGGGCCACCGCCGCCGCGGCCCGGGTCGCCGCCGCCGCGGCCGTGCACAGTGCCAACCTTGCCGCCATCGTGCGCGGCCCGGCACCCGGCCGCCTGAAGGGCCGGGAGATCGCCCGCGCCCTCGGGATGCCGCTGGCCGGGACGCTGCGCCCCGAGCCCGGCCTGTGCCGGGGGCTCGAACGCGGCGAGGCCCCCGCCGCCACCGGACGCGGCCCGCTGGCCGAACTGTGCCAGCGGCTCGTCGCCGAGGTCACCGGCACCGACGCGGCGGCGGCATGACCGGCATCCGGCCCGCCCGGCCGTCCGCCCAGGGCACCGACCTCGCCGTACGGGTCCGGCGGCACTTCGTCACCCGGGGCGCCGACGTGACACCCGCCGCCGTCGTCACCGCCGTACGCGAGGACGGCGGTGCGGCGGTCCTCGGCGACAACGCGCTGCTGCGCCTGGCCACCAGGGTGCACGACGATCTCGTCGGTGCCGGTCCACTCGCCCCGCTGCTGGCCGATGCCGAGGTCACCGACATTCTCGTGAACGGAATCGACGTCTGGGTCGACCGGGGGCGAGGACTGCGCCGGGTGGCGGTGCCGCTCGGCGGGGTCGACGACGTACGGCGGCTGGCACAGCGTCTCGCCGCCGCCTGCGGGCGCCGCCTCGACGACGGGGCGCCGTACGCCGACGCGCGGCTGCCCGACGGCACCCGGCTGCACGCCGTGCTGCCGCCGGTGGCCGTCGCCGGGCCGTACCTGTCGCTGCGTACCTTCCGGCAGCGCCCCTTCACCCTCGCCGAACTCGTCGGCTGCGGCACGGTGCCCGCCGAGGCCGAGCCGCTGCTCGCCGGGATCGTGGCCGCCCGGCTCGCCTACCTGGTGACCGGCGGGACCGGCTCGGGCAAGACGACGCTGCTGAACACGCTGCTCGGCATGGTGCCGTCGCACGAGCGGATCGTCCTGGTCGAAGACGCCGCCGAGCTGCGTCCGGTCCATCCGCACGTGGTCGCGCTCCAAGCCCGTACGTCCAACGTGGAGGGAGTCGGGTCGGTCGGTCTCAGCGACCTCGTACGTCAGGCCCTGCGGATGCGCCCCGACCGGCTGGTCGTCGGCGAGTGCCGGGGCGCCGAAATCGTGGACCTGCTCGCCGCGTTGAACACCGGGCACGACGGCGGAGCGGGCACCCTGCACGCCAACGCACCCGCCGACGTACCCGCCCGACTGGAGGCACTCGGCCTGCTCGGCGGCCTGCCCAGAGCGGCTTTGCACGCCCAGGTCGCCGCCGCGCTCCAGGTGCTGATCCAGGTACGCCGTACCCGCGACGGCCGGGTGCTGGAGGCGATCTGCCTGCTCCTGCCAGCGGGGCCGGACCGGCTGGTGACCGCCGTACCGGCCTGGCGCAACGGGCCGGGCGCAGGTCCGGGCGCACCCATGCTGGCCCGGCTGTTCGCCCAGCGTGGCGTCGCCGTTCCCGCCACCATCGACGGTGGCCGCGCATGAACGGATGGCTCACCGCCGCCAGCCTCCTCGCGGCCGCGACCGTGGTCGGCTGGCCCGCCAGGCAGGGGCGGGTCCGCTGGGCCGGACTGGTCGGTCACCGGGCAGCCCCTGCGGCCCGGCGGCTCGGCCGCCACCTGACCCTCGACGCCCTGCCGCCGGGTCGGGCGGCCCTGCTCGCCGCGGTGGTGGTGGCGGTGCCGGGCGGGCTCGCCGGCGGGCCGGTCGCCGCGACGGTCGCGGCGGTCTACGGCTGGCTTGCCGCACGCACCGTGCTGCGCGGCCGGGCCGCCCGCGAAACCGCCCGGCGGCACCGGGAAGCCCTCGACGACCTGTGCGGGCTGGCCGCCGACCTGCGTGCCGGACTGCCGGCCGCCACCCTACTGGCCCCGACCACCCCACCCACCCGCACGGCCGCGCCCGCCACCTCCCGTGAGCGGGCCACCCGCAGCGACGACCGGCTCGCCCGGCTGACCGGTGCCGCGGCCCGGCTCGCCGAGCAGACCGGTGCGCCCCTGGCCGAGCTGGTCGAACGGATCGAGGCGGACGCGCGGGCCATGGATCGTGCCCGGGCCGCCGCGGCGGCGCAGGCGGCGGGTGCCCGGGCCACCGGCTACCTCCTGGCCGGGTTACCCGTCGGCGGTATCGCTCTCGGTTACGGCATCGGCGTGGACCCGCTCGCCGTCCTTCTGCACACCCCGATCGGCGCCGCCTGCGCACTCGGCGCGGTCGCGCTCCAGGTCGCCGGACTGAGCTGGACGGACCGGCTGGTGAACGCACCGGACCGGACCAGCGGCCCCGGCATCCTGGACCGGACAGGCGGCCCCGCCACCGTGGCGCAGAGCGGCACCGCCGCCGCGTCCGCACCGGGCGGTGCCCACGACACCCCGGTCCGGGCAACGGCCGGCGCGGCGGCACGCCCGACCACCCGTGACGGCATTCCCGGCCGGGTGCCCTGATGTTGGCACCGATCGTCGCCGCCGGCTGTTTCGCCGTGATCGCCCTCCTGGTCGTGTTCCCCGGCCGTCCGGCCCGTACGGCGACCAGGCGCCGGCTCGTCCAGGTGCTCGGCGATCTTCACCCACGGGCTCCACGACGCCCCGATGTCGTCCGCGCCGGTGCCGTGCTCGGTGGGCTGGCCACGGCGGTCGTACTCGGTGGCTGGGGCGGACTCGCGGCCGGCGTCGCCGTCGCCGTCGGGCTCGACCGGTCGCTGCGCCGCCTCGAACCGGCCGCGCAGCGGGCGAGACGGCTGCGCGAGCTGGCGGACCTGCCGCTGGCCGCCGATCTCCTCGCCGCGGCGCTGCGATCCGGTGCGCCGGTGGACCGGGCGGTCAGCGCCGTGGCGCAGGCCCTGGACGGTCCGCTCGGCGTCCGGCTGACGGCGGTCGCCCGATCGCTGCGGCTCGGTGCCGAACCGGAAGAGGCGTGGGCGCACCTCGCCCCCGTGGCCGGTGCCGAGCGGCTGGCCGCCGCGGCGGTGCGATCGGCGGGCAGCGGCGGCGCCCTGGCCGGCGCGCTGACCCGGCTCGCCGACGACCTGCGGGCAGACCGGGCGGTCGCCGCCGAGGCGGCGGCCCGGCGGGCGGGCGTGCTCATCGTGTTGCCGCTCGGGCTGTGCTTCCTGCCCGCCTTCATTCTCGCCGGCCTGGTGCCGGTGATCGTCGCCGTGCTCGACGACGTGCTGTAACCCGACCGAGGAAAGGGAACCCGCCATGCGCAAACTCATCGCCCGGCTCCAGGGCGACGCCGGAATGAACACCGCCGAGTACGCCGTCGGCACTCTCGCCGCCGTGGCCTTCGCCGGCATCCTGCTCAAGGTGCTGACCTCCGGCAACGTCCAGTCCGCGCTCACCGCCGTGATCGACCGGGCGCTCAAGTGATCCGGCGCCGGTCAGGTGGCCGCGACCGAGGCTCGTTCACCGTCGAGGCTGCGGCCGGGCTGCCGGCGCTCCTGCTGTTGCTGCTGGTCGGACTCACCGCGGTCGACGCGGTCACCGCGAAGGCGCAATGCGTCGACGCGGCGCGGGAGGCGGCGCTGGCCGCCTCCCGCGGCGAGCCGGGAACGGCGGCGGGGGAACGGGCCGCCCCGCCGGGCGGAGCGGTCTCGGTGTCCGTCCGGGGCGACACGGTCGTGGCGACGGTGCGGGCGCCGGTACGCACCCTCGGCGCGCGCCTGCCACGCCTGACGGTGACCGCCACCGCTGTCGCCGCTGTCGAGCCCGACCTGCCGGAGCCGGCCCCATGACCGCCGCCGGTCCGCCGACGTACGCGGCCCCATCCGACCGGGGCAGTGCGTCGCTGTGGGTGCTGGCCGTCGGCCTGCTGCTCGTGGCGGCCGGCATCGCCGGTGCCGCGGTCGGCGCGGCCCGGGTCGCCGGCCGACAGGCGAAGGTGGCGGCCGACCTGGGGGCGCTGGCCGGGGCCGCCCGGACTCTCGACGGAGCCGGTCCGGCCTGTGCCCGGGCCGCGATGATCGTCGAGGCGAACGGCGCCCGACTCGTCTCGTGCACGCCCGACGGTCTCGACCTCCTCGTCACCGCCGACGTGGTCGTGCATCCGATGCCCGGCCTGGCCCGGACCGCCAGTGCCACGTCCCGGGCCGGCCCGGTCCGCGCCGGCCCGGGCGGTCCGGCATGAGGTGCGGGACGACCCGGCCACGGGACGGCCGGCTGCGGCGGCCCGATGGTCTACTCCGGAAGGTGCGCCAGCACCACGTCGAGGGCCTTCACCGCCTCGGCCTTCGCCAGCGGGTTGTTGCCGTTGCCGCACTTCGGCGACTGGACGCACGACGGGCAGCCGGTCTCGCAGCGGCATCCGGCGATCGCGTCCCGGGTCGCCCGCAGCCACGAGGCCGCCGTCCCGTACGCCCGCTCGGCGAACCCGGCACCGCCCGGGTGTCCGTCGTAGACGAACACGGTCGGAGCCTCGGTGTCGGCGTGCGCCGCGGTCGACAACCCGCCGATGTCCCACCGGTCGCAGGTGGCCACCAGCGGAAGCAGGCCGATGGCGGCGTGCTCGGCGGCGTGCAGCGCACCCGGTATGTCGGCCACGTCGACACCGGCCGCCGCCAGGGCCGGCGGGGAGAGGGTGAACCACACCGCGACGGTCCGCAGTTCGCGGGTCGGCAGATCCAGCGGGCGGGTGTCGATGACCTCGCCCGAGCCGATGCGCCGGCGCTGGTACGACACGACCTGGCTGGTCACGTCGACCTCGCCGAGGAACAGCCCGACCGGTCCGGCGTCCACGTAGGACCGGACCGAGACCACGGAGAGGGAGGTGACGTCGCGGGCATGGGTGGACCAGTCGGGCTCCTCGGCGTGCACCAGCGCGCAGGCGTCGTCGAGGTCGAGTTCGTCGACGACGTACGACACGCCCTGGTGCAGATAGACCGCTCCGGGGTGGACCAGGAAGTGCGCCGACGCCGGGTCGACGGTGCCGAGCAGCCGTCCGGTCGCCGACTCGACCACGCACAGCGGTGCGCCCCCGGTGCCGCGCAGGTCGACTTCGGGCCGCCCGCTGTGCCGCCAGTACCAGCCCGTGGGCCGCTGCCGCAGGGCGCCGGCCTCGACGAGCGCCGCCACCGCGTCGTTCGCGCCGGGGCCGAAGAGTTCCAGGTCGGCCGGTGTCAACGGGGCCTCGACCGCGGCGCAGCAGAGCTGCGGGCCGAGGACGTACGGGTTGGACGGGTCCAGCACGGTCGACTCGACCGGGCGGCCGAACACCGCCTCGGGGTGGTGCACCAGGTAGGTGTCGAGCGGGTCGTCACGGGCGACCAGCACGGCCAGCGCCTCACCACCGGCCCGCCCGGCCCGCCCGGCCTGCTGCCACAGCGAGGCCCTGGTGCCCGGATAGCCGCAGATCAGCACGGCGTCGAGGCCGATCAGGTCGACGCCCAGCTCCAGCGCGTTCGTCGAGGCCAGGCCGAGCAGTTCGCCGTCGAGCAGGGCGCGTTCCAGCGACCGCCGCTCTTCCTTGAGATAGCCGGCCCGGTAGGCCGCCACCCTGTCGCCGAGGCCCGGGACCGCCTCGTCGAGCGATCGCCGCGCCATCGTCGCCACCACTTCGGCGCCCTTGCGCGAGCGGACGAAGGCCAGCGTGCGTACCCCGGCGGCGACCGCGTCGGCGAGCAGGTCGGCCGTCTCCCGCAGCGCCGACCGGCGTACGGCGTCCGGGGCTGGTTCGTCGCCGTCGGCGGGCCGCCCGTCTCCCTCCCGCAGGGCCGGCCGTCGGGTCGCCGGCACCACGACCGCGTCCCCGTCCGGCCGGTCGGCGGGCAGGAGTGGCGGTTCCCACAGCGCGAAGGTCACCCCGCCACGGGGCGAGGTGTCCTCGACGACGGCCTCGACGGGCAGGCCGATGAGCCGCCCCGCCGCCGCGGCCGGATCGCCCGAGGTCGCCGACGCCAGCACGAAGATCGGGGTACGTCCGTACCGGGCGACCTGGCGGCGCAGCCGGCGCAGCACGTGTGCGACGTGCGAGCCGAAGACGCCGCGGTAGGTGTGGCACTCGTCGACGACGACGAACGCCAGCCGGCGCAGGAAGCCGGCCCAGCGGGCGTGGCCGGGCAGGATGCTGTGGTGCAGCATGTCCGGGTTGGTCAGCACGAACCGGGAGTGCTGCCGGATCCACTCCCGTTCGGTGCGCGGCGTGTCGCCGTCGTACGCCGCCGGGCGTACCCCGGGAAGGGCCAGGCCGTCGACGGCGCGCAACTGGTCGGCGGCCAGCGCCTTGGTCGGTGCGAGGTAGAGCACGGTGGCTCGCGGGTCGGCGAGCAGCCGGGACAGGGCCGGCAGCTGGTAGGCCAGTGACTTACCCGACGCGGTGCCGGTGGCGACGACGACGTGGCGGCCGTCGTACGCGAGTTCGGCCGCCCGCGCCTGGTGCTGCCAGGGTGCGGCGACGCCCCGCCGGGTGAGGGTGTCCCGCAGTTCCTCCGGCACCCACCGGGGCCATTCGGCGGTGACGCCGGCCCGGGCCGGCATCCGCTCGACGTGGGTGACGGCGGAGTCCCCGGTGCCGCTGTCGGCCCGCGGTCGCAGGTGCCGCAGCAGGTCGGGCGGCGTCACGGCGGCCGTGACCGGCGGCCGATCCGGGCCGCCCGCCGCGGATAGTGTGGCTGCGGAGGTCACGCCCTGCACTCTCGCACTGGTGTGCGGATATGGGAAATGGTCGCGCGGGGTATATGGCGCGACGGCACCGGGTTGAACCTCGTGCGGACCCGTCCGCCCACCCGATGGTTAGATGCCAGGAGCGTTCCTGGCGGAGGAGGATCCATGGACAGGCCGATGGACAGTGAGGGGCAGTCCAGAGATGCGATGTCGCTCACGACCCGCACCGTCGACGGGCACACGGTGCTGGAGGTCGGCGGCGAGGTCGATCTTGTCTCCGGCACCCGGCTGCGGGAGCGGTTCCTCCAGCTGATCGACGGCGGGTCACGCAGCATCGTGGTCGACCTGGGTGGGGTGACGTTCATCGACTCCACCGGGTTGGGGGTGCTGCTCGGCGGCCTGAAGCGGCTGCGTGCCGTCGGGGGCACGTTCAGCCTGGTCTGTGACAAGGAGCCGCTGCTCAAGATCTTCCGGATCACCGCCCTCGACCAGGTCTTCCCGATCTTCGCCACTGCGGAGGAGGCCCTCAGCGCCGGTCAGGCCGGTCCGGCGGCGTGATGTCGACGGTTCGACTCTCGTTCTCGCCGGCCCCGGTGCACGTGCGGACCGCGCGGCTGGTCGGTGTGGCCGTCGCCCGTCGGGCCGGGGTGGCCGAGGAACTGCTCGACGAGGTACGTCTCGCGATCGGCGAGGCGTGCACCCGGGCGGTCGCCCTGCACCGCCAGTACGGGCTGCCCGACCTGGTGTTGATGGAGATGTCCGACGACGTCTCCTACACCGTGCGGGTGATCGACCGGGCGCCGATCGAGGCTGGGCTGGGGCTGGCCGCGTTACCGCCGGACGAACTCGCCGACGAGTCGCTGACCGACGAGGCGCTCACCGTCGGAGTGGGATTCGCCCTGCTGGCGGGCTTTGTCGAGGACCTTCAGGTGCGTCCGGTCGACGAAGGGATCGGCACCGAGGTCCGGATGGTGTGGCCGGTGGGGCGGTAACGCGGGACCCTCCGGCCGTCCGCCTCGGAAGCCGAAGCCGATGGCGCCGCTTCTCGCAACCGGTACTACAGCGAAAAACATCACCGTGTCACAGTGGGTGGACGGTGTGACCTCCACCACGGTCTGCCGCTACAGTACCCGGGGTTATCAGCAACAGCCTGGCCCGCAGCCCGCGATGCCGGGTGAGTCGATGCTCCACGCGTGGAGTCGCCGGGCCGGTTCGTCCGCCGGGTCGGCGCGAGCGTTCGGTACAGGAGGACATAGATGTCCGGGACCTTGGCCGCCGAGGGCGGCGGGTTGTCCCTTACCGGCGAGAATCTCTCGTACGTAATTGTCGCCGCGGTAATCGCGTTGGTGGCGCTCGGCTTTGCCGGTGCGCTCGTCAAGGCGGTTCTGGCGACCGGTAGGGGCACCACCAACATGCAGGAGATCGCTGGGGCCGTCCAGGAGGGCGCCTCGGCATACCTGTTCCGCCAGTTCAAAACCCTCGGCATTTTCGTCGTCATCGCCGTGGTGCTGCTTTTCCTGCTGCCGGTGCACGGCGCGGGCGACAACGAGACCCTGGTGAAGATCGGCCGGTCGGCCTTCTTCGTCGTCGGTGCGGCGTTCAGCGCCTTCATCGGTGGGGCCGGTATGGCGCTGGCGACCCGGGCCAACCTGCGGGTGGCCGCGGCGGCGCGGGAGAGCAGCGGTGGCCGCGAGGCGGCCATGCAGATCGCGTTCCGCACCGGCGGTGTGGTCGGCTTCCTCACCGTCGGCCTGGGCCTGCTCGGTGCCGCGGTGGTCGTGCTGATCTTCAAGGCCGACGCGGCGACCGTGCTGGAGGGCTTCGGCTTCGGTGCCGCGCTGCTGGCCATGTTCATGCGGGTCGGCGGCGGCATCTTCACCAAGGCGGCCGACGTCGGCGCCGACCTGGTGGGCAAGGTCGAGCAGGGCATCCCCGAGGACGACGCGCGTAACCCGGCGACGATCGCCGACAACGTGGGCGACAACGTCGGCGACTGCGCCGGCATGGCCGCCGACCTGTTCGAGTCGTACGCGGTGACCCTGGTCGCCGCGCTGATCCTGGGCCGGGCCGCGTTCGGCGAGCAGGGGCTGGTGTTCCCGCTCATCGTGTCCACCGTCGGTGTGATCATCGCGATCATCGGCGTCTTCATCACCCGCCTGCGGGCGTCCGACCGCAACGGGATGGTGGCGATCAACCGGGCGTTCTACGCCTCGGCGGTGCTGTCGGCGGTGCTGGTCGCGATCGTGTCGTGGCTCTACCTCCCGTCGACCTGGCCGGCGCTGCTCGGCGACGACTGGCGGTCGGTGCTGGACCTCGACGCCGACGAGAGCCTTCCGTTGAGCCCGCCGCTGGTGGCCATCGGGGCGGTCGTCATCGGCATCGTGCTGGCGGCGGCGATCCAGGCGCTCACCGGCTACTTCACCGAGACGCACCGGCGTCCGGTGCAGGACATCGGCAAGAGCTCGCTGACCGGGCCGGCGACCGTCGTGCTGGCCGGCATCAGCGTCGGGCTGGAGTCGGCCGTCTACTCGGCGCTGCTGGTCGGCGCCGGCGTCTACGGCGCGTTCCTGCTCGGCGGCGGCTCGCTGACCCTGTCGCTCTTCGCGGTGGCGCTGGCCGGCACCGGCCTGCTGACCACCGTCGGCGTCATCGTGGCGATGGACACCTTCGGCCCGATCTCCGACAACGCGCAGGGGATCGCGGAGATGTCCGGCGACATCGACGAGCAGGGGGCCCGTACGCTCACCGAACTCGACGCGGTGGGCAACACGACGAAGGCCATCACGAAGGGCATCGCGATCGCGACGGCCGTGCTGGCGGCGACCGCGCTCTTCGGCTCCTACACCAGCAGCGTGCGGACGGCGTTGGACTTCCCGACCCAGGAGGAGTTGGACGCCTTCGTCTCCGACCTGCTCAACGTGGCCAACCCGGGCAACCTGGTCGGGCTGATCGTCGGCGCGGCCGTGGTCTTCCTCTTCTCCGGGCTGGCCATCAACGCGGTGTCCCGGTCGGCGGGCGCGGTGGTCATGGAGGTCCGCCGGCAGTTCCGCGAGTTCCCCGGCATCATGGACCGCACCCAGCGTCCGGAGTACGGGCGGGTCGTCGACATCTGCACGCGGGACGCCCAGCGTGAGCTGCTGACCCCCGGTCTGTTGGCGATCATGGCGCCCATCGCGGTCGGCTTCGGTCTCGGTGCCGGCGCGTTGGCGGCCTACCTGGCCGGCGCGATCGGTGCCGGCGTGCTGATGGCGGTGTTCCTGGCCAACTCCGGTGGCGCCTGGGACAACGCGAAGAAGCTGGTCGAGGACGGTGCGTACGGCGGCAAGGGTTCGGAGTCGCACTCCGCGACGGTCATCGGCGACACCGTGGGTGACCCGTTCAAGGACACCGCCGGCCCGGCGATCAACCCGCTGATCAAGGTGATGAACCTGGTCTCGCTGCTGATCGCCCCGGCGGTCGTGACTCTCAGCATCGGTGACGACGCCAACCACCCGGCGCGGATCGCCATCGCCGCGGTCGCCGTGCTGGTCATCGTGGCGGCCGTGGTGTTCAGCAAGCGCAAGCCGATCGCCATCGGCGACAACCCGGGTGGGCCGGGCAGCACCGGTGACGGTGCTCCGGACCAGGAGCCGGAGACGGTCACCGCCTGAACGGATCGACGGTTGCGGGACCCCTTGCCGGATGCCGGCAGGGGGTCCTGTCGTCTCGCCCGGACGGCACCCGGTCGTCGTCCGGCCGTGATCACACTGCTCCTGGCTGGCCGTCAGGCCGTACGCTGCTTCGCATGCGTAGGTCCCGGGCGACGACCGTCGGTGTCTTCACGGCGGTGGTGGCCGCGTTCGCGGTCCTGGCCGGCTGCTCCTCCGCTCCGGCGCCCAGGGCCTGGGCGGCCGCCGTCTGCGACGCGCTCGGCCCGTGGCGAACGGAGATCCACAACCTCACCAGCCGCACCCAGCAGCAGATGACCGCGATGACCACGCCGGCACAGGCCAAAGAGAACCTGGTACGCCTGCTCGGCGGCGCCGAGCAGGCGAGCGAGACCGCCCGGTCCAAGGTCGAGCAGGCCGGGGTGCCCGACGTGGAGCAGGGCGAGGTGGTCGCCCGGGGCTTCGTCACGTCGCTCACCGCGGTTCGCGACGCCTACGGCCGGGCCAGGACGACGATCGACGCACTGGCCACCACCGGGGCGCCGGAGACCTTCTACGCCGGTGTCCGGGCCGCCGTCGACGTGCTCAACAAGGAGTACGACGAGAGTGCGCTGGACACCAGCAGGCTCAACTCCGAGGAGCTGACGCGGGCCTTCGACGAGGTCCCGGAGTGTCGCTGACGCCTCCTCCCGCGGGGATGCCGGGGTCGTCGGACCCGGTTCGGCAGCTCTCGCTGTTCGGGGTGGAGGCGGCGGAGCCGTCGCCGGCCGACCTGGCCGGCCTGCTGGCCGGGCCGGGTGAGGTGGTGCGGATGGG
Source organism: Polymorphospora sp. NPDC051019 (assembly GCF_040683055.1). NCBI lineage: Bacteria > Bacillati > Actinomycetota > Actinomycetes > Micromonosporales > Micromonosporaceae > Polymorphospora > Polymorphospora sp. NPDC051019. The sequence goes on along the minus strand of NZ_JBFBCH010000009.1, from coordinate 139,531 downwards.
TGGCACGGCGCGGGTGTCGGTCGCCGTCGACGCGGCCTGGCGGGTGCACGTGCTGGTCGCCGAGTTCGCGGCTTGTGGGTTGGCGGCGACCTGGGAGCCGGCGCCGGACGACCGGCTCGTCGTGCGTACGTCGTACGCGACGACTCTCGCTCCGCTCGGGCGGGCCTGGCTGCGGGGTGCGGTGAAGCAGCCGCCGGGTGGCCTGCATCTCAACGGGCGGCGGCTGCGGCTGTGGGTCGCGGCGGCCGGCGCGGTCGAGCCGACCGGGTTCGTGCTGCGTCTGGGTGCCGGTGACGAGGGCTGCTGGGAGCCGGTGGGAGGTGCGCTGGCGGCGGTCGGCCTGCCGGCGGCCCTGATCGGTGGCGGGGGCGGCGGTCCGGCATACCGGATCACCGGGCGTCGGCGCCTGCGCCGGCTGGCGGAGATGGTCGGTGACCGCCCGCCAGCCGCCCCGGTGGCCGAGTGGCCCGACCCAACTGTCTAATTCACGACAGTAGATGGTTGTTGCGGGTCGGGGTGCGGTTGCGCGGGATTCGCAGTCATCTGCCCTGATCGTGGGCGGTCCTCGAACACCAACCGCATCCGTACGGTGGCTTTCCGTAGCCTGGTGAGATCGGCCTATCTCCGGTGCGGTGGGCGCCGTCACGTTGTTCATAGGTGTACGGTGTCGCCGTCCGTCGGATGAGCCACGGGCGGCGCTCCACACCCGGTCAGGGACGGTTTGTGAGGGAGGTTTGACCGCCCGCGCGGCCTCGGGCCGGAACGCGGGTTACGTTGGACGTCTGCCTGCACGGCGGGTCAGCCGGGCGGCACACGAGGTCGAGGTCAGGGAGAGACGTGCCGAGTAACGACAGGAGCAACCGTCTGGTCATCGTCGAGTCCCCGGCGAAGGCCAAGACGATCTCGGGCTACCTGGGCCCGGGGTATGTCGTCGAGGCCAGCCTGGGCCACGTCCGTGACCTGCCCCGCAACGCCGCCGACGTGCCCGCAAGGTTCAAGAAGGAGCCGTGGGCGCGGCTCGGCGTCGACGTCGACAACGGCTTCACCGCGCTCTACGTCGTCTCCGCCGACCGGCGCCAGCAGATCGCGAAGCTGACCAAGCTGGCCAAGGAGGTCGACGAGGTCTTCCTCGCCACCGATGAGGACCGCGAGGGCGAGGCGATCGCCTGGCACCTGGTCGAGACCCTCAAGCCCAAGGTGCCGGTCAAGCGGATGGTCTTCCACGAGATCACCAAGCCGGCCATCCAGGCGGCCGTGGCCAACCCGAGGGAGATCGACCGCCACCTGGTCGACGCCCAGGAGGCCCGCCGGATCCTTGACCGGCTGTACGGATACGAGGTCTCCCCGGTCCTGTGGAAGAAGGTCATGCCGCGGCTGTCGGCCGGCCGGGTGCAGTCCGTGGCGACCCGGATCGTGGTCGAGCGGGAGCGCCAGCGGATGGCGTTCCGCAGCGCGGAATACTGGGACATCCTGGCCACCCTGGCGGTCGACGCGAAGGACGTCGGTGAGGGCCCGCGCACCTTCCACGCCACCCTCGTCGCTCTCGGCGGCGACCGGATCGCCACCGGCAAGGACTTCGAGCCGACCACCGGCCGGGTCAAGCCCGGCGCGTCCGTGGTGCACCTCGACGGCGACGGCGCCCGCGGGCTGGCCGCCCGCCTCGACGGCCGCCCGTTCACCGTCACCCGGGTCGAGGAGAAGCCCTACCGGCGCCGGCCGTACGCGCCGTTCATCACCTCCACCCTCCAGCAGGAGGCGGCCCGCAAGCTGAGGTTCTCGTCACAGCAGACGATGCGTACGGCGCAGCGGCTCTACGAGAACGGCTACATCACCTACATGCGTACCGACTCGGTCAACCTGTCGGAGACCGCGATCGCCGCGGCCCGCCGGCAGATCACCGAGCTGTACGGCGCCGGCAGCGTCCCGCCGGAGCCGCGCCGCTACACGGGCAAGGTCAAGAACGCCCAGGAGGCGCACGAGGCGATCCGCCCGGCCGGCGACAACTTCCGCACCCCGGGTGAGGTGGCGAACGAACTGTCGACCGAGGAGCGAAAGCTCTACGAGCTGATCTGGCGGCGGACGATCGCCTCGCAGATGACCGACGCGGTCGGCATGTCGGTGTCGGTGCGGATCCGCGCGGTGTCGACGGCCGGCGAGGAGGCCGACTTCGGCGCCACCGGCAAGACGATCACCGAGCCGGGCTTCCTGAAGGCATACGTCGAGTCAAGCGACGACGAGAGCGCCGAGGCCGAGGACGCCGAGCGCCGGCTGCCGAAGCTGGCCAAGGACCAGCCGCTCACCGCCGACGAACTGGCCCCGACCGGGCACCACACCTCGCCGCCGTCGCGCTACACCGAGGCGTCGCTGGTCAAGTCGCTGGAGGAGCTGGGCATCGGCCGGCCCTCGACATACGCGTCGATCATGCAGACGATCCAGGACCGCGGCTACGTCTTCAAGCGCGGCCAGGCACTGATCCCGTCGTTCCTGGCGTTCGCCGTGGTCGGGTTGCTGGAGCGGCACTACCCGCGGCTGGTCGACTACAACTTCACCGCGGCGATGGAGAACCAGCTCGACGAGATCGCCGGCGGCGACTCGGCGGCGGTCGACTTCCTCACCTCGTTCTACTTCGGCAGCGAGGTGGCCGGCGACGACTCGATCGCCCGGGCCGGCGGCCTGAAGCGGCTGGTCACCGAGAACCTCAGCGAGATCGACGCGCGCAGCGTCAACTCGATCCCGCTGTTCCGCGACGACGAGGGCCGCGACGTCGTGGTCCGGGTCGGCCGCTACGGGCCGTACCTGCAGCGGGCGTTGCCGGGTGCGGAGGCGGCGCCGGTCGTCGAGGGCGAGGGCGGCGAGGGGCCGACCGGTGACCGGGCGTCCATCCCCGAGGGGGTGGCACCGGACGAGCTGACCCCGGAGAAGGTCAACGAACTGTTCCTCGGCGGGGGCGGCGAGCGGAAGCTGGGCGAGCACCCCGACACCGGTGAGCCGATCGTGCTCAAGTCCGGCCGGTTCGGGCCGTACGTCGCCAGCGGGGACCGCAAGGCCTCGCTGTTCAAGACACAGTCGCCGGACGCGCTGACGCTCGACGAAGCGCTGCGCCTGCTGAGCCTGCCCCGGCTCGTCGGGGCAGACCCGGAGGGGGCGGAGGTGTTCGCCGCGTCCGGTCGCTACGGCCCGTACGTCAAGCGCGGCGACGACTACCGGTCGCTGGACTCCGAAGACAAGATCTTCACGGTCAGCCTCGACGAGGCGCTGGCCCTGCTGGCCGCGCCGAAGACCCGGCAGCGCCGGGCGGCCGCCCCGCCGTTGCGGGAAATGGGCGTCGACCCGCTGACCGACAAGCCGCTGGTCATCAAGGACGGCCGGTTCGGCCCTTACGTGACCGATGGCGAGACCAACGCCTCGCTGCGCCGGGGGCAGACGCCGGAGGCGCTGACCATCGAGCAGGCGTCGGAGATGCTGTCGGAGAAGCGGGCGAAGGGGCCGGCGCCGAAGAAGGCCACGGCGAAGAAGACGGCCGCGAAGAAGGCGGCGGCCGACGGCGGCACGCCGGCGAAGAAGGCGGCACCGCGCAAGGCGGCAAAGAAGACGGCGGCGAAGAAGGCGACGGCAAAGGCGGCACCGGCCAAGAAGGCGGCGCCGAAGAAGGCGGCCGCCGGGCAGCCGGCGGCGGAGTGACCGGGCGCCGTCAGGCGCCCAGCACCCGTGCCGTGTAGTCGTTGGCGAAGATGCGGCGCGGGTCGAGCCGGTCGCGTACGGCCAGGAAGTCGTCGAAGCGGGGATACGCCGGCCGCAGCGACGCGGCGTCGCGGTAGTGCAGTTTGCCCCAGTGCGGCCGACCGCCGAGTGCCTGCGCGACCTGTTCGAAGGCCCGGAAGTACGGCTCGTACGGCATGCCGACGTACTGGTGCACGGCGACGTACGCCGACTCGCGTCCGTAGCCGTGCGACAGCCAGATGTCGTCGGCGGCGGTGAACCGCACCTCCACCGGGAAGAGCACCTTGAACGGCAGCCCGTCGACGATCTTCCGGAGGGCGGCCAGGGCCTCGGGCAGGGCGGCGCGGGGCAGGCCGTACTCCATCTCGGTGAACCGGACCCGGCGCGGGGTGCAGAAGACCCGGTCGGAGCGGGCGGTGTAGGTGCGGGCGGTCAGCGCCCGGGCCGAGACGGAGCTGAGCGTCGGCGCGAGGTGGGGCACGGCACGGCCGAGCCGGCAGACGCCGGCGAACACGGTGTTGGACAGGAACTCGTCGTCGAGCCAGCCGCGCAGCCGGGGCAGCGGCTGGTCGTCGGCGGGCACCCGGTTGTTCGTCTTGACCTGGACCCGGTCGGTGTACGGGAACCAGTACATCTCGAAGTGGTCGTTGCCGGCGACGTACGTCTCGAGTTCGGCGAGTACGGCCGGCAGCGGGGCGGGCCGTTCGTGGGCCCGGAGCACGAACGCGTCGGCGCAGCGCAGGGTGACCTCGACCAGCACCCCGACGGCGCCGAGGCCGACCCGGGCGGCGGCGAAGACTTCCGGGTTCTCCGCCGTAGAGCAGCGCAGCACCGCGCCGGTGCCGGTGACCAGGGTCAGCGCCTCGACGAAGGTGGACAGGCAGCCGTAGCCGGCGCCGGTGCCGTGGGTGCCGGTGGCCAGCGCGCCGGCTATCGTCTGTTCGTCGATGTCGCCGAGGTTGGGCATGGCGAGCCCGTGCTCGGCGAGCAGTTCGTTGAGCGCCCGCAGTCGGGTGCCGGCCCGTACGGTGACCAGCCGGGCCGACCGGTCGACCCCGACCAGGCCGGCGAGCCGGGTGAGGTCGATGCGGTGTGCGTCGGTGCGGGCGATGTCGGTGAACGAGTGTCCGGAGCCCACCGGCTTGATCCGCTGGCCGGCGACGGCGGCGGCATTGACGGCGGCGACTACATCATCGACGCTGCCCGGTATGAGTACCGAGGCGGCGGTGGCGTGCTGGTTGCCGGCCCAGTTCGACCAGGTGTTGCCGGTCGTGGACCCCGTTGTGGCGGTGCCTCGCATGGGACCCTCCGGAGTCCGCACAGAGAACGTGAGTAGCCTTCATATCAGGCCCACTGATATGAGTAAACACCGTCGATGCGGGTCGTTCGTTGATCCTGGTGACGTTCTCATCCGGAACGACCGACGACCGATCTTTGAAAGGGAGTGGCGACGAGTGGCGACATCTACCGTCACCGCCGGACCCCTGCGCCGGGTGCCGGTGCAGGGACGCAGCGTGGCCCGGGTCCAGCGGATGCTCGACGCCTGCGCCGTCCTGGTCGACGAGGTCGGCTACGACGGCCTGACCACGACCCTGCTCGCCGAGCGGGCCGGGGTCGCGATCGGGTCGGTCTACCAGTTCTTCCCCGACAAGCGGGCCATCGTGCAGGCGCTGACCCTGCGCAACATGGAGGCGTACCTCCAGCGGCTGTCCGCCAGATTCGGCCAGGGCGACCTCGAGAACTGGTGGGACGGCGTCGACGCCGGCATCGACGAATACATCTCGATGCACCGGTCGCTGCCCGGCTTCCGTACCCTGCACTTCGGCGACATCGTCGACGTGCACCTGCTCGACGACGAGCGCGACAACAACGCGGTCATCGCCGAGGAGTTGGCCCGGGTGCTGGTCGAGCAGTTCGGGGTGGCCGACGAGCCGCGTCTGCGCTTCGCGCTGGAGATCGCGGTCGAGTCCGCCGACGCCCTGATCAAGCTGGCGTTCCGGCGCGACCCCGAGGGCGACGACGAGGTGCTCGGCGAGGCCAAGGCACTGATCCGGGAATACCTGCACCGGCACGTCGACGTCAGCACCACCTGACCGGCCGGCGGGCCGTGCCGCCCGCCCGGCCACCCGCTAGAGGAACGCCTGGTCCTCGCCCCGGTAGGTCGGCACCGTGTCCACGATCCGGTCGCCGTCGACCAGGTGCAGCTCGCGTACGTGCTCACTCAGCTCACCGGCTTTGGCGTGGCGGAACCACACCCGGTCGCCCACCCGCAGCGAGTCGGCGGCCGCCCCGGTCAGCGGGGTCTGCACCTCGCCCGCCCCCTCGGTGCCGGTCAGCCGCAGCCCGGCCGGCAGCCACGGTGTCGGCAGCCGGCTCGCCTCGGCCGGCCCGGACGCGATCCAGCCGCCGCCGAGCACGGTCGCCACCCGTGGCGCCGGGCGGCGTACGACCGGCAGGGCGAAGAACGCGGCGGGCGCCGGCCGCCACGCCCGGTAGGCGTCGAACAGCGTGGGCCCGAAGAGGCCGGAGCCGGCGGCGACCTCGGTGACCGAGCTGTCGGCGCCGGTCGCGGCGACGCTGCCGGTGCCACCGCCGTTGACGAACTCCAGGTCGGCGTGGTCGCGTACCGCCGCCACCGCGGCGGCCCGGCGCCGCACCAGTTCCCGGTACGACCGGCGCTGCACCGCCCGGATCGCCGTACCGCGCAGGGCCTGCCCCGGCGGCATGTCGCCCAGCCCGGCGATCTGCGCCTCGTACGCCATCAGCCCGACCAGCCGGAACCCGGGGCGGGCGGTGATCAGCGCGGCGAGCGTGCCGGCCGCCGCGGGCGTGTGCACCGGCGAACGGCGTACCCCCAGGTGCAGCCGCCCACCGAGCGGCCGCCAGGAGGCGTCGAGTTCGAGGCAGACCCGGATCTCCGGCCGGCGGGCCGGGGGAGCGGCGGCGTCGACCGCGTCGAGTTGCTCGACACTGTCGACGGTGATCGTGACGGCGGCGGCGAGGTCGGCGTCGGCGGCCAGTTCGGCGAGCGCCTGCCGGTCCGCGCTCGGGTACGCCACCAGCACGTCCCTGGTGACGCCGGTGCGGACCAGCCAGATCGCCTCCGCCACCGTGTACGCCATCACCGTCTGCCAGCCGGGCGTGGCCAGCGCGCGGCTGAGCAGGGCCCGGCTGCGTACGGACTTGCTGGCCACCCGTAGCGGCTTGCCGGCCTGCCGGGCGAGCGTGGCGGCGTTGGCGTCGAAGGCCGATAGGTCGATCACCGCGATCGGCGGGTCGAGGTGCGCGGTCGCCCGGTCGAGCCGGTCGCGCAGCAGGTCACGTTCGGTGGGCACGACAGCACGCTAGCGGGCCGCCGATCAATGCGAAATACCTTCGTGTATTAATCATCGTCGCGCCGCTTCGGCCGGCCGATCAGGGGAATGTCGGGGACCGGCCTGATGGGCCCCGCCGTTAGAGTGTCATCCGGGGGAGCCCAGCGATGGGCCGGCACGCGGAGGTACGGCCATCGACACGCAGGCGAGCGGCTCGGCAGACGGCGATCAGACCGGAGACGACAGGTCGGCATCCACCGGGAAGGCGAAGTCCTCGGCCGGGATGGAGATGTCCGGTCTGCCGGCGTTACGGTCCGTGCTGCGGATTCGCCCGTTCCGCCGGCTCTGGGCCGTGCTGGGGGTCGCCTCCCTGGGCGACTGGCTCGGCCTGCTCGCCACCTCGGTCTTCGCCGCCACCCAGGTCGAGAGCGACGCCGCCAAGGGCCTCGCGTTCGGCGGCGTCATCGCCGTACGCCTGCTGCCGGCCCTCGTCCTCGGCCCGATCGCCGGCATCCTCGCCGACCGCTTCGACCGCCGCTACACGATGGTCATCTGTGACCTGCTGCGGTTCGTGCTGTTCGCCTCCATCCCGCTGGTGGCGCTCCTGGGCGCGAGCGGCGGCGTCACCGTCACCTGGGCGGCCGTCGCCACCTTCCTGATCGAGGCGGTCACGCTGATCTGGATCCCGGCCAAGGAGGCCGCGGTCCCCAACCTGATCCCGCGGGCCCGGCTGGAGGTCTCCAACCAGCTCACCCTGATCACCACGTACGGCATCACCCCGGTCCTGGCCGCCGCCGTCCTGGCCGCCCTCGACCGGACGGTCCGGGGCATCTCCTCCGGCGAGCCGCCGGCCTGGGTCGAACCCGCACAGCTGGCCCTCTACTTCAACTCGCTGTCCCGGCTCGCCACCGCGCTCGTCGTCTTCTTCGGCATCAAGGAGATCAGCGGTCGGGGCGGCCGGCCGGACGGCCCCGGCCAGAGCGTGATGAAGCAGTTCGTCGAGGGCTGGCGGTTCATCGGCAAGACCCCGCTGGTCCGCGGCCTCGTCCTCGGCATCTTCGGCGCCTTCGCCGGCGGCGGCATCGTCATCGGCACCGCCCGCTTCTTCACCAACTCGCTCAGCGCCGGTGACGCCGCCTTCTACCTGCTCTTCGGCTCGATCTTCGTCGGCCTGGCGATCGGCATCGGCCTCGGCCCGATGGTCATCCGGGAGCTGTCCCGGCGCCGCTGGTTCGGCATGAGCATCGTGCTCGCCAGCGCCTCGGTGCTCCTGCTCGCCGCGGCGATCCACCTGTCGATGGCCATCCTCGGCGCGATCCTGGTCGGCGCCGGCGCCGGCATGGCGTTCCTGGCCGGGACCACCCTGCTCGGCGGCGAGATCGCCGACGAGGTCCGGGGGCGCGTCTTCGCCGTCGTGCAGACCGGTACCCGGATCGTGCTGATGCTCGCCATCTCGCTCAGCAGCCTGCTCGTCGGGGTCGGCGGCTCCCGCGAGCTGCGGATCGCCGATCTCGGGATCTCGATCTCGTCGACCCGCCTGCTCCTGCTCGCCGCCGGTGTCTTCGGCATCTTCGCCGGCATCAGCGCCTTCCGGCAGATGGACGACAAGCCCGGGGTGCCGGTGCTGCCCGACCTGTGGGGTTCGGTCCGGGGGCGGCCGCTGTCGGTCGGCGAGTCGTTCGCCCGCAGCGGCCTGTTCGTCGTCTTCGAGGGCGGCGAGGGCGCCGGCAAGTCGACCCAGGTCAACCGGCTGGCCGCCGCCGTGGGCGAGCAGGGGCACGAGGTCGTGGTGACCCGGGAACCCGGTGCCACCGACATCGGCGTGCGCATCCGTACCCTGCTGCTCTCCGACGGGAGCGGCCCGTCGGCCCCCTCGCCCCGCGCCGAGGCGCTGCTCTACGCCGCCGACCGGGCCCACCACGTCGCCACCGTCGTACGGCCCGCCCTCGCCCGGGGCGCCGTCGTCGTCAGCGACCGGTACGTCGACTCGTCACTGGCCTACCAGGGGGCCGGCCGTACCCTGCCGGTCGACGAGGTCTCCTGGCTGTCGTCGTGGGCGACCGGCGGGCTCAAGCCCGACCTGGTCGTCCTGCTCGACGTCGACCCGGCGGTGGGGCTGGCCCGGGCCGCCGGGCGGGGCACGGCCGCCGACCGCCTGGAGAGCGAGTCGGTCGCCTTCCACGAGCGGGTCCGGTACGCCTTCCTCGACCTGGCCGCCGCCGACCCGAAGCGCTACCTGGTGCTCGACGCCGCCCTGCCGGCCGACGACATCGCCCGGGCGGTCGCCGCCCGGGTCACCGAACTGCTCGCCGGTCACGGGACCGATCCCGGCGACCGGACCCGCGCGGACGGCGAGGCCGAGCCCGCCCGGCCGCCGAAGCCGCCCCAGGACGATCGGATGTCGATGGCGGACAACGCGGTGGAGGCGGGCCGATGAGCCTCGGCGTGTTCGCCGAACTCGTCGGCCAGGACGAGGCCGTCGAAACCCTGCGCCGGGCCGCCGCCGACGCGGCCGGCATCGTCCGGGCCGCCCACGAGGACGGTGCCGACGGAAACGGCGCGGCCGGCCCGGGCACCGGCGCGATGACCCATGCCTGGATCTTCACCGGGCCGCCCGGTTCGGGCCGCACAGTCGCCGCCCGGGCCTTCGCCGCCGCCCTCGAATGCGTCCACGGCACCGGCTGCGGCGACTGCACCGGCTGCCACACCACGCTCGCCGGCACCCACGCCGACGTACGGTTCGTGGTGCCCGAGGGGCTGTCGATCGGTGTCGGCGAGATGCGTGCCCTGGTGCTGCGCGCCGCGAGCACCCCGGCCGGCGGACGCTGGCAGGTGGTCGTCGTCACCGACGCCGACCGGCTCACCGAAGCGGCCGGCAACGCCCTGCTCAAAGCGGTCGAGGAGCCGCCACCACGGACGGTGTTCCTGCTCTGCACGCCGTCCACCCACCCCGACGACATCTCCGTCACCATCCGCTCCCGGTGCCGGCTGGTCCCGCTGCGCCAGCCTCCCGCCGAAGCGGTCGCCGCGGTCCTCGGGGCCCGCGACGGGATCGACGCCGAGGTCGCGCGGTGGGCCGCCGCGGCGGCCCAGGGCGACGTGGGCCGGGCCCGGCTGCTGGCCCGCGACCCGGAGGCCCGCAAGCGCCGCGACGCCGTGCTCGCCGTACCCCGCCGGCTCAGCAGCGTCGGCGCCTGCTTCGACGCCGCCTCGGCACTCATCGAGGCCACCGAGGCCGAGGCGGCCGCCTCGGTCGCCGAGTCCGACGCCGCCGAACGGGCCGCACTGGAGACCGCACTCGGTGCCGGTGGCACCGGCCGGGGCGCCGCCGGCGCGGCCCGTGGCTCCGCCGGACAGATCAAGGAACTCGAACGCCGGCAGAAGTCGCGGGCCACCCGGGCCCAGCGCGACGCCCTCGACCGGGCCCTGGTCGACCTGGCCGGTTTCTACCGCGACGTGCTCACCACCCTGCTGCGCGCCCCGGTCGCCCCGGTGCACACCGACACCGCACCGCTTGCCGAGGCGGCCGCCGAGAAGTGGACCCCGGAGAGCACGCTGCGCCGCCTGGAGGCGGTGCTCGCCTGCCGGGAGGCGATCGGGGCCAACGTGAAACCCCGCATCGCCGTCGAGGCGATGATGCTCGCCCTCTGGCGCGGCTGACCGTCCACCGGCCATCCCGGGCTCGACGGCCACGGGGTATCGCAACCGCAGCCCGACCGGTACGGTTCGGTGCCGTACCGCAACCGGAGCGGCACATCGGGTGAGGAGCCTGTGCATGGCGCGCGAGATCGACGAGGCATGGATCGAGGAGGCGGTCGAGCGGCACCGCCGCATCGAGTCACTCCGGGCCGAGTTCGACAAGGCGGTGCAGGGCGTCGAGGTGACCGTGCGCTCGCCCGACGGGCTGATCGAGGTCGTCGTCACCGCCGCTGGCGTCATCACCGACGTCCGCATCCCCGGCGCGCTCCACAACCGGGCCAACACCGAGGTCGCCCGCTCGATCCACGCGGCGGTCACCGCCGCGGCCGACGCCGCCCGCTGGGCTCGCGAGAAGCTGCACGCCGAGACGTTCACCGACTACCCGCCGCTCCGGAGGTCCTGAATGGACAGCCTGCGGCAGGCCGCCGACCGGTTCGACGCGGCGGCCGGCAACCTGACCGACGCGGCCCGCCGCATCGCCGTCACCGGAGCCGCCGGCGCCGACCTCGGCCCGCCCGGCCCCGGCCGGCTCGGCGACCTCACCCGTGACCTGCGCGACCAGTGGCTCGTCGCGGCCGGCGCCCGCTGCGAAGAGGCCACCACCGCCGCCACCCGCCTCGCCGAGGTCGCCGACACCCTGCGCCAACTCGCCGGCCACTACACGGACACCGACGACGCCGCCCGCCGGCGGCAGCCCGAGGAGACCTGATGGACGCGCTCGACCAGCTCGTCCGGGCCGGCGCCGGACTGCTCGTCCGGGTCGACGACATCCTCGCCCGATCCGGTGCCCCGGACGGCGACCCGGTCTGGCCACTGCTGCGCCGCCTACGGGCCCTGCCCGGCGAGGCGGTCCGCGCGGTCGCCGCGTTCGACCCGGCACCGCTGGCCACCGCCGGGTCCGCGCTGCACGACCTGCGCCCCGGCTACGCCCGCGGCCACGCCGCCGTCGCCCGCGGCGTCGACTGGACGGGCGGCGGTGCCGACAGCTTCGAGGCGCACCGTACGGCGCTCGCCACCCACCTGTCCGACGACCCGGACGGGCTGACCGGCCGGCTGGCGGCGACGGCGACGTACGCCGAAGCGGTCGCCGAATGGCTGGCGGGGAGCAGGGCCACGCTGGCCCGTACCCTGGCTACCGTGCTGACCTGCGCCGAAGCGGTCACCCTGACGGCGGCGGCTCCGGCCGGAGCCGGCCCGGACAGCGACGACGCGCTCGCCGCGGCGCGCGTCGGCACCGTCCTGCTCCAGGCCGTGGCCGACGTGTACGAAAGCGGCGAGGCCCTGCTCCGGCGGCACGCGTCCGGCCTGGCCGAAGTGCCCTACCGGGCCCCTGCGGACCCGCCGCCCGGCCACCACACCGACCTCCGCCTCCCGCTCTGACCGGACGGCGGGAACCGGTGCCACGGCGGATCAGTTGTAGACATCCTTGCGGTGCCCGACCGCGTGCACGGTGAGCGCGTCGCCGTCGATCCGGTAGACGATCCGGTAGTCACCCACCCGGAGCCGCCGGCCCGACCCGTCCCGCATGGCGGTCGAGTTCGGCGGTTGCGGGTCGGCGACGAGTTCGAGCATCGCGCCGAGCACGGTCAAGAAGACATTGCGTGGCTGCTTGTGGAGCCAGACGAGCACTTCGCGATCGACCTCGACCTTCATGCGGCTGCGCGCCCCCGGTCGGCGAGTAACGCCTGTACCTCTTCGGGGTCGACACCGAGCGACTCCAGAGCGGCGGCCAGCGGGACGAACTCGCCGTCCGCACGGGACCGGGCGATCGCCTCGGAGTCCTTCCGGTCCCGGAACGCTTCCAGTTCCTCCCACTCCTCAATGCCGATCAGGACGGCCACCGGCCGCTCGTACTTCGTGATGATCACCGGCTCTTGGTTGCGTTCGAGGCTTTCCAGGATGCGCCCCGCGCCGTCCCGGAATTCGCGCAGAGAAATGGTCGCCATACGATGAATGGTACCGTGCGGTACCGGCTGAGGTGCCAACTATTTGGCGGTCCGCGTACTGACCTCGAGTAAGCCCTTCGGGCCGCACCTCGAGTAAGCCCTTCGGGCCGCACCTCGAGTAAGCCCTTCGGGCCGCACACCGGGGACGTGTGCGGCCCGAAGGCGGGGGAAGGAATCAGGTCGTACGGCGCCGCCGGGTGGCGACCAGCAGACCGCCGCCACCGGCGAGCAGCAGCAGGCCGGCGCCCGCCACCACCCCGACGTTCACGCCGGTGACCGGCAGGCCGCCGCCACCACCGGCGTTCGGCGGGGGCGTGGACGGGCTCGGGCTGGCCGCCGGTACGGGGGCCACGGCCGCGGCCTGGAGCAGGCCGACCCCGACGTCGACGACGCTGCGCCGTTCGGTGTTCCCGTTCGTGTCCCGGCTCGGTGGGCCGCTCAGCACCTGCAGGCGCAGCGAGGCGGCGTTCGCGTGTACGGCCTGGTCGGTGATCCGCTGTTCGAGCTTGCCGACGGACAGGCGGACGAGCGCGAGGTCGCCGCCGAGCACGGGCAGCCGCTCCGGAATGCCACCGATGATCTCTCCGGCGGGGGGCAGGTCCGGCAGGCCGGGCAGCCCGGGTACGCCGGGCAGGGCGAGCGGTCCGGCGGCGGCGCCGGTGCGGGCCTGGTCGGGGTCGAGTTCCTTCAGCAGGCCGTCGAGCGGGTTGCTGCCGACCAGCGGCACGTCACCGGATTCGGCGGCCGCCCGTGCCCCGGGCAGTCCGAGGGTGCGGGCCGGCAGGGCCAGGTCGACGTACTCGCCGGGCGACTCGATCCGGGCCGAGGCGATGCCGGCGGCGGAGATCTCCAGGATCGGCGCGTCGTACTGCACGGTGGCGCTGTCCCGCGTACCGGCGGTGGTGACCCGCAGGGTAGGCGGCTTGATCACCTTGACCACGATCTCGGACGACGAGCCGGCGAAGAGCCGCACCTCGCTGACCCCGATCGAGGCGGCGCCGACCGAGCGGACCGCGCCGCCCTCTTCGGCCAGGCCGGTGGTGCTGGTGCTCGACAGGTTGTTCGGCACGCTGACCAGTGCCCGGCCGAACGGGCCGGGCAGCACCTTGGCGCTGGCGATGCTGGCCGACGACAGTGTCGTCTGGCCGACCTTCTTTCCGCAGGCCATCGCCTCGTCCCACTGGGCGTGGGCCTTGAGTTCGCCGACGCCGAGCGACAGCACGCCGAGGTCGGCCCGGGCCAGTGAGCGGGTGGCCGGCTCGGCGTTGGTCGGCGGGGCCTGCTGGTGCAGCGGCCGGGTCAGCGGGCCGAGCGGCAGGTCGATGCCGAGCAGGTCGGCTTCGAGCAGCCGGGCCGCGGCACCCGAGTTGACTTCGGCCTGGGCGTTGAGCCCGGAGTTGGCCGAGGCCAGCCGTACGTCGGCGACCGGGCCGAGCGGCAGGCCGAGCGGACGCAGGTCGAGCAGGCCGAGCTTGACCAGTTCGGCGCTGGCGAGAGCGCCGTACGCGGCGGGAGTGGCGCACACTGGGTCCGCGGCCGCGGGCGTAATCGCCAGGGCGGGGCTGACCAGGGCGCCGGCGAGACCGGCGACAGTGAGTCCGGCGAGGCGCCGGCTGCGCTTGGGCAGGGTGGTACGGGCGGACTGGGCGTCCGTCATCGACATCCTCCGGTGACCGGGAACCAGGGGCGACGGCATACGGCGGTATGCCGTCGGCACCGCGTCAGACGGTGTCTACTGATCGATCCCAACGACGGCCCCGCCCTCGGGTTGCGGACAAAAAGTAAGTCCCATTCATACGGTCAGCGCGGATCGTCCGAATGGTCAGTGTTCTCCGGTTGCCCGTGTCCGTCGTAGGGTGTGGTGCATGGGGATGCTCTGCGCCGTCAGCTTCAACCGATACGGGCGCCTCTACTACCTCGACCCCGGCGACCTGCACCCCGTCGTCGGTGACAAGGTGCTGGTCCCCACCGACGACGGCACCGAGGTCGCCGAGTGCGTCTGGGCCGCCCAGTGGGTCGACGAGGAGACCACCGGTTTTCCCAGGCTGGCCGGCATGGCCACCGAGAGCGACCTGCGCCGCGACGAGACGCAGCGCAAGCGGAAGGCCGAGGCCAAGGTCGCCGCGAAGCGGCTGATCCGCGAGCACGGGCTGCCGATGAAGGTGGTGGCGGTCGACCACACGCTCGACCAGGCCGGCGGCCCGTCGGCGGGTGGCGGCGCCCGCACCACGATCTACTTCACCGCGCCGCACCGGGTCGACTTCCGGTCCCTGGTCCGAGACCTCGGCGCCACCCTGCACTGCCGGGTGGAACTGCGGCAGCTCTCCGCCCGCGACTCGGCCCGGGTCCAGGGCGGCATCGGGTCCTGCGGGCGCGACCTGTGCTGCGCCACCTTCCTCAACGACTTCGAGCCGGTGACCATCCGGATGGCGAAGGACCAGGACCTGCCGCTCAACCCGCTGCGGATCTCCGGCGCCTGTGGCCGGCTGATGTGCTGCCTGAAGTACGAACACCCGCTCTACCAGCAGTTCCAGGCTTCCGCACCGTCGATCGGATCCCGGGTTTCGACGCCGGAGGGCGACGGGCGGGTGGTCGCGCACAGCGTCCCGCGCGACTCGGTCACGGTCCGGCTGGACGCCGACGGCTCGCGCTGCTCGTGCAGCCGCGCCTCGGTCTGCGGTCCTCGAAAGGCCCACGACGAGCACTACGGCTGAGCCACCACCACCGGCCGCGGTCAGCGGATGACGAAGGGCTCCTCGGCGAGCCGTACGGTCAGCGGGGTTTCCGGCTCCAGCCACGGCGCGTCGTACGGGCCGTCGGGGTTGGGCCGCCAGCGGCGGCAGACCTTGTCGACGGCGACCGGATAGCCGGTCAGCGTGCCGTCGGCCGCGATGTGCACCCGCAGGAAGCTCTTGGCGTCCTCGATGCCCTGCCCGGCGAAGAGTTCGTTCAGGTTGACCTTGAACTTGCTGGCGATCAGCAGGTACGCCGCCGTCACCTGGCTGGCCACCAGCCCGGCCACCGGCGCGTAGAGCAGGGCGGCGACGAGCAGTGGCAGCGGCCACGCCCAGTCGTGGAACGGCAGCCGCAGCCAGACCAGGGTGCCGCCGATGGCGAGCGCGATGTGCGCCAGGCCGTGGGCGGTGCCGAGGATCCAGTGCGGCGTACGGCGGCTGCCGGACGCGCTCGGCGGCTTGGCGAACAGGGCCGCGCCGAGCAGAGTCGTGATCAGCACCAGGGCCAGCGGGATGCTGAAGAGCCGCTGTTCGGTGCCGCTGACCCGCTCTTCCGCGAAGCTGGTCATGGCGAGCAGCAGCAGGGCGTGGAGTCCGCCGAGCAACGTGGTGAAGCCGGGGTTGCGCAGCGGCAGCTTGCCGAAGATGCCCCACCCGAGCCGGCGGGACTTCCGCGCGGTCGGGTAGCGGGCGGCGAGGTCGTACTCCTGCGTGGTGCTGGACCGGCGGGCGAGCGTGCGGCGCGGCGGCACCTCGATCCGTTCCGGCAGCTTGTGGGTGGGGTAGAGGTAGGCGCCACCGCCGCCGCAGGTGACCAGCTCGCGGTCCGGGCCGGAGTAGCGGGCGTAGTGGTGCAGGTCGCCGGAGACGATCAGGCGGACCTGCGCCCCGGTCGGCTTGATGACGGTACGGATGAAGTAGTCGACCGCGTCGTACGCCTGCGGTTCCTCGACGGCCTTGACCCAGGTCGGTGCCGGTACGGCGAGGATGACCCGGTCGTCGGGGCCGAGCCGGGTGGCGGCCTTCTCGAAATAGCTGAGCTGCGGATCGTCGAGGTATGCCCCGAACTGCTCGTCGATGGCGAACAGCCACCAGTTGGCCGGCAGTTCGACGGCGAAGTACGAGCGGGACTGCTTGGTCCGCCAGCCGCCGATGCTGGCGTCGCGGTGCCGGGTGAACAGGCGCAGGAAGGCGGTCAGCCCGTCGTACCAGTCGTGGTTGCCGGGCACCGCGTAGAGGCTCGGCCGGGGCTCGGCGCTGCCGGGCAGCGCTGCCTGGTACGGCCCCTTGCAGCGGTCCTCGTACGCCGACCCGCTCGCGGTCGGATAGACCTGGTCGCCGCCCATCAGCAGCACCTGGCCGCGCGGCAGTTGCCGCCCGTCGATCTCCAACTCGGGACGGCCCAGCAGGTACGCCACCGAATAGGTGGCGTCGAAGCCGTCACCGAGGTCGGCGACGTAGTCGAGCCAGAGTTCGCCGTCGGTGCCGGCCTCTTCGAGCACGTCGCCGGGCAACGCGTTCTGGAGTTCGCGCTTGTCGAGATAGGCGCCGAACAGGATCGCCAGCAGCGTACGCAGACCGGTGCTGAGCAGCAGGAACGGGCCGAGCCAGGGGACCGGCCCGCGTGGGGTGAAGCCGAGTTCGTGCGGGTCGAGGCTGCGCGGCCGGGGGCGCCCGTCGTGGTTCGGTTCGACCGGTGGGGGTGGTGTGGCGCGGTCATCCGTCACGGATCGGCAGCCTAGCCGCTGTGCGGGGTGCGGTGCGCCCGTCGGTCGTCGGGTCGCGTACACTGGTCCGGCGCGGTGCACCAGCATGCGCGCGTGCCGCCTTAGCTCAGTCGGTAGAGCACGATACTCGTAATATCGGGGTCAACGGTTCGATTCCGTTAGGCGGCTCCAGATGAAGCGCCCCACCGGTCGGTGGGGCGCTTTTTGATGCCACCGGGCACCCGGTTCACGGCGCGTTGGCGTACCGTTCATCGCGCTTGCCGGCCATCCATTCTTGTTACCAGTTAGTTATGAAGGTCACTGGTTGAGCGCGGATCGGGCGCGACGCTACCGGTTGGTCCGGCTTTCCGGTCGGATGGAACCTCCTAAATGGTCATTGGTGCGCTATGTCGGCTCTGTCAGCCTTGAAGGCTTTGGTCGAGTATCGCAACCAGCCGTAACAGCGCTCCGTCTTGACGTGCGCGCCGAGATTCCCGATCGTGACGGTCGACGTCTTCACCCGCGACTCCCGGCCCCGCACCATCGGGGCCGCGTCACGCGTCGGCACCGGCGGCTGTCGATCCGGTGGACCGGCGCGGCAACAGGAGGATTCATGCGCAAGTCACCCCTGCGCGCGTTCGGCGCGGCGACCGGCGCCGCGCTGCTCGCCATGGGTGCGATGGCGACACCCGCGAGTGCCGCCCCGGCCACGACCGAGATCCAGATTCTCGGCTTCAACGACTTTCACGGCCGCCTGGAGGCCACCGCCGCCACCCCGCCCGTCGGCGGTGCCGCCCAGCTTGCCGGCCTGATCAATTCGCTGCGTACGGAGAACCCGAACACCCTCGTGGTCTCCGCCGGCGACAACATCGGCGCCTCGCCGTTCATCTCCGCCGTGCAGCAGGACAAGCCGACGCTCGATTTTCTCAACGTGATCGACCTCGACGTGTCGGCGGTCGGCAACCACGAGTTCGACAAGGGCTTCGCCGACCTCGACGGCCGGGTGAACGACCTGGCGAACTTCCCCTACCTCGGGGCGAACGTCTACAAGGGCGGCTCGCCGGCGCTGGAGGAGTCGTTCGTCAAGACGGTCGACGGGGTCAAGGTCGGCTTCGTCGGCGTGGTGACCGAGGAGACCGCGTCGCTGGTGTCTCCGGACGGGATCGCCGGCATCGAGTTCAAGGACCCGACGACCGAGGCCAACCGGGTGGCCGCGAAGCTCAAGGCCGAGGGTGCCGCCCTCGTCGTGCTGCTCGCCCACGAGGGCTCCGAGGCCACCGACTGCGCCGGGGTCGCCAATGAGGCCACCGACTTCGGCAAGATCGTGAAGGGCGCGAGCGCGAACATCAACGCCATCGTCTCGGCGCACACCCACCGGGAGTACAACTGCTCCTACCCGGTCACCGGGCTGGGGCACGAGCGGGTGGTCCTGCAGTCCGGCCAGTACGGTGCGCTGCTCGGCCAGCTCAACATCACCGTCACCGACGGTGCGGTCACCGCGATCGAGGCCGAGAACGTGCCGGTCAGCGGCATCACCCCGGACCCGGCGGTCGCCGAACTGGTCGCCAAGGCCAAGGCCGAGGCCGACGTGATCGGGCTGGTCGAGGTCGGCGAGATCACCGCCGACATCACCCGGGCCAAGAACGCCGACGGCTCGGAGAACCGTGGCGCCGAGTCGACGCTCGGCAACTTCATCGCCGACGTGCAGTTCGAGCAGACCAAGGCCGACGGCCGTGGTGGCGCCCAGATCGCCTTCATGAACCCGGGCGGCCTGCGGGACGACCTGCTCAAGGGCGACGACGGCGTGGTCACGTACGCCGATCTGGCGGCCGTCCAGCCGTTCGCCAATGACCTGGTCACGGTGACCCTGACCGGCGCGCAGATCAAGTCGGCGCTGGAGCAGCAGTGGCAGCCGGCCGGCTCCAGCCGCCCCTACCTGCACCTCGGCGTCTCGAAGGGCTTCAGCTACGTCTTCGACCCGGACGCCGCCGCCGGCAGCCGGATCGTCCGGATGACGCTGAACGGCACCGCCATCGACCCGGCCGGCACCTACCGGGTGACGATCAACTCGTTCCTGGCGTCCGGCGGTGACAACTTCGCCGCGCTGGGCGAGGGCACCAACCGGACCACCACCGGTGACAACGACCTGACCATGCTGGTCGCCTACTTCGAGGCGAACAGCCCGATCACCGCAGACACCGCCAAGCGGGCCGTGCACGTCGACGACGCGCCCCCGGCCGGT
The DNA here is from genome assembly GCF_040683055.1 of Polymorphospora sp. NPDC051019. NCBI lineage: Bacteria > Bacillati > Actinomycetota > Actinomycetes > Micromonosporales > Micromonosporaceae > Polymorphospora > Polymorphospora sp. NPDC051019. Next base: position 120,169 of record NZ_JBFBCH010000009.1, on the reverse strand, counting down.
GGCGGCGGTGGCGGCGACGACCCGGGCCTGCCGGTCACCGGTGCCGCCACGACGGGCATCGTGACCGTCGGCCTGCTCCTGCTGATCGGTGGCGTCGTCGCGGCGTACTTCGCCCGGCGCCGGCGGGTCGTGCTCACCACCCCCGAGGACTGACCTCCCCGAGGGCCGAACGACCGTTTCGACACGCGGGTGGCCCGCTCTCCGACCGGAGAGCGGGCCACCTCCGCGTTTGTGTCTCCCCTCGACGGGTACGGCAGTGGCCCACGCCGGGGCTGTCGCGGCCGCGCCGGCCGAGGCTGGGAGAACGACCAATGGAGAGCCGTCTCAAGGTGCTGGGCCATCCGGTCCATCCAATGCTGGTGACACTGCCGGTCGGGCTGTTCGTCACCGCCGTGATCTTCGATGTCATCGACGTCGCCGGCGGACCACGGATCCTCGGCGAGGTCGCGTACTGGAACATCAGTGTCGGCCTGATCGGCGGCATCCTCGCCGCCGGCGCCGGGGCGGTCGACCTGCGGGCCATCCCGCGCAACACCCGGGCCAAACGGATCGGGGTCATGCACGCCCTGGTCAACACGGCGATGATCCTGCTGTTCGCGGGTGTCTGGGTGGTCCGGACGGCCGCCGACCAGCGGGTGGCCGGCGGCGGGCTGCTGGCCATCGAGATCGTGGCCATCGCCGGCACCGGGGTGGCCGCGTGGCTGGGCGGCGAACTCGTCGACCGGCTCGGCGTCGGCGTCGACCGGGAGGCCGACCTGAACGCCCCCAACTCGCTGTCCGCCACCCGGCTCGGTCGCGCTGGGGGCGACCGGTGAACCGATCGCTGCTGAAGGCACGCCCCGAGTGGGGCTGGAATCCGGTCGAGGACCTGCGGACGCTGCGGTCCGGGCTGAACCGGGTGCTGGCGACGCTGACCGGTGGTCGGGTCGGCCGCTCGGACGCGGAATTGACCCCGACCGACGGCGGTTACACGGTGGTCGTACGGCTGCCCGGTGTCGCGCCCGAGGAGGTCGCCGTCGAACTCGACGACCGGGAACTGTGCGTTCGTGCCCGGACGCCGGAGGAGGTCGACGCCGACAACGGCATCCCGGACGGCGCGGGTTCCAGCCGGGCCTTCGAGCACCGGATCGACCTGCCCGCCGACGTGGACCTGTCCCGGGTCGACGCGGTGATGGACCACGGGCTGCTCACCGTCACGCTGCCCCGGGGCACCCGGGTGCTGCGCCGTACGATCGTCGTCGGCCGCCGGCAGTACGAGCCGGAGCGGCCCGCCGGGGCGCGACCGGAGCCGGCGGCGCGGACACCGCCACCCGAGCCGAAGTCCCCACCCGGTCCGGTCACGATCCCCGATCCGGTCGCCGACCGGGAGATGCACCGGCCGGACGTGTCGTTTCCCACCGCCGGCGGGCAGATCGGCTGGTGACCGGCACCGGCCTCGTCGAGGGGGTACGCCGGATCGGCGTACTGCGGGCCAACGCCCTCGGCGACTTCATCTTCGTGCTGCCGGCCCTGGAGGCGCTGCGGGCCGCGTACCCGGGGGCGGAGCTGGTGCTGCTCGGCGCCCCCTGGCACGCGGACTGGCTCACCGGCCGGCCCGGTCCGGTGGACCGGGTGGTCGTCGTGCCGCCGACCGGCGGCGTACGCGGGCCGGTCCCCGGTGAACCCGATCCGGCCGGGCAGGAGGCGCGCTTCGCGGCCCTCACCCGGCGGGAGGGTTTCGACCTGGTGCTGCAACTGCATGGCGGCGGGCGCAACAGCAACCCGTTCGTCCGCCGGCTCGGCGCCGGGCTGACCGCCGGCCTGCGCGCCCCCGACGCGCCGCCGCTGGACCGCTGGCTCCGCTACGTCTACTACCAACCGGAGGTCGTCCGCTATCTGGAGGCGGTCGCCCTGGTCGGCGCGGAGCCGGTCACGCTGACCCCGTCGATCGGGGTCACCACCGCCGACCGGGAGGAGGCGGCGGCGGTCGTCGGCGTTCCGGCCGCCCCGCGGGCCGTGTTGCATCCGGGTGCCAGCGATTCCCGGCGCCGCTGGCCGCCGGACCGGTTCGCGCAGATCGCCGACCGGCTCGCGGCCGACGGGTTCGAGGTGCTGGTCACCGGTACGCCGGCCGAACGCGACGTGGTCGAGGCGGTCCGCGCCGCCGCGCGTGCCCCGGTCCGCCCGCTGGTCGGCGTGCTGTCGCTGGGCGGCCTCGCCGGCCTCTTCGCGGACTGTGCGGTGGTGGTCTCCAACGACACCGGCCCGGTGCACCTGGCGGCGGCGGTGGGGACGCCGACGGTCGGGATCTACTGGATCGGCAACCTGATCAACTGTGCGGCGGGGGTGCGTGGCCGGCACCGGGCGCTGGAGTCGTGGACCGTCCACTGCCCGGTCTGCGGGCTGGACTGCACCCGGGACCTCTACCCGGACCGGCCCGGCGGCGGCAGCACCTGCGACCACCGGGAGTCGTTCGTCGCCGAGATAACGGTGCGCGAGGTCCTCGACGCCGTGGAGGACCTGCTCCGGCACGCCCGGACTCAGCCGGCGCGGCTCGGCACGCCCGGCCCGGTCGCCGGCAGGCCGGCCGGCCCGGTCGCCGGCGGGTAGTCCGTGCCGGCCCCGTCGCCGAGCACCACCTGCCAGCACTCCACGCCCCGGTCGGTGAGCGTGGTCGGCGACTCCAGGTGGAAGGCGCCGCTGGGCAGCACGCCCGCCGCGCCGTCGCGCTCCATCACCCGTAGCTGCGCGGCCACGTCCTCGCCCTGATGGTCGGCGGGCACCCGGGGCCAGAAGTCGAACCCGCCGGCGCGGACGAGCCCGGCCCGGTCGAAGAGGACGCAGCCGCCGATCCAGGCGACCTTGTAGGCCCGCCACTGCCCGGGGCCGAGGCCGAGCCGGTCGGCGATGTGCAGCAGGTTGGCGGCGGAATGCAGCCGCCACCGGTCCCAGCCGGGCCCGCCGGAACGGATCCGTTCGGGTTCCGGCCGGCCGGGCCACTCCTCGTACGCCGCCTGTTCCGCCGGCCGCAGGTCATCCAGATAGGACAGGCCCTGTACGGCGTTGCCGACGAAGCCGCAGCCGAGCCGCCCGATGGCGGTGACCAGCCGGTCCACCGCCCCGGGTTCGAGCCACACGTCGTCGTCGAGGAAGAGCACGTAGCGGGCCGCCGAACCGGCGAGCAGGAAGGCCCGCTGCTCGGCCATGCCCCGCGCCGGCAGATGCCGGGCCAGCAGCACCGGATGGCCACGGTGGCGCAGCACCCGGGCCATCGCGGCGGCTGCCGGATGCGCCCATGACGGCTCGCCGTCGGACTGGTCGCTGATCAGCACCCCGAATCCGGCCGGGCCGGGCTGTCCGGCCAGCCCGGACAGCGTGGTGGCCAGTTCGGCGGGCCGGTTCCGGGTCGGGATGAGCACGTCGAGCAGCCGGCCGGCCCGGAAGGCGGCCGGCTCGCCGGGGTCAATCGGCCGGGTCAAGGCTGCCAACCCTGCTCCTGGACCGGATCCGCTCGATGATCGCCGAGGTGGAGCGGTCCGGTACGTACCCGAGGATCCGTACCTCGCCGCCGAGCCCACGGACCAGGGGGGCCTCGGGGACCAGATCGGGCGGGTAGTCGCCGCCCTTGACATACACCTCGGGCCGGACCGCGCGCAGCAGGTCGGCCGGCGAGTCCGCGGCGAAGGTCACCACGTGGTCCACACACGACAGCGCGGCGAGCACGGCGACCCGGTCCTCGACCGGGTTCACCGGCCGGTCGCGCCCCTTCAGCCGGCGGACGCTGTCGTCGGAGTTGACCGCCACCACGAGCACGTCGCCGAGTTCGGCCGCCTGTTCGAGGAACCGGACGTGGCCGCGGTGCAGCATGTCGAAGCAGCCGTTGGTGAAGACGATCCGGGCGCCGGCCGTCCGCCGCCGGTCGACCGCGGCGACCAGGGCGGCGGCGTCGACGACCGGACGCCGGGTGGTGCCGGTCGGGCCGGGCGCGGCGACCAGCCGGTCCCGGTCGCAGACGCAGGTGCCGGGGCCGTCCAGGGTGTGGCTGGCGGCCGACTGCGCGATCCCGGCGGCGACCCCGGCCGGCACCCCGGTGGTCAGGGCCAGAGTGATCGCGGCCAGGTAGACGTCGCCGGCACCGACCGCGTGGCTCGCCGGCACCGGGTCGGCATGGCTGCGGTACGGGCTCCCGACCCCGTCGCTGACCACGGCCCCGTCGACGTCGAGGGTGAGCGCGACGACGTCGGCCCCGGTCCGTCGGCGCAGCTCCGGCAGGTACGACTCGGCCAGCGCCACCCGCTCCGCCGACCCGGCGGCCGGCCCCGGCGGGCTGCCGGGGGGTGGCCCGGAACCGGGCCGCAGCGCCGCGTGTGCCTCGCCGAGGCTCGGGGTCACCACCGTCGGGGCGAGGCCGCCCCAGGGAGCCAGGTCGTGCGCGTCGAGCGCGACGGTGTCGAAGCGGTGCCGGTGGGCGAGCAGCCAGGCGCGTACCGGCCCGGGCAGCGCGCCCAGCCCGTAGTCGCAGATCACCAGGGCGGCGCCGGGGCCGGTGACCTCGTCGACGCTATCGGCCAGCGCGTCGAGGAGCAGCCGTACGGCGTCGTCCGGCAGCGGCCCGGCCGGCCCGCCCTCGTCCTCGCGTACCAGGATCTGGTCGGCGGCGAGCAGGCGGCGCTTGACCGGGGTGGGGTGGCCGGGGCGGAGCAGGGTGTGGTCACGTACCCCGGCCCGGTCCAGGCAGGCGCGGACCTCGCCGCCGGCGGTGTCCGCGCCGACCGGCGCGACGAGGGTGGCCCGGGCGCCGAGCGCGGCGACGTTGACGGCCGTGTTCGCCGCCCCGCCGGCGCTCGCCAGCCGGTGCCGCAGGGTGAGTACGGGGGCGGGCGCCTCGCGGCAGAGCCGGTCGGTGTCGGCGAACCGCCACTCGTCGAGCATGGCGTCGCCGACGACCAGCACCTCCCGGTCGGCCCAGTTGTCGACGACGGCGGCGACCTCTGACATGCCGCTGCGCATCCCCGCCGGTGCCGCGGGTCAAACGTGAGGCGGACGACGCGGGCCGGTGTTTGGGCCACCGACCTGCGGAGATTGAAAAAGGGAGCCACCGACGAGACGGGAGATCAACCATGGGTACGACACTTCAGGGCCGCCGGATCGCCTTCCTCGCCACCGACGGCGTCGAGGAGATCGAACTGACCGAGCCGCGGGCGGCGGTCGAGGAGGCCGGTGCGACGGCCGACCTGATCTCGTTGAGTTCCGGCACCATCCAGGCGTTCGAGCACCTCGACAAGGGCGGCACCCACGGGGTCGACCGGGTGGTGGCCGACGCCGACGTCGCCGACTACGACGCCCTGGTGCTGCCCGGCGGCGTGGCGAACCCGGACTTCCTGCGTACGGACACCGACGTACGGCGGTTCGTCCGGGGGTTCTTCGACGCGGGCAAACCCGTCGCCGCCATCTGCCACGCGCCGTGGACGCTCATCGACGCCGGGGTGGTCGAGGGGCGCACGCTGACCTCGTGGCCGACCCTGCGTACGGATCTGACGAACGCGGGGGCCACCTGGGTGGACGAGGAGTGTTTCGTCGACCGGGGGCTGGTCACCAGCCGGAAGCCGGACGACCTGCCGGCCTTCTGCCGCACGATCGTCAAGGAGTTCGCCGGGGCACGTAGCTGAGCCTGCCGTGGGGCCGTCCCGGGCGCCGGTCGGCTCCCCGGGGCGGCCCTGCCGGGTCAGGACGGGGCTGGGCCGCTGCCCGCCTTTGCCGCCCAGGCCGCGTCCTCGGCCTCCTTGCGGGCCCGTCCCTCGCGCCCGTCGTAGCGCAGGAACGACGGCATCAGGGCGGCCAGGGCCACGGTGCCGAGCACGCAGAGCACCCCGCCGGAGACGATCGAGCCGTTGATGCCGAGCCAGCGGGCGGACAGGCCGGAGCGGAGCTGCCCCAGCAGTGGGCCGGTCGTGTACGACAGCATCTCGATGCCGGCGAGGCGGCCGCGCAGGTGGTCGGGGATGGTCTGGTTCCAGATGATCATGCGGAAGAGGCCGGAGATCATGTCGGCGGCACCGGCCAGGGCGAGGAAGAGCACCGCCAGCCAGAGCGTGTCGACCACCCCGAAGCCGATGATCGCCAGACCCCACGCCCCGGCCGCGAGCACGACCATCAGCCCGTGCCGGTGCACGTACCTGGTCCAGCCCGAGCTGACCGTGGCGACCAGCGAGCCCACCGCCGGGGCCGCGTAGAGCAGGCCGAGCACCGCCGGGCCGCCGAACTTCTCCGCAATGAACGGATACAGCGCCTGCGGCATGCCGAAGAACATCGCGTTGATGTCGACCAGGTAGGTGCCGAGCAGTTCGGGGCGGCTGCGGGCGTACCGCAGGCCGGTCACCACCGACCGCAGCGACGGCCGGTCGGCGTCCGGTGGCGGCGGCACCGCCCTGATCAGGGTCAGGAAGACCAGTGACACGGCCAGGGTGCCCATGGTGATGGCGTACACCCAGGTCAGGTCGACCGAGGCGATGAGAATGCCGGCGACACCCGGTCCGCCGAGTTGGGCCACCTGCATCCGTAGCGCGTTGAGCGAGCTGGCGGCCGGGATCTCCTCGGGCTTGACCAGCCGCGGCGTCAGGCTCTCCATCGCCGGGCGCTGTACGCCGTCGACCGCCGCGGTCAGCGCGGCGACCAGGTAGAGCAGCCACAGGTGCGGCTCGTCGGACAGCGAGTTGAGCAGCAGCACCCCGCAGAGCGCGGTGAAGGCGACCTCGCCGCCGATGACGATCAGCCGCCGGTCGAGGTAGTCGGCGAGCGCGCCGCCGACGAAGGCCATGAAGAGCAGCGGTACGAGTTCGAAGACGCCGATCAGGCCCACCAACAGCGGATCGTCGGTGATCAGGAAGACCTGGTAGGGGATCGTGACGTAGGCGATGAACGCCCCGAACGCGGAGATTCCGCTGGCGGCGAACTGGAACCGGTAGTCGCGCGAGGTCTTGAGCGGGGTGACGTCCAGCGCCACGCGCCGGAGCAGGCCCGTCTTCACGGACGAGATGCTGACCGATCGCCCGTGCCGTGTCGAGCGGGTTTCCCCATGGCCCGAATCACAGCCGGTTCCGTGGGTAAGCCAGCGTCGCCGGTGGCAGAGTGCTTGTAGCAAGCAAGCTTTTTTGGGGTGGCGATGCAGACGACGCACGACCCGGACGCCCAATACGTCGAGATCGGCCGGTCGATCGGGCTGTTCTACCGACGGGTGAACCTGCTCTACCAGCGGCTCCGACCGGATCAGGGCCTGGAGCGGTCCGCCTACACGCTGCTGAGCCGGCTCGGCTCCGCCGGCCCCGCCCGGCTCACCGCGCTCGCCGAAGACCTCGAACTCGACCTGTCGACGGTCAGCCGTCAGGTCACCGCCTTGGAGACCAGAGGACTGGTGACCCGTAGCCCCGATCCCGCCGACCGCCGGGCGAGCGTCATCACCGCCACCGCCACCGGCGTCGAGTCCTACCGGCGCTACCGCGCACAGTGGGTGGCCGCCCTGCGCGACGCCCTCGCTGACTGGACACCGGACGAGCGCGACGAGTTCGCCCGCCTGTTCGCCCGCCTCAACGAATCGATAGCCGTACCGCCCGCCGTGCCGGCACCGGCGAACAACGGGGAGAACGCACCATGACCACCGTCGACCAGACCGCCACGCCGCGGCTGACCCACCGGCAGATCCTGCTGCTGATGGTCGGGCTGATGACCGGCATGCTGCTCGCCGCGCTCGACCAGACCATCGTCGGCACCGCCCTGCCGACCATCGTCGGCGAGCTGGGCGGGATCAACCACTACTCCTGGGTGGTGACCGCCTACCTGCTGGCATCCACCGCCTCCACCCCGCTCTACGGCAAGATGGCCGACCTCTACGGCCGCCGGCCGGTCTTCCTCTTCTCCATCGGCACCTTCGTCCTCGGCTCGCTGCTCGCCGGCTTCGCCCAAGATATGACCCAGCTCATCGTCACCCGGGGCATCCAGGGCATCGGCGCCGGCGGCCTGATGACGCTCGCCTTTACGATCATCTCCGACGTGGTGTCGCCCCGGGAGCGCGGCCGCTACCAGGGGCTGTTCGGCGCGGTCTTCGGCGTCTCCTCGGTCGCCGGCCCGCTGGTCGGCGGATACTTCGCCGAGACCGACTGGCGGTGGATCTTCTTCATCAACGTTCCGCTCGGCGTGGTCGCCATCCTCGTCTGCTATCAGGTCATGAAGTTGGTCCCGTTCCAGCGCCGGGACCACGCGGTCGACTGGCTCGGCGCGGCCCTCATGGTCGCCGCCGTGAGCTGCCTGCTGCTCGCCCTGAGCTGGGGCGGCAACGAGTACGCCTGGGGTTCGCCGGTCATCATCGGCCTGTTCGTCGCCGGTGGCGTGCTGTCGCTGCTGTTCCTGTTCCAGGAATCCCGGGTCGCCGAACCCATCCTCTCGTTGCGGTTCTTCCGCATCCCGACCTTCGCCCTGGCCAACGCCGCCGGCTTCGTGCTCGGCCTGGTGATGTTCGGGTCGATCATCTTCATCCCGCTCTATCTCCAGATCGTCAAGGGCGCCTCACCCACCCGCAGCGGCCTGCTGATGCTGCCGATGATGGCCGGCGTCATCGTCACCTCGGTGCTCTCCGGCCGGGCGATGAGCCGCCGGGGCCGCTACAAGTGGTTCCCGGTGGCCGGCTCCGTCGTACTGCTGGTCGGCATGCTGCTCTTCACCCGCCTGGAGGTCGACACCTCACTCTGGCTCGCCTTCGGGTTCATGGTCGTCATCGGCGTCGGCCTGGGCCTGTGCATGCAGTCGCTGGTCCTCGCCGTACAGAACGGCGTACCACCCCGCGACCTCGGCGCCGGCACGTCCGCGGTCACCTTCTTCCGCTCGCTCGGCGGCTCGTTCGGCGTCGCGATCCTCGGCGCGGTGCTGTCCGCCCGGCTCACCACCGAACTGGCCGACCGGATGCCGGGGGCGATCGCCCAACTCCCGCCCGAGCAGGCGGCGGCCTTCGCCGGCGCCTCCAGCACGAGCTTCTCGGTCAACGAGCCCTCGGTGATCCTCGCCCTGCCGGACCCGATCCGGGCCGCCGTCCAGGAGTCGTTCGTCGACTCGCTGCACGTCGTCTTCCTGGTCGCCGGGCTGATCGCCATCGTCGCCGTCGCGGTCACCGTCCTGCTGCCCGACCACGAACTGCGCGGCGCCATGCCCGCGGCCAGCGACGACGCCCTGCGCAAGGAGCCGCACGACGACGCCGCCGCCGAGATGGAAGCCAAGTCGCAGACGATGATCTGACGCCTACTCGCTTCGCTCGCTCACGCTGGCCGCTCACTTCATCAGCAGTTGGCCCGTCTCCTCGAACGTCGCCAGGTCGGCGAGGACCTCGGCCACCACCGGGGAGATCGGCGCGGGTACGGCGTCGGCGGCGAAGAAGCCGGCGTCGGTGCTCTCCGTCGTCACCCGGGCCAGCTCGCCCTCCCATCGGTCGACCCGGAAGGCGACCACGAAGAGCTGGTAGTTGTGGCCGTACATGTTGGTGTGGGTGTAGTCCGGGCCGGTGTAGAACGCGAACGGCGTCACCTCGGTCGCGGTCAGCCCGGTCTCTTCCCACACCTCACGTATCACGCAGTCCGAAATCGACTCGCCCAGCTCCATCGCCCCGGCCGGCAACGCCCAGATCCCGTTGTCCGAACGCTCGATCAGCAGCACCCGGCCACCGTCGTCACGGACCACGGCCCGCGACCCGACGAACATCAGGGTGCGGTCGCCGGCAAGCGCGCGAAGCTGCCCCAGGTAGGACTCCGCCCACGGAAGGTACGCCATCAGATCACCTTAGAGGCGGCCGATGACCGCGCGGCGGCCCGCCGGACTGGGCAGTGGGCGGGGTGCGCGGTCGGTAACGTGCGGGGCATGGGTGAGACCATGGTCGGGTTCGGTTACAAGCAGGCGTGGCTCGCGGTCCGGGACGGCGACCCGGCGGCGGTGGTCACCGTACTCGGACTGCGTGACCTGGGCACCGTGCCCTGGCGGGACGGCATCGACCTGGCCTACCTGACCGACGACCGGCTGGTGCTCACCCCGCCGCTGCCCGGCGCCCGTGGCTCACACTGGCTGCTGGCCACCGGACGCTGGCTGCTCGGCCCGCGCTCCGCCGTCGACGTCATCGAACTGTCCGCGATCATGCAGACCGAGGTGCAGTTCTTCGCCACCTACCGGGTGTCCGAGGTGCACCGCTGGGAACGTGCCGTCGACGGCGTGTCGGTCCGGGCGTTCGGCTACATCGGCGAGACCGGCGAGGTCACCGAGTGGCGCGGCGACCCCGACGACGCCGAACGGGCGATCGGCCTGCCACCGGAGGTCGACACCGACACCGACATCCTCGTCGCCGAGGACGACGTCATGCGGCTGGCCCGGGCCTGGAGCATCGACCCGACCTCGCTGGACGGCCAGCCGGCACCGGGCCCGCTGCGCGCCACCGCCTGCCCCTGACCGGGCCGCGCCCGCTCAGTCGACGGTCAGGAGCACGTCGGGCACGCCACGTACGGCGGCCAGCCGCTCGGCCTCCACCTCGGCTTTCCGGCGCACCTTGGCCGACAGCGGTTCGAACGGGGGCACGGTGACATCGAGGCGCTTGCGGTTGGCCAGCCGGGCCCGCCAGGTGCCGGCGATCTCGCCGTCGACGAGCAACGCGCCCGGTGCCGCGACCGCCCGCCGGACCTGCCGCTGCCGTTGCCGGTCGGGCAGCAGCAGTTCGCGGTCCCGGGCCTGGCGGGCCGACCCGTACGGCGTGTCCTGCACGCGGAGGTCGAGCACGGCGAGTGCGGCCGGATCGGCGCCGGCCCGGTCGAGCTGCTGCGCCGCCACCCGGTAGGCGAGCATGCGCGACCGGGTGACCTTGATCGGCTGATCCGTCATCCGCCGTCGCCCTTCTCGCGGTCGCTGTAGATTCGGGTCCATGTCGATTCTGACCGAGGCCGATGTCGCCCTGCTCAACGAGCCACACCTCGCCCACGTCGCCACCATCGAGGCCGACGGCTCGCCGCACGTCACGCCGGTGTGGGTGGACACCGACGGCGAACGGATCATCTTCAACACGGCCAAGGGCCGGGTGAAATACGACAACATCCTGCGCGACCCGCGGGTGGCGGTGTCGGTGGTGGACAAGAACAACGACTACCGGACGCTGTGGGTGAAGGGGACGGCCGAGTTCGTCGACGAGGGGGCCGACGAGCACATCGACAAGATGGCACAGAAATACCTGGGCCAGCCGACGTATCCGATGCGGAAGCCGGGCGAGCAGCGGGTGATCGTACGGATCACGCCGACCGAGCGCCTCGGTCAGGGCTGAGCCCGCCGGGACGGCGGTCAGGCGGTCTTGCGGGTCGGGGTCCGGGCGGACCCCGCCTTCTTGGCCGCCGTCTTCTTCGCGGCCTTTCGGGGCGCCGCCTTCTTCGCCGCCTTCTTGGCCGGGGCCTTCTTCGGCGCCTCCTCGGCGGGTTCGCCCCGGGCGACCCTGGCCCGCTCGACCGAGGCCCGCAGCGCCGCCATCAGGTCGACGGCGGCCGCCGGCGCCTCCTCCACCTCTTCGGGCTGTACGACCTCGCGGCCTTCCACCTTGGCGTCGATGACCTCCTGCAACGCGGCGCGGTAGTCGTCGGTGAACGCGTCGGGTTCGAAGTCGCCGGCCATCGAGTCGATCAGCGAACTGGCCATCGCCAGTTCCGGCGGGCGGACCTGGATGTCGTCGTCGAGGAAACCGAACGACGGCTTACGGATCTCGTCCGGCCACAACATCGTGTTGAGCAGCAGTACGCCTTCGCGGACTCGTAGCGTGGCGAGCTGTTCGCGCTGCCGCAGCGCCACCTTGACGATCGCGACCCGGTCGGAGTCGGTCAGCGCGTCGCGCAGCAGCACGTACGGCTTGGTGGCCGCACCCTCGGGTTCCAGGAAGTACGCCTTGTTGTAGAGGATCGGGTCGACCTGCTCGGCGGGCACGAACTCCATGACGTCGATGGCGTGCGAGGTGGTCAGCGGCAGGTCGGCGAAGTCCTCGTCGGTGAGGATCACCATCTCGCCACCGCCGATGTCGTAGCCCTTGGCGATGTCGTCGTACTTGACCTCTTCCCCGCAGATCGAGCAGGTGCGCTTGTAGCGGATCCGGCCGCCGTCCTCGCGGTGCACCTGATGGAAGCGGATGTCCTTTTCCTCGGTGGCCGAGTAGAGCTTGACCGCGATCGAGACAAGACCGAACGAGACGGCACCCTTCCAGATAGCCCGCATGTCGCTCCTTACCCCGCTCCACCGCTGGAGATACCCGGCCTGACCTGTGGAAATCCGCCGTACCGGGGCCGGAGCAGCCCGGTATAGACCAGGATCGCACCGGGGGGCCCCGAGCGGGAGGGTTTCCCTCCGACGGCTGGCGGATGTGTGGCCTGGCCAGGCCGGATTCGTCCTACGATGGGCAGGTGCCGGCCCCGCCGCGTAAGCCGATGCTCGCCGTCACCGGCGACCTGCCCACCGGCCCCGGCTGGGGCTACGAGTTCAAGTGGGACGGCGTCCGGGCGCTGGCCGACGTCGCCGCCGGCGGCGGCCGGTTCTTCGCCCGGTCCGGGGTCGAGATCACCGTCGCCTACCCCGAGTTCACCGCCCTGACCAGGCTGTTCGACGACGTCCAGTTCGACGGCGAGATCGTCGTGCTCGACGAGGGTGGCGTGCCGTCGTTCACCGCGCTGGCCGAGCGGATGCACGTACGCGACCCGGGCCGCGCGGCGCGGCTGGCGGCGACCGTACCGGCGATGTACATGATCTTCGACCTGCTCCGGCTGCGGGGCGTGGACCTGACCGGACGGACCTATCGGGAGCGGCGCGCGGAACTGGACGGGCTGGACCTCGCAGGACCACGCTGGGCGGTACCTCCGACGTTCACCGACGGCCCCGCGACCTACGCCGCCGCCCGCGAACACGGCCTGGAGGGAGTCGTCGCCAAACGGCTCGACTCCGCCTACCGTGCGGGGGTGCGTACCCCCGACTGGGTCAAGACCAAGGTCGAGGTGACCGCCGACTTCGTCGTCGGCGGCTGGCGACCCGGCGCCCGCCGGCTCGGCGGGCTGCTGGTCGGGGTGCCCGGCCCGGACGGGCGGCTCACCTACCGGGGCCGGGTCGGCGGCGGCATCGGGGCGGCCGCCGAGCGCGACCTGCTCGCCGAACTCGAACCGCGCCGCGCCGACGCCTCACCGTTCGCCCCTGGAGTGTCGCGCGAGGACGCCCGGGGCGCCCACTGGGTACGCCCCGAGGTGGTCGTGGAGGTGAAGTACGGCCAGCGCACCCCCGACGGCCGGCTGCGCTTCCCCCGCTTCCTGCGGCGCCGCCCCGACCTGCGACCGGAGGACGTCGATGGCGAGTGGTGACCGGATCAGGGTCGAGGTCGGCGACCGCGAACTCGACCTGTCCAACCTCGACAAGGTGCTCTACCCGGCGAGCGGGTTCACCAAGGGTGAGGTGATCGACTACTACACCCGCGTCGCGCCGGTCCTGCTGCCACACCTGCGCGACCGCGCACTGACCCGCATCCGCTATCCCAACGGCGTCGACCAGCAGTTCTTCTTCGAGAAGAACGCCCCGGCGAGCACTCCGGACTGGGTGCGGACCGAGCGCCTGCCGGCACCCGGTTCAACCAAGAACCGGGAGAAAATCGACTACGTGGTCGCCGACGACCTGCCGACCCTGGTCTGGCTCGCCAACCTGGCCGCCCTGGAGTTGCACACCCCGCAGTGGCGGATCGGCACCCACCCCGACCTGATGGTGGTCGACCTCGACCCGGGTCGCCCGGCCGGCCTGCGCGAGTGCTGCGGCGTCGCGCTGTTGCTGCGCGAACGCCTAGCCGCCGACGGCCTGGTCAGCCAGCCCAAGACGTCGGGCAAGAAGGGCATGCAACTGTGCTGCCCGATCTCCGCCGGGCAGTCCGCCGAGGTGGTCAGCGACTACGCCCGGCGGATCGCGGAGGAACTGGAACGGACGGCACCGAAGTCGATCACCTCGAAGATGGCCCGCAACCTGCGTCCCGGCAAGGTGTTCATCGACTGGAGTCAGAACAACGCGGCCAAGACGACCGTGGCGCCGTACTCGCTGCGCGCCGAACCGCAACCCTTCGTCTCCACCCCGCTGACCTGGACCGAGGTCGAGGCGGCGGCCGACGGCGACGCCCGGGCCGTCCGCCCGTTCACCGCCGCCGAGGTCCTGGACCGCGTCGACCGGTACGGCGACCTGATGGCCGACCTCGTCACCCCCGGCCCCGCCCTCCCCACCTGATGCCCCCACCCTGACCCCACCCACGCCGGCCAGCCGATCGTCCAGTCCGGCCACCCGGCCCGGCCGACCGCCTAGTCCGGCCACCCGCCCCGGCCGACCGCCCGCCCCGGCCACTCGCGCCTGCCGACCAACCGCCCAATCCGGCCGATTGCCCGATTGCCCGATTACCCGATTGGCCGATTGTGCGGTCGGGCGGCCCGGACGGCGGCGGGTCGGCCGTTGGTGAAGCCCGACTGCCTCGCGGTAGGGCTCTCCGGCCGGGCACGACATAGCTGTCCGAGACAACAGCGAATTCGCTGTCTTAACAGCGAATTCGCTGTGGACCACATCAGCAATACCTGCCCTGCGCGCGCCCCGACCGGCCTCGGCCCTGCCGATCCCGCCCGGTGTGGCTCAGGGCCGGCCTTCCGCCCCACCCCTGCCCGCCTGCCCGAGCCCCAGATCCTCAACGGCTGGAGTTATCCACAGCGTTTTCCACAGGGTGGGCAGGCAGGGTGGCACGCGACGGCGGACCGCGCCACGATCAGGCGGTGAGTGACGACCGAGCCGTCGCCGCGGCGCCGGCCGGGCGACTCAATCTTCGGCTGGGGCAACTGCTCCGCCTCGAACGGGAGCGGGCGCGGCTTTCACAGCGGGCGCTGGCGGCCCGTGCCGGCACCTCCCAGCAGTGCGTCTCCCGTTTCGAGACCGGCTTCCACGCCCCGACGACGGCCGTCGTCGAACGGCTCTTCGAGGCGCTCGGCTGCCAGGTGCGGGCCGATGTCGAAGCGCTCGACGCCGATCTCGACGAGAGCATCGCGGTGGCCCGCCGGGAACGGGACGACGACATCCGGTTCATGCTGGGCAACCTCGGGAGCCTGCTGCGCTGGTCCGGCGGCCTCGACTACGTCATCGACGGCGAACTGGCCGCCGCGTTGCAGGGCGTGCCGGTCCGGGTGACCCGCGCCGACGTCGCGGTCGCCGCGGCCGACCTGCCCCGGTTGACCGACTGGATCTTCACCTTGCCGAACTGCGAGCGGTGGAACGAGCGGTGGCGGGACTTCGTCGGCGCCGACCGGGACCCGAACCGGCCCGGCCCGCTGCGCTGGTGGACACCACTGGCCGAGCTGCGGGTACGGCTGCTGGAGACCTGGCCGACGCCGGTCCCGGTGGTCGCTGGGGCGGAAGAGGTGCCGGTCCGGCCGCTGCTCGACGTCCTCCGCGACGACCCGCAACTCGACCGCGTCGCGCGCCGCGCCAGAGTGCTCGGCGCCTGACACCCACCCTCAGCGCCGGCGGCCCGCTACGGCCATCCGCGAGTCACGGCCGCCGACACGGCCATCCGCGAGTCACGGCCGCCGACACGGCCACCCGTCGCGCACGCCCGCCCCGGCGATCCCCGGATCAGTCTGTCGACGGCAGCGGCGGGCCGAGCACGTCGTCGGCGTCGACGATCGTGTACGCGTACCCCTGCTCGGCGAGGAACCGCTGCCGGTGTGCGGCGTACTCGGTGTCGATCGTGTCCCGGGACACCACCGTGTAGAAGTGCGCCTGCCGTCCGTCGGACTTCGGCCGCAGCACCCGGCCGAGCCGCTGTGCCTCTTCCTGCCGGGACCCGAACGTGCCGGAGACCTGGATCGCCACCGCCGCCTCCGGCAGGTCGATGGAGAAGTTGCCCACCTTCGAGATCACCAGCGTCGACACCTCGCCGGAACGGAACGCGTCGAAGAGCCGTTCCCGCTCCTTGTTGGTCGTCGACCCCTGCACGATCGGCGCGTCGAGGAACTCGCCGAGCTGGTGCAACTGCTCGATGTAGGCGCCGATGACCAGCACCTGCTCGCCGTGGTGCCGCTCGACCAGGCGGCGGACCACGGGCAGCTTCGTACGGGCCGTCGCCGCCACCCGGTAGCGCTCCTCCGGCTCGGCGACCGCGTACGCCATCCGTTCGGCGTCGGTCAGCGTGACCCGTACCTCGGTGCACTCGGCCGGGGCGATCCAGCCCTGTGCCTCGATGTCCTTCCAGGGCGCGTCGTAGCGCTTCGGCCCGATCAGGGAGAAGACGTCGCCCTCGCGGCCGTCCTCGCGGACCAGGGTCGCGGTCAGGCCGAGCCGGCGGCGGGCCTGCAGGTCGGCGGTGAACCGGAAGATCGGCGCCGGCAGCAGGTGCACCTCGTCGTAGACGACCAGCCCCCAGTCGCGGGCGTTGAAGAGGTCGAGGTGGGTGAAGGCGCCGCCACGCCGCGAGGTCAGCACCTGGTACGTCGCGATGGTGACCGGCCGGATCTCCTTGCGTTCTCCGGAGTATTCGCCGATCTCCTCCTCGGTCAGCGATGTCCGGGCGACCAGTTCCCGCTTCCACTGCCGGCCGGCGACGGTGTTCGTGACGAGGATCAGCGTGGTCGCCTTCGCCTCGGCCATCGCCGCCGCCCCGACCAGCGTCTTGCCGGCGCCACAGGGGAGTACGACCACGCCGGAGCCGCCGGCCCAGAAGGTGTCGACCGCCTCGCGCTGGTAGGACCGCAGCGTCCAGGCCGGCCGGCCGTCCTTGCCGGCCTCGGCGAGGTCGATCGGATGCGCCTCACCGTCGACGTAACCGGCCAGGTCCTCCGCCGGCCAGCCGAGCTTGAGCAGTGCCTGCTTGAGCCGTCCACGTTCGGACGGGTGCACGACCAGGGTGTCGTCGTCGACCTTGGCACCGAGCATGCCGGCAAGCTTCTTGCTCTTGGCCACCTCGATCAGCACCATCCGGTCCAGGGCACGCAGCACCAGACCGTGGGTGGGGTGGTTGACCAGTTGCAGCCGGCCGTACCGGTCCATCGTCTCGGCGACGTCGACCAGCAACGCGTGCGGTACCGGATAGCGGGAGAACTTGATCAGGGCGTCGACCACGCCCTCGGCGTCGTGGCCGGCGGCCCGCGCGTTCCACAGCCCGAGCGGCGTGAGCCGGTAGGTGTGCACGTGCTCCGGCGAGCGCTCCAGTTCGGCGAACGGCGCGATCGCGATGCGGCAGGCCTGCGCGTCGGGGTGGTCGACCTCCAGCAGAAGAGTCTTGTCGGACTGGACGATCAGCGGACCGCTGTTCACGCCGGTTTTCCCCCTCGACCGCGCGGAAAGGACCCTCCAGTGTTGCACGCACGGGACGGTTCGGCGCCGGTCCGCGGCGGCCGCCCACCGGCCGTCCGACCTGCCCTGACGGGGCGAACCCGGAGCGGACTCCGGGGCGAAAACCCTGTCAGAAGCGCCGTGCGGCTGCCAGTCTGGATGGAACCGGCTGGTGGAGACGGGGAGGGCGCATGTCAGTGGATGGTGAGACGGCCCGCCGAACCGAGCCGGGGTACGCCACGTCCGACGATCCGGCGCCGGTGTCGCGCGCCACGATCGTCGCGTACGGCTGTGCCGCCGCACTGCTCTTCGGCTGGTTCCTCTTCGGCTGGCTGGTCCAGCAGCAGGGCTTCGTCGACTCGGTCGGCGAGGCGCTGGGCACCGCATCCGCCCTGCTCCTGCTGGTGTCGATCGTCGGGATGGCACGCCGCCACCGACGATGAGCGGGTCAGGTCACTCCTCGACGACCGCCGCGGTGATCCGGTGCAGGGCGAACGTGTGCAACGTCTCCGTCCGGTCGTCCTCCGCGCGCAGGTAACCGCCACCGATCGACACCGGTCGCAGCAGCCGCGACGTGGTGCCGCCGTGCGCGTCGACGTATCCGACCCAGACCTGGGACCGGTCCCGGACCGCCTGCTGCAGCACCGCCAGCGCCTGGGTGTGGGCCTGCACGGTGGTCAGCCGCTCGCCGTTGCGCCCACCCGCTGTCCGCATCGTCGCCGGCGCCCGGCGGGCTGCCCGGGCGGCGGCGTCGCCGCGGCGGAGCTGTTCGACGATGCCCAGCACCCGGGGCTGGGTGAGGGCCGGCGCGGCCAGCGGGTCGGCGCCCCGGTCGGGCGTACGCAGCGGTGCCCGGCGGACCTTCGGCCGGGACAGCACGGCGGCGCCGCTCGCGTCCTCGGGCACGGGTGCGTAGCCGGCCTCCCGGAGCGTGGCCAGCAGCCGACCGGCCTGGTGCGGGGTCACCAGCACGGTCGGGGCCAACCGGCGCAGCGCCAGCACCGTCAGCCGCCGGTCGGCGAGTGCCTGGGTGAGCAGCGCCTCGTCGTCGCTGCGCAGGTATGACCCGGCCGGCCCGGCCCGCAGCCCGCCGTGCTTGCGGGCGGTGTCGTCGACGAGGTAACGCAGCGCCTGCGGCACCGGGGTACGCGACCGGCGGTCGAACAGTGCGTGCAGGTCGTCGGCGGAGTATCCGGCGTCGAGGGCACGGCGGACGCTGGCCGGGGTGACCCGGTAGACGCTGGCCCCGCCGGCTGACTCGGGCTCGGCGACGGCGTCCAGTTCGGCGGCGAGCGCCGGTTCCGGCGGACCGGGTACGACCACGGTCAGGTCGGCCTGCACCAGCAGGTGGTCGACCGGGGCGGGCAGCAGCCCGTCGAGCGCCCGGGCCACCGCCGGCAGGTCGGCCGGGCTGCCGACGGTCGACCGTACGCCCAGCGGGTCCTCCTCGACGGTGGACGTCCGGTCCGGTGCCGTCTCGGCGAGCAGCACCCGCCCGAAGCTGGTGAGCGCGCCGAGCCCGGTCACGCCGAGCTGGGCGGCCTCGGCCAGCGCGTCCCGGTAGGCCGACTCGCGGCCACGCCCACGGCGTGGTGCTTCCCAGGCGAGCAGGTCCAGCACCTCGTCGGCGGTCGGCGCGGCACCGGGGGCGAGGTCGGCGAGCACACCGAGCGCGGCCCGCCGGGCGGCCGGTGCCGAACCACGCCCGACCTCGGTGGATAGTACGGCGATCGGCCGGTCCCGGTCGTCGCGCTGGCCGACCAGGCCGGCCTGGCGGGGCATTCCGAGCCAGCCACGGGCCAGCTGCTCCCAGCGGGCCGACAGGGGCAGCACCCGCCACACGTCGTAGCCGGTGGTCGGCAGGATCTGGCTGTCGCCGCCGGCCCGACCACCCGCTCCGGGCACGTCGGCCGGGCCGAGCAGCCCGGCCGCGTATCCGACCTCGATCAGCAGCGCGGCCGGCGCGTCGTCGAGGCCGGCGGCCTTCGCCAGCCGGCGCAGTTCGCGTACGCCGATCCCGCCGGACCGCAACACCGGTGCCGGCTCGGCGGCCAGCGCCTCGGCCAGTGCCTCGACGTGCCGGATGACCTCCATGGCCTGGCCGGCGCCGGCCGAGTCGACGGCCTTGGGTTCCCGGCCGGCGGGGACCGGGACGGGTGGCCGGGGATGCAGCGGGCCGAGCGCCCCGGTGTCGCGGCGCAGCAGCAGCCCGACCTCGCGGGGCAGTTCGACGGCGTCGGCGTCGACCGAGAACGCCCCGTCGGTGATCGTGACGAGAAGCCCGTTGTCGAGCAGCCAGCCGACGGCGGCACCGGTGGCGGGCGAGCCGACCGGCGGGCCGGCGGCGAGCCGGTCGAGGACCGCCCGGGCCGGCTGCGGGGCGGCCAGCACCGTGCGGCGCAGCCGCGCCGGGTCCGCGACCAGGGCCGCCGTGCGCGAGTCGAGGTCGGCGGCCGGTCGCCCCAACCCCGCCGGGTACGGCGAACAGACCTCGTCGACGGCGTCGACGAGCCGCAGCGTGCTTTCCGGGCCGTAGACGATGAACCGGGCCCGGAGCCGGTCGAGGGCGGCCCGGGCGGTGGCCGCGTCGACGCCCTGCGCCGGTACGGCGGCCAGCGCCAGCACGGACTCGACCGAGGTGGTGCCCTCGTCGGCGGTGCGGGCGAGGCGTACGGCGTCGAGGACCTGCAGCGTGAACCGGTCGAGCCCGTCGAGCGCCCGGGCCACCGAGACCCGCGACTGGGCGCGTG
Organism: Polymorphospora sp. NPDC051019; assembly: GCF_040683055.1. NCBI lineage: Bacteria > Bacillati > Actinomycetota > Actinomycetes > Micromonosporales > Micromonosporaceae > Polymorphospora > Polymorphospora sp. NPDC051019. The sequence continues at coordinate 100,064 of NZ_JBFBCH010000009.1, read as the reverse complement.
CGGCCAGCGCGCCGATGTCGGTCGGCACGGGTACGACGAGATCGGGGCGCAGGCGCAGCAGGGCGCCGAGCGCTTCGTCGGGCAGCGCCCGGAGTTGGTCGGCGAGGGTGGTGGTCATCGTCTTTCCACGCTATCCGGCCGGACGTGGATGATGGGCCTCGGTCGCTCGTGCGGGTGGCGTGCGACGATGATCAGGTAAGGAACGGCGGGGAGGGAGTTTCAGCATGGCTCGGGACGGCGGACGGCGGGTGCCGGAGCGTGGCGCGGCGGGGACGGCGCGGGACACCAGGGTCAAGCCGGTGAAGCAGGGACACCTGGCGGTCACCGAAATCACCTTCTCCCGACCGGGTGGTCCCTCCCCGTTCGGCGACGACGTGCAGTTTCCGCTGCCGGTGGAAGACCTGAACTACACGCACGTCAGTCGCTGAGTCCGGCGGGGAAGTGATTGTCGTCACGTCCCCTGGCCGGTCCGGGAAGCATCTGTCCCGGTGCGGGCGGCGACCGGTGGGGCTTCGGCCGGCCCAGGCGGATTCTCGGGCGCACTCGACGGGTTCCTACGGATAGCCTTGTCAGGTCCGTAATTTCGACGAAGCAGGGGTCATCGGTGCCGACGGGGCGAGTTAAGTGGTACGACGCGGCCAAGGGCTACGGGTTCGTCACCAGTGACGAGGGTGGCGACGTCTTCCTGCCGAAGGGCGCGCTGCCGGCGGGTGTGACGGAACTCAAGGGTGGCCAGCGGATCGAGTTCGGGCTGATGGACAGCCGTCGGGGTGCGCAGGCGCACGGCGTGAAGCTGCTCGACGCCCCACCGTCCATGGCGGAACTTCGCCGGCGTCCGGCCGAGGAACTGCACGGGCTGGTCGAGGACATGATCAAGGTGCTCGAGGCCAAGGTGCAGCCCGACCTGCGGCGCGGCCGGTTCCCCGACCGCAAGACCGCCCAGAACGTCGCTCAGCTCGTCCACGCGGTGGCCCGCGAGCTGGAGATCTGAGGCGTCAGACCGGCGTCGGCGGCCCGGCGCAGCAGCGCGTCGACCGCCGCGTGCCCGTCGCGGCCCAGGTCGGCGGTGAAGTCGTTGACATACAGCGCGATGTGTCGGTCGGTGACGTCCGGCTCCATCTCCTGGGCGTGCGCCATCACGTAGTCGCGGCTGGCCGCCGGGTCGGCCCACGCCTGGCGCACCGACTCGCGGATCCAGCCGGCGGCGGCGACCGGGTCGACGGCCCCCCGCCGGGCCAGGATCGCGCCGAGCGGGATCGGTAGCCCGGTGTCGTTCTCCCACCATTCGCCGAGGTCGACCAGGGCGGTCAGGCCGTAGCGGGGATAGGTGAAGCGGGCCTCGTGGATGACGAGGCCGGCGTCGTACCGGCCGGCGGCCACGCCCGGCATGATCTCGTGGAAGGGCACGACCTCGATCCGGGCCGGCGGGTGGTCCGCCGCCCAGAGCCGGAAGAGCAGGTACGCCGTCGTCCGGTCGCCGGGTACGGCGACGGTCGCCCCGGTCAGGTCGGTGGTGGCGGCGTCGGTCCGGGCGAGCAGGAGCGGGCCGCAGCCCCGGCCGAGGGCACCGCCGCAGGGCAGCAGCTCGTAGTCGTCGAGCAGCCAGGGCAACGCGGCGTAGCTGACCTTGACGATGTCGTACGCACCCCGCTCGGCGGCGGTGTTGGTCACGTCGACGTCGGCGTAGGTGACGTCGACCGCCGGCGCCCCGGGCACCAGGCCGTGGACGAGCGCGTGGAAGACGAAGGTGTCGTTGGGGCACGGCGAGATGGCCAGCGAGATCGTCACGCCCCCCACCGTATCCAGCGGCTGGCCGGCCCGGCGCGGCGGTTGTCAGGCGAGCCGGGTGGCGGCGGTGGTGAGGGCGTCGAACGCCTCCCGCATCCGCCACGCGGCCCGGTCGCGCGGCCCGATCGGGTTCGAGACCGTACGCAGCTCGGCGAAGGGAACACCGGCACCGGCGGCGGCACACGCGACGCCGTACCCCTCCATGGCCTCGGCCACGGCGTCGGGGTGCCGGGCGGCCAGGGCTTTTGCCGAGTCGGCGCTGCCGGTGACGGTCCCGACGGTGAGTACCGCGCCGACGGCGGCGGCGGGCAGCGCCCGGCGCAGCGCCGCCAGCAGCGGCGGGTGGACCGGCGCGACGGTCTCGCCGAAGCCCAGCTCGTCGAGGGGGATGAAGCCGTCGGGCGACTCGGCGCCGAGGTCGGCGGCGATGCTGCGGTCGGCCAGTACGGTGCCGCCGACCTCGACCCGGTCGGTGAACCCGCCCGCGATCCCGGCGCAGATCACCGCCGTGTACGGCCGTCCGGCGCCCTCGGCGAGGGCGAGCAGCCGGGCGGTGCCCGCGGCGGCGGCCGCCGGCCCGACCCCGACCGGGGTGACGGTCACGGCGGCGTCGCCCAGCCCGGCGCGTACGGCGGCGGCCTCGGCCTCGACGGCGGTGACCACCAGCAGGCGGTCGGCGATCATGCCGGCCCCCGTGATTCGCGGCTGGTCTCGTCGTCGCCGGTGCCGGGCCGGGGGACGGCCGACGAGGGGCGGTAGATGTGGTAGCCGGGCGGGGCGGTGGCCTCGGGCCGCTCGACGGGGGTGGTCGGCCGGTCGCCGGCGGACTGGGTCGGCGTTCGGGGCGTCTTCTCGAGCCGGGTGGGTGGATCGTCGGGCGCGGTCTTCGCCGGTTCCCTGGCGGCGGCCTTCTTGCGGATGAACATCCTCCTGATGCCGCTGGCTTCCCGGTTCGGCCCGGGGCTGTCCGGCTCCTTCCCGGCCGTGGGGGCGGCCGGGGCCGGCTTCTCGGCGTCACGGTCGGGGGTGGGTGGCGTCGGCGGGTCCGCGGTGTCGGCCGGATCTTCGGCGTCGGCCGTCGGCCGGCCCTGCAGCCTCTCGGCCCGCAGCCGGCAGGCGACGAACACGGCGCGGGCGGCGGCGAGTACACCGATCCCGGCGACCACGCCGATGCCGACCCGGCCGTCGAACGGGATCAGGCCGACCGCGCCACCGGCGACGAAGGCGAGCATGAGCACGGTTTCGGAGTGGGCGAAGGCGCTGGCCCGCATCCGCTCCCGGACCCGTTCCTGGATCGAGGCGTCGACGGCGAGCTTGGCGATACCGCTCATCACGGCGCTGGTCAGGCACAGCAGGGCGACCATCAGCAGCGAGAACTTGATCGTGGCGAGGATCGCGACACCGGCGACGATGACCAGCCCGCTCGACTGCAGCGCGAGCGGGTGGTGGATGCGTAGCCGGGTCCCGATCGCGGTGGCCAGGAAGGTGCCGACGGCGAGCGCGGCACCGACCAGGCCGAGGGCGGCCTCGTCGCCGAGGTCGCGGCCGAACACCACCGTGGTCAGGTCACCGGCCTTGATCGCGAAGGCCAGGAAGAGGAGCAGGAAACCGTAGAGGGCACGCAGGCTGGCGCTGCCGATCAGGGCGGCGAGGACCAGCCGGCCGGACAGCACCCGTTCGCCCCGACCCCGGCGGAAGCCGAGGATCTGCCAGGCCCGGGGCACCGTCTCCGGGGGATCGGAGTCGGCGCGCGGCGGCAGCCGCAGCGCGATCACCATGCCGACGAGGAAGATCACCGAGGCGACTCGCAGTGGCCATTGTGGACCGAACCAGAACGCGGCCAGGCCGAGCGGGGCCACCACGGCGCCCGCGATCGTGCCGTAGACGCTGGCCCGGGCGCCGGCCTGGGACAGGCCGAGCTTCTCCGGCAGCAGCCGGGGCACGGCCGCCGACCGGGCGACGCCGTAGGCCCGGGACAGGGCGAGCACCCCGAAGGCGGCCGGATAGAGCCCGAAGCCGTGGATGTAGTCGGAGATCAACCAGGCGAGGAACGCCCGACCGAGCATGGTCGCCGCCAGCGCGTAGCGCCGGCCGTGCCGGAAGTGGTCGAGCAGCGGACCGACCACCGGGGCGAGCAGCGCGAACGGGACCATGGTGACCAGCAGGTAGAGGGCGACCTTGCTGCGGGCCTCGCCGAGCGGCGCGTTGAAGAAGATCGTGCCGGCCAGTCCGATCGCGATGAGCGTGTCGCCGGCGCAGGACACGGCGTGCAGGTCGAAGAGGCGGACCATCCCGGGTTCGCCGCCGGCGCCCTTCTCGCGTATCCGGCCGACCCGGCGGGTCGCCCAGCGCCCGCCGCTGACCGAACCTCTGGCGAGCACGCGGGTGCCGCGGAACGCGGAACCGATGGTGCGCCCGAGCGACGGGAAGAGCGGCATGCCTCCCATCCTCGCCCATCCGATGGGTCTTCGTCCCATCCGGCAGCGGATCGGATCGGGGAGTGCCTGTCGACGATCGGCCGGCATGAGGAACAATGTCTGTGTGACCAGGACGACCACCCGCGCCGCCCGCCTCGACCAGGTCTGTGCCTCTGCCGTCGACGTGGCCCGCGCCGCCATCACCGAGGTCGAGCCGGAGGGGGTCGGCGTCCACCTGGAGGCGGTCGTCGAGGGTGATCGGCTGGTCACCCACCTGTTCGAGTGCCTGCTGCCCGGTTACCGGGGCTGGCGCTGGGCGGTCACCGTCACCCGGGTGGCCCGCAGCAAGCACGTGACGGTCTGCGACACCGTGCTGCTGCCCGGTGCCGACGCGCTGCTCGCCCCCGGCTGGCTGCCCTGGCACGAGCGGCTCCAGCCCGGTGACCTGGGCGTCGGTGACCTGCTGCCGACCGCGCCCGACGACGAGCGGCTGGCCCCGGGCTATCTGGAGTCGGACGACCCCGCGGTCGAGGAGGTCTCCTGGGAGCTGGGCCTCGGCCGGGCGCGGGTGCTGTCCCGCGAGGGCCGTGCCGACACCGGCCAGCGTTGGTACGACGGCGACCACGGTCCGGAAGCGCCGATCTCGGTCGCCGCGCCCCGCACCGCCCGCTGTGGGTCGTGCGGGTTCTACCTGCCGCTGGCCGGCTCGATGCGGCTGCTGTTCGGGGCCTGCGCCAACGTCTACGCCCCCGACGACGGCCGGGTGGTCAGTGCCGATCACGGCTGCGGTGCCCACTCGGAGACGCTGACCGACGTCGCCCCGACGCCGGTCGACGAACTGCCGACCGTCTACGACGACAGCGAGGTCGAGGCGGTGCCGGTGTACGTGGCCGCCGCTCCGGCCACGACCGGCGGTCCGGTCGCCGAGGACGAGCCGGCCGAGCCGTACGGGCACGGCTGACCGGAGCCGGCCGGCCGGGTCAGCCGGCCGCGGCGCGGCGGCGCCGCCGGTTGGCGTCGTGTTTCATCATCACCGCCAGGCCGGGAAAGCCCATCAGGAAGCCGGCGAGGCAGGTCCAGAGCCAGTCGGTGTGCCCCTGATCGGCCAGCCAGCCGCGGAAGAAGACCAGCAGGACCAGGCCGGCGACCGCCCACGCCACGATGCCGGCCACCGCGAAGGGGACCATCGGCGGGTCGAGCGGCTCGGGCTTGGGGCGGTCGGACACGAGGGCCAGCCTACTGCGCCGGCTCCCGGCTCCCTGGTCGCCGCGCGAAGATCGAAGATCGTAACGGGCGCGAATTTCCCTGGAAACGCCTGATCTGCGATTATGCGCGCGGCATCATGTGACCAGTGCGGTGAGGACCAGATGGACAAACGCCCGACGGGCACCGGGACGACCGTTGCCCGTAACCGCTTCGACCGCTTTTTCGAGATCTCCGCGCGTGGCTCGACGCTGAGCCGGGAGGTCCGTGGCGGTCTGGCGACCTTCTTCACGATGGGGTACATCGTCGTACTCAACCCGTTGATCCTCGGCAACGCGGTCGACGGCGACGGCCGGCGGCTCGCCATGGCGGCGATCGCGGCGGCGACCGCCCTGGTCGCCGGGGTGATGACGATCCTGATGGGGGTCGCCGCCCGCTTCCCACTGGCACTGGCCGCCGGTCTCGGCGTCAACGCGCTGGTCGCATACGAGATCGCGCCGCAGATGACCTGGGCCGACGCGATGGGGCTGGTGGTCATCGAGGGGGTGCTGATCGGCATCCTGGTGCTGACCGGCCTGCGTACGGCGGTGTTCCGGTCGGTTCCGGTCCAGCTGAAGACCGCCATCGGGGTCGGCATCGGCCTGTTCCTGACCATCATCGGCCTGGTCGACTCCGGTTTCGTCCGGCGTGTTCCCGATATCGCGAACACCACCGTCCCGGTCGGCCTCGGCATCAACGGCAGGTTGGTGAGCTGGCCGGCGCTGGTGTTCGTCCTCGGCCTGCTGCTGACCCTGGTGCTGGTCGTACGCCGGGTCAAGGGCGCGATCCTGATCGGCATCTTCGCCACGACCCTGCTGGCGATCGTCGTCGAGGCCGTGGCGAAGGTGGGCCCGTCGGTCGTGAACGGCGTACCGAACCCGAAGGGCTGGTCGCTGAACGTGCCGGCGGTGCCGGAGACCGTGGTCGACGTTCCGGACCTGTCGCTGCTGGGGCACTTCAACGTGCTCGGCTCGTGGGAACGGGCCGGCTGGCTGGTCGCCCTGATGTTCGTCTTCACCCTCCTCATCACGGACTTCTTCGACACGATGGGGACGATGGTCGCGGTGGGGCAGGAGGGCAACCTGCTCGACGACAAGGGCATGCCACCGCGTACCCGGGAGATCCTGCTGGTCGACTCGGTCGCCGCGGCGGCCGGTGGCGCGGCGAGCGTATCGAGCAACACGTCGTACATCGAGAGTGCGGCCGGTGTCGCGGAGGGGGCCCGGACCGGGGCCGCCAACCTGGTCACCGGCGGGCTGTTCCTGCTGGCGATGTTCTTCGCGCCGCTGGTGGTGGTCGTGCCGTTCGAGGCGGCGTCGACCGCGCTGATCGTGGTCGGCTTCCTGATGATGACGACGATCCGCACGATCGACTGGTCCGACTACGAGATCGCGATCCCGGCGTTCCTGACCATCGTGCTGATGCCGTTCACATACTCGATCTCCAACGGCATCGGCGCTGGCGTGATCACGTACGTCCTGCTCAAGGTCGTCCGTGGTAAGGCCCGCGAGGTGCATCCGCTGCTGTACGGGGTGGCCGTGCTGTTCGTCGTGTACTTCATGCGTGGCCCGGTCGAGGCGCTGATCTACTAGCGGGTTTTCCGACGTACCGTGCCCGGTGGCCTCCGCCGGGCACGGTACGGTGACGGCTGTCATATCGAGTGGTCGTTAGCATCGCTCATTAGTTAGGCTAACGATCGTGACGGAGCGGACGGTGATGGCGAAGCGTTTGCCGCCGGCGCAGTTGGCGACTCTCCTGCGCGACGCGATCACCCGGCTCAACCGACGGGTCCGGCAGACCCGCCCGGTCGGCGACCTCACCGCGACCCAGCTCTCCGCGCTCATCAGTCTCGAACTGGCGGGCGCGCTGACCCCGCGCGAACTGGCCGACACCGAACGGGTCCAGCCGCCGACGATGACCAGGATCGTCGCCAAGCTGGAGGAGCGTGGCCTCGTGGGCCGCACGCCCCACCCGACGGACGGCCGGCAGGTCATCCTCGCGGTGACCGAGGCCGGGCGGGACATGCTCGACCAGATCGAGCGGGCCCGCGACGAGTGGCTCGCCAGCAGGCTCGCGGAACTGACCGCGGCCGAGCGCGAGACGCTGTCGAGCGCCGCCGAGATCCTGCGGAGGATCGCGCGCGCCTGACGGCGCGTCGGGGCCTCGGATCTGCTTCGTCCACTGTGGATGACGCGTACGATCTGAGGAGGCGCACCCCGAGTGCGGGCAAAGCTGAGCAGCACGTTCCAGTCCCTGACGGTCCGCAACTACCGGCTCTTCGCGATCGGTCAACTGATCAAGCTGATCGGCGTCTGGGTGATGTTCATCGCCCAGGACTGGCTGGTCCTCGAACTCTCCGGCGATTCGGCGACCGCCCTCGGTGTCGTGGTCGCCCTCCAGTTCGCGCCGGTACTCCTGCTGACGCTGCTCTCCGGGCGGCTCGCCGACCGTTACGACAAGCGGATGCTGCTCCTGGTGGCCAACGCGACCTGGACGGTGCTCGCCCTGGCGATGAGCCTGCTGGTGGTCACCGGGGTCGTCCAGCTCTGGCACGTCTTCGTCTTCGCCGGCCTGCTCGGTGTGGCCAACGCGGTGGAGACCCCGGTCCGTCAGGCGTTCGTGTCCGAACTCGTCGGCACCACCCTGCTGCCGAACGCCCTCGCCCTCTCGTCGGCCACGTTCAACTCGGCCCGGGTCCTCGGACCGGCGCTGGCCGGCGTGGCCATCGCGGTCTTCGACGTCGGCCCGGTCTTCCTGGTGAGCGCGGTCGCCACCGTCGCCCCGCTCGTCGGCCTGCTGCGGATGCGCAGCGCCGAGCTGCACCGCGCCGACCTGCTGCCGATCGGCGAACGTGACAACGCCAAGGTGGTCGACGGGCTGCGGTACGTCGCCCGGCGACCCGACCTGCTGCTGCCGATGGCGCTCATGTCGATCATCGGGATGGTCCTCTTCAACTTCCAGATCACCCTGGCCGCCCTCGCCAAGACCGTCTTCAACACCGGTGCGGCCACCTTCGGCGTGTTCACCACCATGCTCGCGCTCGGCTCGCTGGCCGGCGCCCTGGCCGGCAGCACCCGCCGGGAGCGGCCGTCGGTGTGGCTGGTGCTCGGCGCCGCGGTCGGCTGTGCGATCTTCGGCACCCTGGTCGGCCTGGCGCCGACGTACTGGCTGGTCGTGCTCCTGCTGCTGCCCGCCGGCTTCTTCATGATCTTCTTCGCGCAGGCGTCCAACCAGCGGGTCCAGCTCGGCGTCGACGCCGCCTTCCGGGGCCGGGTCATGGCCCTGTGGGTGCTGGTCTTCCTGGGCACCAACCCGGTCGGCGCCCCGCTGATCGGTTGGGTCGCCGAGACGTACGGCGCGGCGGCGAGCATCTGGCTCGGCGGCCTGATCTCCCTGGCCGTGGCGCTGCTGGCGCTCGCCTGGCAGCTGCACCGGACCGGTGCCCGCCTCCGGCTGCGGATCCGCCCGCTGCCCGCGTTCTACGTGGTGCCGGCGGCAAAATCCGAGCCGGCTGTCACACCCGTCTGATTGTCTGTCCCGATGCAGAACACCCGCTACCTGGAGTGCCTGGCGAGCGACTACCGCCGGCTGCGCGAGGTCGTCACCGGCGGGCCGCTCGACGCGGTCGTACCGAGCTGCCCCGACTGGTCGATGGCCGATCTCGCCCGGCACGTCGCGCAGGTCTACCTGCACAAGACCGAGTGCATGCGGCACGGGGTCGAGCCCGAGTCGTGGCCGCCGGACCTCGCCGGCGAGGAGCCGATCGCCCTGCTCGACCGGGCCTACGCCGCGCTGACCCACGAGCTCACCAGCCGGTCGCCGGACGCTCCGGCCGCCGGCTGGTACGAGCCGGACCCGACCGTCGGCTTCTGGATCCGCCGGATGGCGCAGGAGACGGTCGTGCACCGGATCGACGCCGAGCTGGCGGCCGGCGTGCCGTCCGCGACCGTCCCCGACGATCTCGCCGTCGACGGCATCGACGAGGTGCTCGAGGTTTGCCTGGCCTACGCCACCCGCAGCTGGCCGGAATACTTCACCGAACTGATGGTGGGTAACGACGGGCGTGGGGTGGTCGTGGCAGGTGGCGGGAGCAGGTGGCTGGTCCGCTTCGACCGTGACGTCGTCACGGTGCGGCCGGCGAGCACCGACGAGGCGGACGCCCGGGTCAGCGGCGATCCCGACGCCGTCCTACGGTGGTTGTGGCGACGGGTCGACGACGACGCCGTCCGGATCGAAGGTGAAAAGGACCTGGTCGTCCGGCTCCGTCAGCTTCTCGGAGTCGCCACCCTGTAACGGATGAAGCCGATCCGACGGTGGACGTCCGCTCCGCCGTCCCGTGCCGAAGGTTGTGGCCCCTCGTGGACGCCCTGGTGTTGCCACTGGCGCTGCTCTCCGTGCTGTGCCTGCCGGCGGTCGTGGCGGCGCTCATCTGCGCCGACGAGATGATCGACCGGCTGACCGCCCGGCTCGTCGCGCGCCGCCGGGCCCGGCGCGAGCGACGTACGGTCGCCCGGCTCGAACAGGATGCCGGCCCGGGCGCGATCACATCCGCCCGGGCGGTCGCCGGCCCCTTCCGGCAGGTGCCCATCGAGCAGCTCGCGGCCGACCTGCGCCGGCTCGCGGTGCAGCGGCGCTACCTGGGCAGCGAGAGCCTGCTGTGGCGCAGCGCGTTCGCGCAGGCATACGACGACCGGCTGCGGATGGCGAGCCAGAGCCTCGGCATCGCCCAGCACCTCGATGAACTCGCTGGCTTCGATCTCGACATCGAGCGGATCCGGGTGGAGGGCGAACTGGCGGCCGCCGGCCTGATGCTGCCGGCCGCCACCACCTGGCAGCGGCGTGAGCCGAGGTGAGACTCTTCGTCGCCCTCTACCCACCGCCCGACGTGGTCAGGCACATCGGCGCGTACGTCGACGGGCTGCGGATCGGCCGGGCCACCGCCGACGGGGTGAACGTACGCCTCGCCAACGCCGACAACCTGCACGTCACCCTTGCCTTCCTCGGCGATGTCGACGAGGGGCGGCTACCGGACGTACGGGCGGTGCTGGACCGGGCGGCACCGGGCTGGCGTGAGCCGTCCCGCCGGCGTGGAACCCGCCGGCCGGACCGGTCCGACCGCTGGCGCCACCCACCGGAGCCGGCGCCCGAGTCCGACCTGGCGGTGGGGCCGGTGCCGGCGGGTGGTGTGGCGGCGGTGGCCGGTGGGCCGGTGGCGCGACTGCGGCTGGCCGGCGGTGGCCGCTTCGGCCGTGGCCGATTCACCGTGCTGTGGGCCGGGCTGGACGGCGACGTCGATGCGTTGTACCTGGTCAGCGGCGCGGTCCGGAGCGAACTCAGGCGGTCCCGGCTGCCGTACGACCGGCGGCTGCTGCGGCCGCACCTGACCCTGGCCCGGCCGGGGGAGTGGCTGTCCCGGGCGGCCGTCGACGCCGACCTCGCCGACCTGGCCGGATACGTCGGCCCGTGGTGGCCGCTGGCCGAGATGGTGCTGGTGGCTAGCCATCTCGGCCCGCGACCGACGTACGACCGGCTCGGTTCGTGGCCGCTGTGACCGGCGGCCGGGCGGTGTGACTACCAGGCCCACGCCTCCGGGCCGGGGCCGCCCTTGCCGACCGGCGGGAAGAGTTCGTCGAGCCGGGCCAGCACGTCGTCGGAGAGGCTGACGTCGAGCGCGCCGAGTGACTTGTCGAGCTGCTCGACCGTACGCGGCCCGATGATCGGTGCGGTGACGCCGGGGCGGGAGAGCAGCCAGGCCAGGGCCACGTCGGCGGGGTCGTGGCCGAGGTCGGCGCAGAGCTTCTCGTACGCCTCGACGGTGGGCCGGTGCTCGGCCAGTGTCTCGGCCGCCCGGCCGCTCTTGGCCCGCTCCGCCCCACCCTCGGCCAGCTTGCGGATTGCACCGCCGAGCAGTCCGCCGTGCAGCGGCGACCACGGGATGATGCCGATGCCGTAGTGCTGGGCCGCCGGGATCACCTCCAGCTCGATATGCCGGGTGAACAGGTTGTAGATCGCCTGCTCGGAGACCAGACCGAGGAAGTTGCGGCGGGTGGCCGACTCCTGGGCGGCGGCGAGGTGCCAGCCGGCGAAGTTGGACGAACCGACGTAGAGCACCTTGCCCTGGTCGACCAGGGTCTGCATGGCCTGCCAGATCTCCTCCCACGGCGTGCTGCGGGAGACGTGGTGCATCTGGTAGAGGTCGATGGTGTCGGTCTGCAGCCGGCGCAGCGAGTCTTCGCAGGCCCGGATGATGTGCCGGGCGGACAGCCCCTGCTCGTTGGGCCAGTCGCCCATCCGGCCGTACACCTTGGTGGCCAGCACGACCTTCTCGCGCCGCCCGCCGCCCTGGGCCAACCAGCGGCCGATGATCTGCTCGGTGATGCCCTCGCCGGTCTTCCAGCCGTAGACGTTGGCGGTGTCGTAGAAGTTGAGCCCGTGCTCCAGCGCCCGGTCCATGATGGCGAAGCTGTCGGGTTCGGTGGTCTGCGGTCCGAAGTTCATCGTGCCGAGGCAGAGCCGGCTCACGGACAGGCCGGTGCGTCCGAGGTTGGTGTAGTCCATGTCACTCACCCTGTCACGGGTGGACTTCGAGTGCCTAGCGCTCCAGGCTCGGCGCCGATCAAGGCCCAATCGTGGCTGAGGCGGGGCGAGATGCCCGAAGTATCCCCTTGATCAGCGCGGACCTGGGCTGATCGGCGCGGCTCGGGCGCCGCGAGTTTGGGCCGCGCCGCAGCGCGGTGGTCAGGAGCTTTCGCGGGCTGCCGGGCCGCTGCCGAACAGGACGTCGTCCCAGCTCGGCAGGCGCTTGCGCGACTTGCCCGGAGCGTCGGTGGCCTCGCTCGCCGCAGCGGCACCGCCCGTGGTGCGACGTGGCCGCAGCACCGCCAGCGACGGCACCGCGGGCACCTCCTTCGGCAGGTCGGCGTCGTCGTCGAAGGCGGAGCCGGCACCGCCGCCACCGAGCAGCGCCGCGGCACCGCCGGCCACCGGCCGTTGGCGGGGCTGGTCGGTGGCGGCCGCCGGGTCGAGCCCGCGCCCCGGGCTGGGGCTGAGCGGGCGGTCCAGGGAGGCGAGCAGCGCGTCGCGTCCGGCCCGGATCGGGTCCCGGGTCGGGCGGGTGTGGTCGGCGGGCGCCGCGGTCGGCAGGCCGTGCCCGCCCCGGCTCGGCTCGCCGCGCGACGGGCCGGGCAGCGCGTGACCGCCCCGCTCGGTGGTCGGCTCGTGCCCCAGGATCTGGGTGGGCCGCTCGGCACACAGGTATTGCGCCATGTCGTCGTGTGGTGCGACGACCTGGCGGGTCTTGTCGAGCTCCCAGATCGCCTGGGCGGTCGCCTTGCCCGACGGCCAGGTGGCGACGATCCGCCAGGTGCCGTCGTCGCGGCGGTAGGCGTCCCAGGAGATCTTCTCGGTGTCGATGCCGTGCTGGGCCAGCCGGCTGTCGACGACCTCGGCGAGCGGGGCGTTCTTGTCGGAGTTCTTCAGCCGGGTGCGGCGCGCGTGCTGGGCCAGCATCGCCCGCTCCTGGAGCACCGGGCCGGCGTAGCGCAGCACCCGGTCGACCGGCACCCCGGCGATGCGGGCGACGTCGTCGGCGGACTCACCGGACCGGATCCGGGCCTGGATGTCGCGTGGCGACAGCGAGGGCGTCAGGTCGCTCGGCGGCATCGCCACGGTGAGACTGGCGCCGCCACTGCCCGAGTCGGCATGTAGGACCGTGGACACCCGCTCGTCGATGGGCAGCGCAAGAAGGCGACCCACCTCGTCGGCGAGCACCATGGCCTGGCCGTCCTCGGAGAGGGCGACGAAGCGTACTGGGCGCATCGCGTTGCCTCCGTCCCGCTGCGCTGGCCGCTGCGACCCGGGCCGTCGCCCCGGTCACCGACGCCCCGGGCCAGCCACGCCCGAGCGTCCTTGAAACAAGGTACGCCGGTCGGTCACCCGATGGGAGTAGGCCACGCCGACCGATGTGAGCTGGGTTTCCGTCAGAGCCGACGGGCGGTGGGGGCACCAGCGCGGGTGCTCCCACCGCCGCGTACGGCGTCGTTCTGGTGCGGGAAGCGGGTCAGAGCCGCTCGACGACGTAGTCGATGCTCTTGGTCAGCGCCTCGACGTCGGCCGGGTCGACGGCCGGGAAGAGCGCCACCCGGAGCTGGTTGCGGCCCAGCTTGCGGTAGGGCTCGGTGTCGACGATGCCGTTGGCCCGCAGCGCCTTGGCCACCGCCGCCGCGTCGACGCCCTCGGCGAAGTCGATCGTGGCCACGACGTTGGAGCGCAGACCCGGGTCGGTGACGAACGGGGTGGCCACCGACGACCGCTCGGCCCAGCCGTAGACGGTCGCCGCGCTCTCGGCGGTGCGCTTGGCCGCCCAGGACAACCCGCCCTGTGCGTTCATCCAGTCGGTCTGCTCCGCGGCCAGGAAGATCGTCGCCAGCGCGGGGGTGTTGTACGTCTGCTCCAGCCGCGAGTTGTCGATCGCGGTGACCAGGTCGAGGAAGGCCGGAATGTAGCGGCCGGATTCCTTGATCTCGGTGGCCCGGGCGAGCGCGGCCGGCGACATCAGCGCGATCCAGATGCCGCCGTCGGAGCCGAAGCACTTCTGCGGGGCGAAGTAGTAGACGTCGGTCTCGGCGACGTCGACGTCGAGACCGCCGGCGCCGGACGTGGCGTCGACCAGCAGCAGCGCGTCGTCGTCGGCACCGGCCACCCGCCGGATCGGCACCGCCACGCCGGTGGAGGTCTCGTTGTGCGGGGTCGCGTAGACGTCGACGCCCGCCTCGGCGGTCAGTGCCGGGGCCGAGCCCGGCTCGGCCTTGTGGACCGACGGGTCACCGAGGAACGGCGCGTCCTTGACCGCCTTGACGAACTTGGCCCCGAACTCGCCGAAGCTCGCGAACTGGGCCCGGTCGCGGACCAGTCCGAACGCCGCGACCTCCCAGAACGCGGTGGTGCCGCCGTTGCCGAGGACCACCTCGTAGCCCTCGGGCAGGCCGAAGAAGTCGGTGAGGCCGCGCCGAAGGCGGGCGACCTGGTCCCGGACCGTCTTCTGCCGGTGGGAGGTGCCGAGGTACGTCGTGGCCACGTCGGCGAGCGCCGAAACTGCCTCGGGACGCACCTTGGAGGGCCCGCAGCCGAACCGGCCGTCGGCGGGCTTGATCTCGTCGGGGATCCGGATGGTCGAAACGTCAGCCACGGTTATCGAAGATCCTCTCGGGTGGGCGGCTAGCCCCATTTGAGCTGGCAGAAGCCTGTCGAGCTGGCGCGGGCCAGTCGGTCTGGCGGGAATACCCGGCGGCGTTGCCGAGCCCCCATCCTTCCACCTTCACAGGTGCCGGCCAGGTGTGATCCCGCCGGTGGAGGTGAGTCGTCCAACACATCCGGTGAACACGGGTCGGGGCGCCCGCCGCCCGGCCGGTGGCCGGGCAGGGGCGCCCCGATGCGACGGATACGGTCAGACGCCGTGCGGGATGGCGTCCCAGCCCTCGACGTCGGTGGGCTTGCGCGGCCCCGGTCCGACGTACGTGGCCGACGGGCGGACCAGCCGACCGAGTGCCTTCTGCTCCAGGATGTGCGCGCTCCAGCCGCCCATCCGGGCGCAGGTGAACATGGAGGTGAACATGTGCGCCGGCACCTCGGCGAAGTCGAGCACGACGGCCGACCAGAACTCGACGTTGGTGGCGAGCACCCGGTCGGGCTTGCGGTTGTGCAGTTCCTCCAGGGCGGCCTTCTCCAGCGCCTCGGCCACCTCGTAGCGGGGGGCGCCCAGCTCCTTCGCGGTCCGCCGCAGGACACGCGCCCGGGGGTCCTCGGCCCGGTAGACCCGGTGGCCGAAGCCCATCAGCCGCTCGCCGCGGTCGAGCACGCCCTTGACGTAGCCGGCGGCGTCGCCGCTGCGCTCGACGCCCTCGATCATGTGCAGTACGCGCGACGGCGCGCCGCCGTGCAGCGGGCCGGACAGCGCGCCGATGCCCGACGAGATGCAGGCGGCGGCGTCGGCGCCGGTGGAGGCGACCACCCGGGTGGTGAACGTGGAGGCGTTCATGCCGTGCTCGGCGGCGGAGATGAAGTAGGCGTCGACCGCCTTGACGTGGCGGGGGTCGGGCTCGCCCCGCCAGCGCTTCATGAACCGCTCGACGATCGTGGACGCCTTGTCGATCTCCTTCTGCGGCACCGCCGGTAGGCCGAGGCCGCGGGCCGACTGGGCGACGAACGACAGCGCGGTGACGGAGACCCGGGCGAGGTCGGTGCGGGCCTGCTCGTCGGAGATGTCGAGAAGCTGGGAAAGCCCCCAGTACGGGGCGAGCATGGCGACCGCCGACTGCACGTCGACCCGGATGTCGCCGGAGTGCACCGGTACGGGGAACGGTTCGGCCGGCGGCAGGCCCGGACCGAACCGGCCGTCGACCAGGAGTGCCCACACGTTGCCGAAGGAGACCTGCCCGATCAGGTCCTCGATGTCGACGCCCCGGTAGCGCAGCGCCCCGCCTTCCTTGTCGGGCTCGGCGATCTCGGTCTCGAAGGCGATCACGCCCTCCAGACCCGGCTTGAAGTCAGACATTTCGTTTCTCCTGATCTGTCTGTGCGAGCGGGTGCGGCGCTCTTCCGGCGGTGTCCGGTGGGGTCACGTCGACCCTCGGCGATGTGGTTCGTGACATCTTGCCTGGCGGGTAACTTCGGCGCGACCCACCGATGGTGTGCTGTGTGCGACATCCTCGCTGCTCACCGTGTCGTGGTGGGGTGGTTGGCGGGATCTGTCGGCCGATGGGGGACCATCCAGGCAGCTCAGTCGGGCTTCGGGAGAAGGTGGACGTGACGGGCGACACAGTATTGCCGGCCGGGATGCGGCAGGAGTACGCGGCCGAGAGAGGCCTTTCCCGTGCGGATCTGGCCGCCGACTGGCACACCCAGTTCGCCCGCTGGTTCGCCGACGCGGTCGCGTACGGCCTGCCCGAACCGAACGCGATGGTGGTCGCCACCGCCGACCCGGCGGCCCGGCCGAGTGCCCGTACGGTGCTGCTCAAGGCGTACGACGCGGCCGGACTGGTCTTCTACACCAACTACGAGTCGCGCAAGGGCGTCGAGGCGCTCGCCAACCCGTACGCGAGTCTGCTCTTCCCGTGGTTCGCCATGCAGCGGCAGGTGATCGTCTGCGGGCGGGTCGAGCCGGTCGCCCGGGCCGAGACCGAGGAGTATTTCGCCGCCCGGCCGCGCGGGTCGCAGCTCGGCGCGTGGGCCAGCCCGCAGTCGCGGGTGCTGGCCGACCGGGCCGAGCTGGACGCCGGCTACGCCGCGGTCGCCGACCGCTTCGGCGCCGGTCCGGTGCCGCCGCCACCGCACTGGGGCGGACTGCGGGTGGTGCCCGACAGCGTGGAGTTCTGGCAGGGCCGGGCCAGCCGGCTGCACGACCGGCTGCGCTACCGGCGTACCGAGGGCGGGTCGTGGACCGTCGAACGGCTCGCGCCGTGACCCGGACCGGGCGGGACGGGCGGCGCGGGGCCCGGCGATGACCAGCGTCGACGACGACCGGCCGGTCAAGGACGCCGACGACGGTCCGCCGCCGTCCCGGTGGGCGATCGACATCCGGCCGCTGCGCATCCCGGCCTACCGCCGGATGTGGGTCGGCAACGCCGTCTCGATGTTCGGCTTCCAGTTCACCGCGGTCGCCGTCCCGGTGGAGATGTTCGCGCTCACCGGCGGATCGTTCTGGGTGGGGCTGCTGGGCGTCGCCGGCCTGGTGCCGCTGCTGGTCTTCGGCCTGTGGGGCGGTGCGGTCGCCGACGTGGTCGACCGCCGCAAGCTGCTGCTGGCCAGCTCGGCGCTGATGTGGCTGTCGACGCTCGGGCTGTTCGGTCAGGCGCTGCTCGGGGTCGGCAGCCCGGTCCTGCTGCTGGTCCTGGTCGCGTTGCAGACCAGTGCCTTCGCGGTCAGCTCGCCGACCCGGCAGGCGATCGTGCCGCGGCTGGTGGCGAAGTCGCTGGTGCCGGCCGCCAACACGCTGCACTTCACCACCTTCCAGGCCACGATGGTCCTCGGCCCGCTCACCGCCGGCGTGATCTTCGCGAGCTGGGACGCCGACCTCGCGCTTCCGATCGCGTACGCCGTCGACGCGGTGCTCTTCACCGTCTCCATGTGGGCCACCCTGCGGCTGCCACCGGTGCCTCCGGAGCCCGACGACAGCCCGGGGCCGCGTACGGCCGGACTGCGCAGCATCGCCGTCGGGATCAGATACCTGGCCACCACGCCGGTACTACTGCTCTCCTTCGCGATCGACGTCATCGCGATGATGCTGGCCATGCCACGGGCACTGTTCCCGGAGATCGCCGAGGTGCGGTTCGGTGGCGGCGCGGCCATCGGCTGGCTCTTCGCCGCCATCGCCATCGGATCGGTCCTCGGCGGGCTCACCTCCGGCTGGATCGGCCGGGTACGCCGCCAGGGCGTCGCCCTCGTGGTCGCCGTGGTCGGTTGGGGCGTGGCCGTGGCCCTGGCCGGGCTGGCCGGGCAGTTGTGGCTGATGGTGCTGCTGCTGGCCGTCGCCGGGGCCGCCGACCTGGTCAGTGCCGTCTTCCGGCAGTCGATGCTCCAGGTCTACGCGCCGGACAGGCTGCGCGGCCGGCTCCAGGGGGTCAACACGGTGGTGGTCGCCGGCGGCCCGCGCCTGGGCGACCTGCGGGCCGGGATGATGGCCGCCGCGTTCGGGGTCAGCTTCTCCTGGGTGGCCGGCGGAGTGCTGGCGGCGGTGCTGGCCCTCGCGCTGGCGCTGGTGTTCCCGACGTTGCTGCGCTACCGGACCACCGGGTGACGGGCCGCCCGCGGCCGGTGGTGCCGGCAGCACCGGTCGCGGGCGGCTATCGTCCCGGCATGGAAAACGTCGATACCGGCCCGCGGCCACCGTCGGGTGCACAGTGGACGATCGCCGCGGACGGGCACGAGGCGGTCGTGGTCGAGGTGGGCGGCGGCCTGCGCGCCTACCGGTCCGCCGGGGTGGACCACCTGGACGGGTACGCCGTCGACGAGCTGTGCGTCGGCGGGGCCGGGCAGGTGCTGGCCCCCTGGCCGAACCGGATCCGGGACGGCCGCTACACCTTCGACGGCGTCGCGCACCAGCTTCCGATCACCGAACCGGTGCGGCACAACGCCCTGCACGGCCTGGCCAACTGGGCCCGGTGGCGGCGGGTCGACGAGGCGCCCGGCGCGGTGACCGTGGAGTACGAGCTGCCCGCCCAGCCGGGCTATCCGTGGCCGCTGCTGCTGCGTACCCGCTGGCAGGTCGGCGCCGACGGGCTGCGGGCCACCCACGAGGCGACCAACCTCGGTGCCGGGAACGCGCCGTTCGGCCTGGCCACACACCCCTACCTGCGGCTGCCCGGGGTCGCCGTGGACGACATGCTGCTGCGGGTGCCGGCCCGCACCCGGGTGCTGGTCGACGGCCGGCTGCTGCCGATCGGCGCGGCGAAGGTGGCCGGCGGCGAGTACGACTTCACCGCGCCCCGGCGGATCGGGTCGGCGCAGCTCGACACCGCGTTCGGCGACCTTGCGACCGAGGCCGACGGCGGGTCGGCGGTCACGCTCGCCGGCCCCGCCGGTACGGCGTCGGTGACGATCTGGGCCGACCGGTCCTTCGGCTGGTGGCAGGTGTTCACCGGGGACACCCTGTCCGGCGAGCGGCACCGTCGCTCGGTGGCGATCGAGCCGATGACCTGCCCGCCGGACGCGTTCCGGTCCGGGCACGGCCTGGTCGTCCTCGCCCCGGGGGAGACGTTCACCGCGAGCTGGGGCATCCGCCCGGCCTGATCCACCGGATCGGAGTACGTGATGGAGTTCCGTGACGTCGTCCGGCGGCGCCGGATGGTACGCAGCTTCGACCCCGACCGGCCGGTGCCGGCGGCGGTGGTGGACCGGCTGCTCGACCATGCCGTACGCGCCCCGTCGGCCGGGTTCTCGCAGGGTTGGGGGTTCCTGGTGCTCGAGAGCCCGGCGGACCGGGAGCGGTTCTGGGTGTCGACCACGCCGGAGGGGGCTCCGGAGAGTAGCTGGCTGACCGGGATGCGCCGGGCGCCGCTGATCGTCGTACCGCACTCCAACCGGTCGGTCTATCTCGACCGGTACGCCGAGCCGGACAAGGGCTGGGCGGATCGGGACGAGGCGCGCTGGCCGGTGCCGTACTGGCACATCGACACCGGATTCGCCGCGATGTTGATGTTGCTGACCGTCGTCGACGAAGACCTTGGTGCCTGCTTCTTCGGAATTCCACCGGAACGCACCGCCAGTTATCGGGATGCTTTCGGCGTACCCGATGAATTTACCCCGATCGGTGCGCTAAGCATCGGGTATCCGGCGCCGGACCGCCGCTCCCCGTCGCTGCGGCGCGGCCGCCGGCCGGTCGACCAGGTGGTGCATCGTGGCCGGTGGGAGGCTAAAGGATCATCATCTGATGCGGGAGAGCAATGAAACTGACATCGGGTAACAAACCGCGATGTCAGCGATGCTCGCTACGCTGGCAGCGGTATCGGTGGGTCGGTTCGCGGGCCTGATCCGATGGATTTGTTCCGAGATGGGGGGAGCGCACCGTGATCTTCAAAGCGGTTCGGGACGGGCGTCCCTACCCGGATCACGGACTCACCCTGAAACAGTGGGCCGAGATCCCGCCCCGGCCGTTGCGGCTCGACCAACTGGTGACCACGAAGCGTGAGCTGGCGCTCGACAAGCTGCTCGCCGAGGACTCCACCTTCTACGGCGACCTCTTCCCGCACGTCGTGCAGTGGCAGAACTCGCTCTTCCTGGAGGACGGCCTGCACCGCGCGCTGCGGGCGGCGCTGCAACAGCGCAACCAGATCCACGCCCGGGTCCTGGTGCTGGCCGGCTGATCGACCGTTAGGGTGGCGGCGTGAGTGAGAAGCTGTCATGAGTCGGGTCGCCCCGCTCGACCTGCTCGACCTGGACGCGTCGCTCACCGACGAGGAGCGGCAGATCCGGGCCGTCGTGCGCCAGGTCGTCAACGACCGGGTCCGGCCGCATGTGGCCGGCTGGTACGAGCGCGGCAGTGCCCCGGTCCGCGAACTGGCCACCGAGTTCGGCCGGCTCGGCCTGCTCGGCATGCACCTCACCGGCTACGGCTGCGCCGGCTCCTCCGCGGTCGCCTACGGGCTGGCCTGCCTGGAACTGGAGGCCGGCGACTCCGGCGTACGGTCCCTGGTGTCGGTCCAGGGCTCGCTGGCGATGTTCGCCATCTGGCGCTACGGCGGCGAGGAGCAGAAACAGCGCTGGCTGCCGGCGATGGCCGCCGGCGAGGTGATCGGCTGCTTCGGCCTGACCGAACCTGACCACGGCTCGGACCCGTCGTCGATGCGGACCCGGGCCCGGCGGGACGGCGACGACTGGGTGCTCACCGGCGGAAAGATGTGGATCACCAACGCGCCGGTCGCGGATGTCGCCGTGGTCTGGGCCCGGACCGACGAGGGAGTCCGGGGCTTCGTCGTGCCGATGGACACGCCCGGTGTCACCGCCACCGAGATCCGCAACAAGATGTCACTGCGCGCCTCCTCGACCGGTGAGGTCGTGCTCGACGACGTACGGCTGCCGGCCGACGCCCGGCTCCCGCTCGCGATCGGGCTGAAGGCGCCGCTGTCCTGCCTCACCGAGGCCCGGCAGGGGATCGCCTGGGGCAGCCTCGGCGCGGCCCGCGACTGCCTCCAGACGGCGATCGACTACGCCGGCAGCCGGACGCAGTTCGGCCGGCCGATCGCCGGCTTCCAACTCACCCAGGCGAAGTTCGCCGACATGGCCGTCGAGCTGCAGAAGGGCTACCTGCTCGCACTGCACCTGGCCCGGCTGGCCGACGCCGGCACACTGCGGCCGGAGCAGGTGAGCGTGGGCAAGCTCAACAACGTACGGGAGGCGCTGGGCATCGCCCGCCAGTGCCGGACCATCCTCGGCGCCAACGGGGTCAGCGGCGAGTATCCGGTGCTCCGGCACGCCAACAACCTGGAGAGCGTGCTGACGTACGAGGGCACCTCGGAGATCCACCAGCTCGTCATCGGGCAGAAGCTCACCGGGCTGTCGGCGTTCGCCTGACCGCCGGCCGGCTCCTCGCGGCGGGCGATTTCGCTGGTCGGCGCGGTCGGATCCGGCCCGAGTCGCGGGTGTCGTACCGGAGCCGTACCGTCTGCGGTAGGGAGTGGACTCCCGGCGGATTCTGATCACGTTCGATCCGGCCGCGGGTCCGCTCAGGGCGGCAGGTCTGCTGAGGACGGTGAGTCGATGTCCAGCAACGGAGACACGCACCAGCCCACCCGGGAGTTCCCGGAATACCCGAAAGGCCGGGCGACAGCGCCCGAAGCCCCGTCGCCGTGGTCCGACGACTCGGCCGAGGCGGTCGAGCCGGGCGAGCGCGGTCCGACCGGCGAACCGCCGGCCGCCGGCCCCACGTTGCCGGCCGCCGGCCCCACCTCGCCGGCCGGCCGCAACCGGGGGCTGCTCTGGTTCGCCGGCATCGCCGGCGTGGTGCTTCTGCTCTTCCTGGGGGTGCAGGCGACCGGCCTGCTGCCCAGTTGGCGGAACCCCTTCGCCGAGGAGAAGACCGACCGCAGCCAGCCGGCGCTGCTCAAGTCGATCCAGGACCTGAGCCGCTACGTCGCCGCCGAGGGCAACTTCCAGGTCGTTATCGATCTTGAGCGTGACCGCAAATACGTGCCGGACTTCCTGCTGCGCGAGCGGACCCTGTTCGTGGGTGCCGGCAGCGTCGAGGCATACGTCGATTTCGCGCAGATCTCCGAAGGCGCCGTGGTGGCGTCGGACGACGGCCGGACGGTCGAGATCAGGCTGCCCGCGCCGCAACTCGGCAAGACCAACCTCGATCTTGAGAACAGCTACGTGTTCGCCGAGGAGCGCGGCCTGCTCAACCGGCTCGGTGAGGTGTTCGGGGGCGACCCCAACCGGCAGCGCGAGGTCTACCAGCTGGCCGAAGAGCGGATCGCCGCGGCCGCCCGCGACACCGGGCTGGCCGAACGGGCACAGGAGAACACCCGGAAGATGCTCGAGGGCCTGCTGCGATCGCTGGGCTACGAAACGGTGACGGTCACCTATACGGCTGGTTGACAGTGTCCTCGTACGCGCCGAGGGAGCGCGACAGCGTCATCGACCGGGTACGCTCCTCGATCGTGCCGTCGCTACAGTTCGACGGTACGCATCATCACAGTCTACGGCTGGCCCGGCTACAGCTTCCTCCGCGACGACCCGGGCCTCGTGATCGCCGAATCCGGGAGATACGCCTGTGTCAGACCTTGTCGCCAGTGACGACGTCGAGCTGACCGTCCTGCTGCCTTGCCTCAACGAGGCCGAGACTCTGGAAATCTGTGTCACAAAGGCCCTCCGGGCGATGGAAGAGCTCGGGGTGGTCGGCGAGGTACTCGTCAGCGACAACGGCTCGACCGACGGATCCCAGGAGATCGCCACCCGGGCCGGTGCCCGGGTGGTTCACGCGCCGATCCGCGGCTACGGCGGTGCCCTGCTCAACGGCATCGCGCACGCGCGCGGCCGCTACGTGATCATGGGGGACGCGGACGACTCGTACGACCTGTCCAACCTCGGGCCGTTCGTCGAGGCACTGCGTGCCGGGCACGACGTCGTGATGGGCAACCGCTTCAAGGGCGGGATCGCCCCGGGCGCCATGCCGCCGCTGCACCGCTACCTCGGCAACCCCGTGCTTTCCTGGCTCGGCCGTCGCCTCTTCGGCCTGCGCAACGTCGGTGACTTCCACTGCGGTCTGCGCGGCTTCAACCGCGACCGGATCCGTGATCTAGAGCTGTGCATGCCGGGCATGGAGTTCGCGTCCGAGCTGGTGGTCCGCGCCGCGCTGAACGGTTACGACATCGTCGAGGTGCCGACCACCCTGCAGCCCGACGGCCGGAGCCGGCCGCCGCACCTGCGCACCTGGCGCGACGGCTGGCGGCACCTGCGCTTCCTGCTGGTCTTCGCGCCACGCAAGACGCTGATCTGGCCCGGCCTGACGATGTTCGTGCTGGGCGTGATCGGCACCACGATCCTGTCGTTCGGGCAGGTCCGGATCGCCGGGGTCGGGTTCGACATCAGCACCATGGTCTACACGTGCCTGGCCATGCTGGTCGGTGCCCAACTGTTGCTCTTCGGGGTGTTCGCCCTGCTCTACGGCCACAACGAGGGCATCACCGACCAGCGTCAGGTCGCCCGGTGGAGTCGCTTCGTACGGTTCGAGACCTGCACCGCGGCCGGGGTACTGCTGACCCTGGTCGGCCTCGCCGGAACGATCCTCGCCGTGACCGCCTGGGGCCGTACCGGCTTCGGCCCGCAGGAACTCGGTGAGACGTTGCGCGTCGTGCTGCCGTCCTCGACCGCCATCGGGGTCGGGATCACCGTGCTCTTCTCCGGGCTGTTCGCCAGCCTGCTGAGCCTGCGCCGGATCAGCACGCCGGTCTCGGCGAGCCCGGTCCCGACCGACGAGCTGACGGCCACCCGTGGCTGACCCGGTTGCCGTGGTACGCGACGGCGCCGAGCAGGACGGGACCACGACCACCGAACCGCGCCAGTCGGACGTTGCCGACGCCGGCGCCGGGGAGCCGGTCGCGGAGAGTGACCGGGCCACCGACGGACCGGTCACCGGCACTGACGGCCCGGTCACCGGCGCCGACCGGCCGGTCACGGCCACCGACGGCCCAGCCACCGGCGCCGACGAACCGTCGGCGGATGCCGAGGCGCCGGCACCCGGCGACCAGCCGGCGTCGCCCGGGAAGGCGGCACCGACGCCACGGGACCGGCGCGCCCCGCGCCGGTGGCTGACCAACAGCGGCACGATCGCGTTGCTCACCTGGCTGGTGGCGACGCCGGTCGCCTACTACATCCCCGCCTGGGCCGATCCCGACCCGTTCGCCATCGGTGCGTCGATAGCGCCGATCGCGGGCGCGTTCGTGTTGATCATTCTTGCCTTCGCGGTCGCGTCCCGGTGGTCGGGGGAAGTGGTCGCCGGGGTGGCCGCCGGCCTGGCCGCCGCCTGGCCGGTCCTGATGCTGCGGACCGCGCTCTCGGGTACGCCGTTCGGGTTCGGCGGTCTGGTGGGCGACATGGGGCGGATGTCGGCCTCGATCACCCGTTACACGACCACGGTCACCAGTTCCGACACGCTCGTTCCCAGCCTGCCGTCGGAATACCCGCCGTTCTTCGCGTGGCTCGTCGGCCGGGTGGCGGTGCTGCTCGACCAGCCGGCCTGGACCCTGCTCGGCAGCGCCCAGGTGCTGTTCATGTCGGCCTCGGTGCTCGCCGCGTTCCTCATGTGGCGCCGACACGTCAACCCGTGGGTGGCGCTGGCCATCTCGGCGGTGTCGCTGATCGCCTGGTCCGACCCGCGCAAGGCGTTCGAGGTCATCACCCTGGCGCTGTTCGTACCCTGGGCGCTCGAGGTCTTCGCGCGTCCGGCCCGCAAGCGGATGCACTGGCTGTGGGCCGGACTCATCGGCGGCTTCATCGTGATGACCTATCAGGCGTGGATCGTCTATGCCGCCGCCGGCATGATCGTGCTCGGTGTGGTGACCCTGCGTCGGGAGAAGCGGCGGGCGGCATACCTGGGCCGGATCGGGCTGATCATCGCGGTGGCGTTCGCGGTGTCCGCCTGGTACGTCGTGCCGTTCGTGTGGTTGACCCTGACCAGGGGCGGCGAGTCGATCTCCGACCTTTTCCTGACCGAGTCGATCAACGACGGCCTGTTCCCGTTCCTGGAGTGGACCCCGATGGGGGTGCTCCAGTTGATCGGGCTGGTCGGCCTGATCTGGTTGTGGCGTTCGACGTGGTGGGCGCAGCCGCTGCTGTTGCTGATCCTCGGCACCTACGCCTACCGGTTCGTGTCGATGCTGAGGTTCGTCGCGACCGGGCACACCGGCTTCATGCACTACACCGTGCGCCTGTACGGCGTCCTCTTCGCCATCGCCGGCATCCTGGTGCTGGTCCACGTGGCGCCGATCATCCTGCACCGGCTACGGGTGACCCCACCGCGGCTGGCCGGCGCGGCCCTGCTCGCGGTGGTTCTCGCCTGGGTCAGCACGAGCTTCACGCTGACCTGGATGCCGGAGACGGGGGGCACGTACGCGGTGGCGGCGCACACCGAGCCGTTGCCCGACGGTCGCTACACCCGGTGGGCCCCCAAGGACACCGAGCTGCGCCGGAACTGGTTCCCGGTGGCCGCGGTCGAGGACGCGGTCGAGCGGGTGACCGGACCGGATCCGCAGCGACCGACGCTGGCGGTCGACGACCGGCTCTTCTCCTACCTGCCCTGGCCCGGATATCTCGACAACGACCGTACCGCCGGCAGCACCCTGTCCCGGTGGGACCAGAGGTTCGCCGAGGTGCAGCGGATCGCCGACGTGACCGACCCGGCCGAGTTCGCCGCGGCGTCGCGGAGCACGGCGTTCGGGCCGATCGACATCTTCGTCCTGCGGACCAACGACGGTCAGTGGTCGTGGCTGCGCGGGGTGTCGTTCAGTCCGGACCAGTTCGCGCCGGAGCACTTCACCGTCGTCGAAGGGCTGCCGAACGGCGTGGTGGTGGCGGTCCGCAGGTGACCGCCGGCTGATCCGGAAGGCCCGGACGGCGCTGCCGTCCGGGCCTTCGTGGCGGTCAGGATGAGGGTCAGTAGGCGAGTTGCCGGTCCTCGTTCGGCATGATGATCCACAGTGCCAGGTAGATGATCACCTGGGTGCCCGGCAGCAGCAGCGACAGGAGGAAGAGCAGCCGGACCAGTCCGGTCGACATGCCGAAGCGGCGGGCGAGTCCGGCGCACACGCCGGCCAGCATGCGGTTGTCGCGGGGACGTACGAGTTTGCGACTCATGGTCGTCTGCTTCCTCTCCGGGCGGCGATGCGCCGCTCCACATCCAACGGTACGAACGGCCGATGTCGGCACCCTCCGTCCGGAGGTGGATTCCGGCCGCCGCTCCCGTAGGTGGTCAACCCTTACGCCCGCTCGCGCGGGGGCCCCGGGTAACGGTCCGTGCCGAAAATGCTGATTGTCTGCTTCTGGCTGTGCGTTGGGATGGACAGTTGCTACCCGGCGGGCGCACTGTGGAACCGTGATCAGCGTCTTCGACCTCTTCAGCATCGGGATCGGCCCCTCCAGTTCGCACACGGTCGGCCCGATGCGCGCCGCGCGTACCTTCGTGTCCGGCCTCAAGGCCGACGGGCTGCTGTCGGACACGGCACGGGTCCATGCGGAGCTGTTCGGCTCGCTGGGGGCCACCGGGCACG
Organism: Polymorphospora sp. NPDC051019; assembly: GCF_040683055.1. Lineage (NCBI taxonomy): Bacteria > Bacillati > Actinomycetota > Actinomycetes > Micromonosporales > Micromonosporaceae > Polymorphospora > Polymorphospora sp. NPDC051019. The sequence continues at coordinate 73,360 of NZ_JBFBCH010000009.1, read as the reverse complement.
GCCACGGCAGCGACCGGGCGGTGCTGCTCGGGCTCAGTGGCGAGTCGCCGGAGACCGTCGACACCGACCAGGTCGGGCCGCTTGTCGAGGAGGTGCGCGGCACCGGCCGCCTGGCGTTGCTCGGCGCGCACCCGATCGACTTCGCCGTCGACGGTGACCTGGTGCTGCACCGCCGGCGCTCGTTGCCGTACCACCCGAACGGCATGACGTTCACCGCGTACGACGGAACCGGCCGGTCGATCCGGGCCAGGACGTACTACTCGGTGGGCGGCGGGTTCGTCGTCGACGAAGCGGCGGCCGGGGCGGACCGGATCAAGCCGGACACCACTACGGTGGCGCACCCGTTCAGCACCGGTGCGGAACTGCTGGCGGTGACCCGGTCGACCGGTCTGTCGGTCAGTGAGGTGATGCTCGCCAACGAGCGCGCCTGGCGGTCCGAGGCGGACATCCGGGCCGGCCTGCTGGAGATCTGGCGGGTGATGCGCGAGTGCGTGACGACCGGCTGTACGCGCACCGGGGTGCTGCCCGGCGGGCTGCGGGTCCGGCGGCGCGCGGCGGAGCTGTTGCGGAGCCTGGAGGGCGATCCGGACGCCTCCGCCGACCCGTTGCGGGTCATGGACTGGGTCACGCTGTTCGCGCTCGCCGTGAACGAGGAGAACGCGGCCGGCGGCCGGGTGGTGACAGCACCCACGAATGGAGCCGCCGGAATCATTCCGGCAGTTTTGCACTATTACCACCGCTTTGTTCCATCAGCTTCAGATGACGGTATCGTCCGCTTTCTTCTTGCGGCGGGTGCGATCGGTGTGCTCTTCAAGGAGAACGCCTCGATCTCCGGCGCCGAGGTCGGCTGTCAGGGCGAGGTCGGCTCGGCCTGCTCGATGGCCGCGGCCGGGCTCGCCGAGGCGCTCGGCGGCACGCCGGCCCAGGTGGAGAACGCCGCCGAGATCGGGATGGAGCACAATCTCGGCCTCACCTGCGACCCGGTCGGTGGCCTCGTGCAGATCCCGTGCATCGAGCGCAACGCCGTGGCCAGCATAAAGGCGATCACCGCGGCCCGGCTCGCGCTGCGCGGCGACGGCGAACACGCGGTGTCGTTGGACAAGGTGATCAAAACGATGCGCGAGACGGGTGCCGACATGAAAGTCAAGTACAAGGAAACGGCGCGAGGTGGGTTGGCCGTCAATGTAATCGAGTGCTGAACGTGGCTGCCTCGGCCGCCTACCCCCGCCTATTACGGACTGCTAACCTATGGCGCGTCAGCGGCCCCGCGCCGGCGATCTAGCCGCCACCGCGTGCGCGCCGCCGGGGTTGCTCACGGGTGGTGCCGGCCATCGACGCACCCGGTTACTGATTCCTCTCCCTGATAGCTGGAGGCGGCTTTGACGTCGAGCGTCCACGCGGTGTGGTCCAGTCGCAACGCGTTGCGGCTGTTGGTCCGGCGGGATCTTGCCGTCAAGTACCAGCAGTCGTTCCTGGGCTATCTGTGGTCGTTGATCGAACCGCTCGGCATGGGGGCCATCTACTGGTTCGTGTTCGGCCTGCTCTACGGCACCGACACCAACCGGCACCTGGGCGACGCGTCGAGCTCCTACCCGCTGTTCCTGGTCACCGGCATCTTCGCCTGGATGTGGACCAACTCGGCGATCGGTGAGGCGACCAACGCGCTCACCGGCCAGGCCCGGCTGATCACGACGATGCGGATGCCGCGCGAGGTGTTCCCGATCGGTCGGGTGACCGGCCGGTTCGCCGAATACCTGGCCGGTCTGCCGATCCTGTTCGGGCTCGCGATCTTCTTCGCCTTGACCACCGACGGCGTGACGTTCGGATTCAACCTGCTCGCGTTGCCGCTCGCCGTGCTGATCCAGGCCGTCCTGCTGGTCGGCCTCTCGCTGCTGCTCTCGTCGATGAACGTGCTGATGCGCGACGTGGAGCGCTTCATGCGGCTGGTCACCCGGATCCTGTTCTACGCGACGCCGATCATCTACCCGCTGTCGTTGGTCAAGGACTCGGACATGCCGTCCTGGGTCAAGGTGCTCTACGAAATCAACCCGCTCGTCGGCATCTTCCAGCTGCACCACGCGGCCTGGTACCCCGACGAGTTCCCCGACGCGTTCCTGCTCAGCACGTCCATCGGCGGCAGCCTCGTGGTCTTCCTCGGTGGCTGGTGGGTGTTCCGCCGTCTCGAGCCCGCCGTCCTCAAGGAGCTGTAGTGGTTCAGCCGATCATCGAGGCGAACAAGCTTGGTATCGAGTTCGTTCGCAACCGCCGTCGACAGCTCCGGCTGCGCGAGATGTTCATCTACAAGGGCGGGCGGTCGCCGGAGTCCGGGGTCTTCTGGCCGCTGCGTGACGTGTCCTTCGCGGTGCAGCCGGGCGAGGCGGTCGGCATCATCGGGAAGAACGGCACCGGCAAGAGCACCCTGCTGCGGCTGATCGCGGGCGTACTGATCCCCGACGAGGGCTCGATCACCGTGCGCGGGGCGGTCGCCCCGCTGCTGGAGCTGTCGGCCGGGTTCTCCAACGACCTCACCGGCCGGGAGAACGTGCACCTGGTGGGCTCCCTGCACGGGCTGAGCGCCCGGACGATGAAGCAGAAGTTCGACGAGATTCTGGACTTCGCCGGCGAGCAGGTGCAGAAGGGGATCGACACCCCGGTGCGGCACTTCTCGTCCGGTATGAAGGTCCGGCTCGGCTTCTCCGTCATCGCCCAGCTCCCGCACCCGATCCTGCTGGTCGACGAGGTGCTGGCGGTCGGCGACGCCGAGTTCAAGAAGAAGTGCTACGCCACGATCGAGCGACTTCTCGCCGAGGGCCGGACCCTGGTGCTAGTTTCACATAACGAGAACGATCTCACCCGGTTCTGCACCCGTGGCCTCTACTTCAACAACGGCCTGCTCACGGTGGACGGCACAGTCCGGGAAGCGCTTGACGGATACAACAACGTGGTACGGACGTGACGCTGGCGATCCTGCTCACCCAACCCACTGACGAGGCGCCGCTGGCCGTTGCCGGCGGCCGTCGGCTCACCACACACCTGCTCGACCAGCTACGGGCGGCCGGTGCGCGTGAGGTCGTATCGGTGACCAGCCTGGTGCACCTGGCCGAGCTTGCCCGGTCGACGCGCGAGCCGGTGCTGCTGGTCGGCGACGACGTCGTCGCGCACACCGCCGTCCTCCGGCACGTGGCCACCGTGCCGGGCACCGCAAGCGTCGCGCTCGTCCTCACCGACGAGCCCGACGCCGGGCCACGCGCCACGGTGATCGAAGACCGGGGCCAGGTCGTCGCGGCCGGGCTGGAGGGGATCACCCGGCTCGACGGCGCCGCCAGCGACCCGATCGGCGTCTTCGGCGCCGTCCTGCGGGTCGGCCCGGCCGACCTGCCCGCCCTGGCCGAGTCCGCGCTGGCCGAAGCGGGCCGGGACGAGGCCGCCGAGGCCGGCCCGGACCGGGCGGTCCCGCCGCTCGACCGGCTGCTCACCCGGCTCACCGCCCGGCCGACCATGATCCTCGCGCACCGGGCCCGGTTGCTGGTGGCCCGGCGGGTGACCAGCCAGCCGGCCGCCGACGCGGCGGCCCGGACGGTGGCCGCGGTCGACTCCGACCGGGCCGAACTGCGGCTGGCGGTCAAGGAGCGGGACGACCTCTTCACCACCTACGCGGTCAGCACGTGGTCGCCGTACGTGACCCGGCTGGCCGCCCGGCTCGGTCTCAGCCCGACCGGCGTCACCGTACTGTCGATCGTCTTCGCGGCCGGTGCCGCCGCGCTCTTCGCCTTCGGCGGCAACCGGATCGCCCTCGTCGCCGGGGCGCTCCTGCTCTACCTCGGCTTCGTACTCGACTGCGTCGACGGTCAGCTCGCCCGCTACACCCGTAACTTCAGTGCCTGGGGCGGCTGGCTCGACACGATGGCCGACCGGGCCAAGGAATACCTCGTCTACGCCGGTCTCGCCGTCGGCGCCGAGCGGGCCGGACTCGGCAACGGGTGGGCGCTGGCGATCGCCGCGATCCTGTTGCAGACCGTCCGGCACATGACCGACACCTGGTACGGCGCCCTGCACGACGAGGCGGCCCGCCGCCCGAAGCCGGCGGCGGCAGGCGGGCTCGGCGCCCGGCTCAGCCAGGCGTCGACCCGGGTGCAGGCCGACACCGGCTCGGTGTCGTACTGGCTGAAGCGGACCGTGGTCTTCCCGATCGGGGAGCGGTGGGCGCTGATCGCACTGACGGTCGCGCTGTTCAACCCGCTGGTCAGCCTGATCGCCGTCCTGGTCTGGGGCGGGCTCGCCGCGGCGTACACGCTGGCGCTGCGTACCCTGCGGTCGGCTTCGATGCGGGTGCCGGTGCTGTCGACGGTCGACGCGGTCCTGCACCGCGACGACGGGTTGCTGGCCCGCCCGCTGGGCCGGTTCACCGCCCGGCTGCCGGTTCCCGCCCTCCCGGCGGCGGTGCTGGCCGGCCTCGCCGCGCTCGGCCTGCTCGGTGCCGCCGTGTTCGGCGGTCCGGCCCGCTGGACGGTCCTGCCGGTGGCGCTCGTCGTGCTGCTCGCCGCCCTGCCCTCGGCCCGACCGCACGCGGGCGCGCTGGACTGGCTCGTCCCGGCCGCGCTGCGGGCCGCCGAATACCTTTTCGTCGTCGCCGTCGGGCTGGTCGGCGACGTGCCGCCACCGCTGACGTTCGCGCTGCTCTTCGCGCTGGCGATGCACCACTACGACCTGACGGCGCGGCTGGAGAAGCGGGCCGCGGCTCCACCGCTGCACACGCTCAACCTCGGCTGGGACGGTCGGGTCGTCGTGCTCGCCGCCGGCACCGCCCTCGGGGCGGCCACCACCGTGGTCGGTGTGCTTGCCGGCCTGCTCTTCCTGATCTTCGTACTGAGCGCGGTCATCGGCTGGACCTCGACCGGAAACCGGCCCGGCAGGACGCGGGGCGGTGACATCGACGTGATCCCGGCCCTGGCCACCGTGGGCCGGGCAACCGAGGAACGGAGCCGCTGATCTGATCAGTTTCGTCGTACCGGTCTACCAGGTGCAGGACTACCTGCGGCGGTGCCTGGACTCGATCCTCGAACAGTCGTACACCGACGTCGAGGTGATAGCGGTCGACGACTGTTCGCCCGACGACAGCGGCACGATCCTGGCCGGCTACGCCGCCCGCGATCCGCGGGTCCGGGTGATCCGGTCGGCCGGTAACGAGGGGCCGGGGCCGGCCCGGGAACGCGGCCTCGCCGCCGCCACCGGCGACCATGTCTGGTTCCTCGACGGTGACGACTGGCTGGCTCCCGGCGCGGTGCGGGCGGTCGCCGACCGGCTGCGGCACACCGCCGCCGAGGTGCTGATCGTCGGCCACGCCGACGCCGCCCCGGACGGCGCCACCTGGCGGGTCGGGCGCGGGCCGGCCCTGCACGGCGCACCGGAGGTGTTCGCGCTGCGGGACTGGCCGGCGGCAATCGACGTACTGCACGTGCCGTGGAACAAGGTCGTCCGCCGGTCGCTGCTCGACCGGCTCGACTTCCGCTTCCGGCCCGGCTGGTACGAGGACGTCCCGTTCACGTACGCGCTGCTGCTGGCCGCCGACCGGATCTCGACCCTGGACCGGGTCTGTGTGTTCTACCGGCAGCGGGCCGGGGCGGCGACCGCCACCGCCGGCGGCGGTCACTTCGGGATCTTCCCCAACTGGGCGCGGGTCTTCGACAGCCTCGACGACTCCCGGCCGGAAACCGCGCGGCTGCGCCCGCTGCTGTTCCGCCGGATGGTGTGGCACTTCATCCGGGTACGCGGCAACGACGACCGGCTGGAGTCCGCGTTGCGGCCCGGCTTCTTCACCGAGATGACCGCCATGTACCACCGCTACCTGCCGCCCGGCGGCTATCCGGTGCCGGGCGGCCTGGAGGGGATCAGGCACCGCCTCGTGGCCGGTGGTCGGCACGGCACGTTCCTGGCACTGCGCCGTACGCTCCGGGGCGTCCGGATGGTCCGCCGAGGGGGCCGGCGTGGCGTCGCCGCCCTCGCCGACGCCGCCCGGCGCCTGCGGGACCTGGCCCTGGCCGGCTACTACCGGCTCCAGTTGCGCCGGCCGGTCGACCCGGCGCTGGCCGTCTACGCGGCGTACTGGTATCGCGGGTACGCCTGCAACCCGGCCGCGGTCTACGAGAAGGCCCGCGAACTGGCTCCCGCCGTACGCGGGGTGTGGGTGGTGCGCCGGGACCGGGCCGGGACCCTGCCGGCCGGGGTCGAGCACGTGGTGGCCGGCTCGCCCGGCTACTACCGCGCGCTGGCCCGCGCAAAGTGGCTGATCAACAATGTCAACTGGCCGAACCCGGTGGTGAAACGACCCGGCGCGGTGCACGTGATGACCCACCACGGCACGCCGCTGAAGGTGATGGGACTCGACCAGCGCGCCTACCCCGACGGCGTGCAGGACCCCGATTTCGACGCGCAGATGCGACGCGCCGGGCGGTGGGACTTCAGCGTCACCGCCAACCCGCACACCACCCGGATGTGGCGGACCGCCTATCCGTGCCGGCACACGACGCTGGAAACCGGGTATCCGCGGAACGACCGGCTCGCCACCGCGACCGCCGGTGACGTCGCGCGGGCCCGCGCCGCGCTCGGCCTGACCGCCGCCGACCGGGTGGTCCTCTACGCGCCGACCCACCGTGAGCACCGGCCGGGCCGGGAGCCGTACTTCGAACCGGAGACGTTCGTCGAGGCCCTGGGCCCCACGGGCCGGCTGCTGGTCCGCGGCCACTACTTCCACGAGCGGTCGGCACCCACCGCCGGGCCGGACCACGCCGACCGGGTACGCGACGTGTCGGCCCATCCGAGCGTCGAGGAGCTCTGCCTGGCCGCCGACGTGCTGGTGACCGACTACTCGTCGGTGATGTTCGACTATGCCGTGCTGGACCGGCCGATCGTGCTGTACGCCCCGGACTGGCCGGCCTACCGGGCCGAGCGCGGCGTCTACTTCGACGTCACGGCGGAGCCGCCCGGGGTGGTGGCGGACACCTTCGCCGAACTGCTCGACCTGGTACGCGCCGACGTGCTGGACGGCGCCGCGGCCCGCTCGGCGCGGGCCGCGTTCCGTGCGCGGTTCTGTGCTCTGGAGGACGGCCGGGCCGCCGAGCGGGTGGTCCGGCGGGTGTTCCTCGACTCCGGGCGGGCTCGCCCGCCCGGCTGACTCCGCCGTCGGGCCAGCCGGCCGGGCTAGTGGGCCGGTCGGGAGGGCCGCTTGAGGCGTAGCTTGACCTGCTGGGCCGCCTCGCGGGCGACCCGGTTGCCGACCAGTTTGGTGGCGGCGGCCAGTGAGCGCACCCCGCCGACCGGGATCACCTCGACGTCGCTGGCGCTGGCCCGGCCCTTGTCGGAGCCGGTGACCAGGCGCGGCGCGGGGGAGACCAGCTTGGTCGGCGGCAGCGTCGACAGGTCGCTCAGGGTGAACTCCTTGCCGCTGGCCCAGCGTTCGCCGGCGACCTCGGCGACGACCTTGTCGAGTTGCTCGTCGGGCCGGCGTACCCGCAGCGCGCGGCTGAGCGCGGAGGTGCGCCACAGCGCGACCGCGCCGTCCGACGACCGGGCGCCGGTCGGCAGCAGCCGGACCAGACCGACCTGCCAGTCGTCGGCCATCTTGATCATGCGGCGGACGGTCGGCGGGTCGACGCCGAGATGGGCCGGTACGTGCAGCAGGTAGGGCGACGGGAAAACCGTCTCGGGCACCTCCTGCACCAGCTCCACGCGGGCGTCCGACCGGTAGGTCACCATGATCAGCCGACGGTCGAGCAGCGGGTCGGCGAGGATCGACCGGCGCTCGTCGGTGACGGCCGCCCAGTCGGCGACGAGCAGGACCTTCAGATCGGTCTGGTCGCTGGCCAGCAGCCGGTCGACGCAGGTGCGGACCATCTCGAAGCTGCCCTCGGCCTCCACCACCGCGGTGACCAGCGGCACCGCCCACGTCCGGTTGCCGGCCGGACGCAGGTAGCGCGGGTGCGGCATGAGTTCGGCGAGGTGGGGGTGGTTGTAGCGGCGCAGCGCGTCGCCCTTGGTCATCATGTGGGTCGGGCCCATGTGCCAGCTTCGGGCCAGCGGCTCGGGGATGTAGACCGCGCCGGTCTGGGTGAGCCGGTAGCCGAACTCGGTGTCCTCGCCGAGCCGGAGCTCGGTGTTGAGGCCGCCGGACCGCTCGTAGAGCGAGCGGGTCAGGGCCGCGGTGGCGCCGACGTGGGCGCGGAAGTTGAGGTGGTCGCCGGCGCGGAGCCGGTCGGTCTCGTTGATCAGCTTCTCGACGTAGTCGTGCGGCTCGGTCTCCTCGAGCCGGAAGAGCCGGTCCAGCCGGCCTTCGGCCGCCTGCTCCGACACCTCCTCCGGGGTCGCCCAGCCGGTGACGAACCGCTTGTAGCCGAGGGTGACCACCTCGTCGGACACGTGGTGCCAGCGGACCTGGGCCTCGACGTGCTCGTGGAAGACCACCATGTCGGCGTCGAGCCAGTGGATGATCTCGCCGGTGCTCTGCGTGGCCCCGACGTGCAGGGCGTTGGCCCGGCCCCACCCGGTGGAGTGGTCCGGGACCCGCACGATGCGGCAGTTGGTCGGCCGGATCTTGGGAAGCTCCAGCGGCGGCTCGCTGCCGTCGTCGGCGACGATCACCTCCAGCAGCTCTTCCGGATACGTTTGGTGACGGAGTGACGCCAGGGTGAGGTCGAGCGACTCCTGGCAGTTGTAGGCCGGGATGACCACCGACACCGATTTCGTCGGCCGCCAGTTGCCGACCTGCGGCGGCGTCAGGGCACTCCAGTCGTTGCGGAAGAGTCTGATGTGCTGCTGGTCGTGGGCGTGGGCGTTGGCGCGATTGCGGCTCGACACGACCGACAGTCTAACGACCGTCACTGGGAGAGGCCCCCGTTCGCGTTTGGCGTGGAGCGGTCGGCGGCGGTATTGATTAGGTCTGGGTCGCCCGGCGCGGCTTCACGGTGAGTTAAGTGACGCAGGCATAACCTGTGGTGACGACCGACGACGCGTCGACGGCGCGGGAGGGACTGGCTTTGTCCAGCGAAGGCACGCCGCACAGATACCTACGCTGGCGGATATCCGTAGGCGAGCGACAGGGACCACGGCGTCGGCAGTGGCCGGCCAGCCAGTGGGGATCGCCGATCACCCAGCTACCGAGGGACGGCGAGGACGTCTTCGTCCCCGACCAGGGCTCGCACATCGGCCGGGTGATGGTCGCCGCCCGTTCGGTCGGCTGGTTGCGGCACCTGCTCGACGACCCCGCGTCGCTGCTGCGGGTGCGCCGGGTCACGGTCGTCGTCGATTCCTGGCAGGTGCCGGCCAGCGGCTGGTCCGGGCGGGTCGGCCCGCTGCCGCACCTGCTGTCGCACCAGATCCGCGTACCGCGCTCCGGCAAGGGCAAGGCGGTGATCGAACTTCGGCTGCGCCACCCGGTGTCGCTGCGCGACGCGGTCGCCGCGGTGCTGCCGGTCCTCTCCCCGATCCGCCCGATCCCGGCCCCGGCCAGCGCCGACATCACGGCCCAGAACGTCTTCCCGGCCTGGGTCGGTGCCGGCCCCAACGTCACGGTGCTCACCGGCGACCTGCCCGGCAACGACGACATCCGGGCCCACGACGTGCTGCTCACCACGACCGGTGTGCCGGAGCCGCCGGTCGAACCCGACCTGCCGGCCGAGACCGAACAGAGCAGCACCGCACCGGCCGACCTCTACGCCACCGTTCTCGCCGCCGACAGCGCCGGGTCCGGTGCCGGCACCCGGCCCGACACCGTACTGGTCGACCTCGAACGGACCGTCGTCACCGGCAGGTACGGCCCGTTCGGCCCCGACGTGTCGCGGGCGGAGTTGCGCTTCGGCGGGGGCAGCGACGGCCGGGGCTGGCGGATCGTCGGCCCGCAGGGACCGATCTGGAGCGGCCGGGTCGACCGGCCGTGGCTGTCGGAGGACGCGCTGGAGGCACTTGCCCAGCTCGGCGTCGTGGAGTGCCCCACCGTGCCGGCCCGGCATCCGATGGAGGAAGCCGCGCTGCTGGTGCACCTGGCGATGGCGGGAGTGCTGCTGCACGCGCCGACCCTGCCGCCGGCCTGCCGGTCGGTGCTCGCCGACGAACTGGCCGACCTGATCACCGCGCCCCTGCCCGGCCGCGCCGAGAGCGAGCTGGAGTGGGAGGTGCGCACCGTACGCCAGCGCCGGGCGGCACTGCGCCAGCACGCCACCCCGTTCGCCCTGCCGAAGATCGTCTCGGCGACCTTCCCGGCCCTGCCGGCCCTGCCGTCGGTGAGCGCACTGCTGGTCACCAAGCGCCTCGAGCACCTGCCGACCGTGATCGCCGCGCTCGAGGCGCAGACCTATCCCAACCTGGAGATCGTGCTCTGTACGCACGGCATCGAGCTGCCGGCCGAGTACAAGGCCCGGCTCGCCCGCTCCCACCGGCCGATCGAGACGCTGGCCGTACCCGCCGAGCACGGCTTCGGCGAGGCGATCGGCGCGGCCACCGCGCACGCCCGGGGCAGCCTGGTCACCAAGATCGACGACGACGACACGTACGGGCCCGAGCACGTCTGGGACCTCGTCCTGGCCCGGCACTACTCCGGGGCGACGATGGTCGGCAAGGGCGCCGAGTTCGTCCACCTGGAGACCCTCGACATGACCGTGCGCCGGGAGGCCGGCCAGGTCGAGGCGTTCGCGGCCGTGGTCGCCGGTGGCACGATGCTGATCAGCCGGGGCGACCTGGAGCAGGTCGGCGGCTGGCGGCCGGTGCCGAGGTCTATCGACCGCGGCCTGATCGACCGGGTGCGCCGGGCCGGGGGACTGGTCTACCGCACCCACCCGCTCGGCTACGTCTACCACCGCCGTTCGGGGGGCCACACCTGGGATCCGGGCCTAGAATATTTCCTACGCGGTAACGGTATGCAGTGGTCGGGGCTGCCCCGGCACAGCGAGTTCGGCACCCTCGCCCCGACCGGGGCGGTCCTGCTGGACGCGCTCGCCGGAAGCGGGTCGGTCGCCGAGCGGGCCGCCGCCGAGGAGGAGCGCCCGGCACCCGTGCCGCCCGGCCAGGTCCAGCGGTCCGCCGGGATGACCGGCGACTCGGAGGCACCGCTCGCGCAGATCTGAGGCCACCGGCCATGCCCGGGAGAAGGAGAGCCTTGCGTGCGGGTGGCGGGCGGTGGATCCGGGGCGGTGACCGGCGGCTCCGTTCCTGAGACCGGCGCCGGGCCAGCCCCCGATCCCGTCCCGCCGTCCCGACCCGGCCGCGCCCCGTTGCTCTACCTCGTCCTGTCGACGCTCGCCGTGCTGTTCGCGGTCGCGCTGGTCGTACGTCAGCCGTGGGGTGCCGACTTCGGGCTGCACGCGGCCGTGGTCGGCCGGCTGCGGGACGACCTGTGGCACCCGGCCGATCCGATGGTCGAGGCTGCCGCGCCCAGCCCCTATTTCACGCCGTACCCGCTGCTGCTCGCCGTGATCGCCAAGGTGACCGGGCTCGGGCCGGCGACCGTGGTCAGCGCCGCCGCCCCGGTCAACCTGGCCCTGCTGCTCTACGGCCTGTGGTGCTTCGTCCGCGTGTTCACCGCCAACCGGTGGGCGCCGGTGCTGGCACTGCTGTTCGTGCCGCTGCTGTGGGGGCCGGCCGTCCCCCAGTGGGGCGGCTTTCCGGCCCTGCGCGGGCTGGTGCTCATCCTGCCGTACCCCAGCACGCTCGCGTTCGGTCTGATGCTGCTCTGCTGGGTCGCGGTGGCCGGCGCGCTGCGTACGCCGTCATGGTCGCGCTGGCTCGGCGCCGGCCTGCTCGGCGGCCTGGTGATCCTGATCCACCCGTTCACCGCGGTCAACACGGCGATCGGCGTGGTAGCCCTTGTCGCGGGGCGGGCGATCTGGCTCGTCCGGGCCCGCCCGCTCGGCGTGCTGGTCGGTGCCGCCGCCGCTTTGCTGCCGGTCTTCGGCTGGCCCTACTTCCGGGTCACCGCCATCGCCTCGTCGGCATCCGACCTGAACGCCATCCACGAGACGCTCTACCTCGACGTGGCCGGCCGCTACGGGCTGGCGTTCCTCGTCGGAGTGCCGGCCCTGGTGCTGCGGCTGCGCCGGGACCGGCTCGACCCGCTGGTGCTGCTCTGTGGGTTGTCCGGTGCGGTGGTGCTCGCCGGCTGGCTCATCGGTGCGTACGCGCTCGGCCGGGTGTGGCCGGTCTTGCTGCTCGGCCTCCAGGTCGCCGCCGCGGTCGAACTCGCCATGGCCGTGGCCACGGCGTTCGGTCGGCGACTGGTCGCCGGACAGCCGCCGGGCGATGCGGAGAAGGTCGGAACCGGCTCGGGCGGCTCGGCACCTCGGCGGCCCGGAAACGGCGCCCGGCTGCCGGCCGGGCTGTGGGCGGCGGTCGCCGCGGTCGCCTGCCTGGCCGGATTCGCCACCCAGTACGGCAACCTGCTGCTCGTGCTGCCCGCCGACCAGCTCAGCGCGCCCCGGCGGGCGGCGCACGGGGTCACCAACCGGCCCGATCTCGGCTGGGTGGGCCGGGCGGTCGAACCCGGTGCCGTGGTGCTGACCGGGAACGTGTCCGTCGGCCGGGCCCTGCTGGCGTACGAGATCCGGTCGGTGGCACCGCCCTGGCCCGACCCGTTGCTCGACGACGAGGAGCGCCGCCGGGCGGAACAGGCCGAGCTGGTGGACCCCGGGACCCCCGAGCCGCGCCGCCGTGAGCTGCTGGTCGCGTACGGCGTGGACTGGATATTCGACCCGGACGGCAGCTACGGCTGGGCCGACGGATACGCCTCGGCCGTCGTCGAAGGACCCGGCGGATCGCGGCTCCTGAAGGTCAAGCAACCCAGGTAACTGGCCTGTCACACGACGAACATGGAACGTTTACCCGATAGTCGGACCTGATGACGCTCGTCACAGTCATTCGGAGGCCGGCATCGAGGCTTGGGGAGGTGGCGGTGACAACCGTCGCGCTCAAAGACGTCACAAAGGTGTTCCACGACGGCACGATCGCGGTCGACAACGTCAATCTGGACGTTAACGACGGCGAGTTCATGGTGCTGCTCGGCCCGTCGGGCTGCGGCAAGTCCACCGTGCTGCGGATGGTCGCCGGGCTGGAGGACCCGAGTTCGGGGGCCATCCTGCTCGACGGTGAGCTGGCCAACGACCTGCCACCTCGCGACCGCCGGATCGCCATGGTCTTCCAGGACTTCGCCCTCTATCCGCACATGACGGTCGGCGACAACATCGCCTTCCCGCTGCGGCTGTCCGGGGTGGAGCCCGCTCCGCGCGGTGAGCGGGTGGCCGACGTCGCCAGCGCCCTCGGCATCGGCGACGTGCTCGGCCGTAAACCGAACCAGCTCTCCGGTGGCCAGCGTCAGCGGGTCGCGATGGGGCGCGCGATCGTACGCCGCCCCGGACTGTTCCTGATGGACGAACCGCTGTCCAACCTGGACAGCGGTCTGCGGGCGGAGCTGCGGGCCGAGATCTCCGGGCTGGTGCGCGAGCTGAAGGTCAGCACCATCTACGTCACCCACGACCAGGCCGAGGCGCTGACCATGGCCGACCGGGTGGCGATCATGCGTAAGGGGGTGCTCCAGGACGTCGGCACCCCCACCCAGGTCTACGGGCGGCCGGCGACCCTCTACGTCGCCGCCTTCCTCGGCAGCCCCCGGATGAACCTGCTCGAGGCGTCGGTCTACGTGCACCTGGACCGCTACGTCACGCTCAACCTCGGTGACCAGGCGCTCTACCTGCCGTGGGACGACATCCGGGCGCGGGCCGTCGCGCACTACCACGGTGAGCGGATCGTGGTCGGGATGCGGGCCGAGGCGCTGACCCCGGTCGCACCCGACACCCAGGGCGACGTGCTCCAGGGCCGGATCCGCTACCTGGAGCACCACGGACACGAGTCGCTGGCCTACCTCGACATCGGGGCGACCGCCGTGGTCGTCGACGACATCAGCGGCGCGGTCCCCGGCCAGGCCGCCGAGCCGGGGCCGATCAAGCGGCTCGGTAATGCCGTCCAGCGGCTGACCGGGCGCGGCGCGGACGCCGGCCGCTCGATCCCGCGGCAGCGGCAGGCCGGCGGCCGGACCAGTGTGCTCAGCGACCCCGGCCGGCACCACCGGCGGCCGGCGGAACTGGCCGTACGGCTGGCGCCGTACCCGGGGGTGTCGGCGGGCCATCCGCTGGCGATCTCGGTACGCCTGGACGCCCTGCACTTCTTCGACGAGCGCGGCGACCGGATCGACGTGGGCTGGCGCTGACGCCTCACCTGTAGCCGTTGAGCGGACCGGCCGGACCGGTCCGCTTTCCGGGGTGGACGGCCGCGCCGCTCGGGTGGTGCTGCTGGTCGTAGAACCCGAGGTCCTTGTCGCCGCGGACCCTGCCGGCCGCGGTCACCAGGAGCGCGGACGCGTCCACGTCGGCGCCGGCGGTCCAGCTCGGCACGAGCCGTGCCCGGGTCGACGTGAGCGCTGTGCTGGCTCCTTTGACCAGCGGTGACACGGGTGGCTCCTCGTGCTCGGGGTCGTTCGACCGTATTGGGCACCGTGCGGCGAAGAGTATTCATCTAGATCATTTTGGCCGTTGGGTAGCTCGGTCGGTCCATCCGGTTCGCCCCGCGACCGGCCGTGCGGCGTGACCCGGTGGCGTCTTCCCGCCGGATGACCTCGACCGGTGCCGTCGTGCGCCCCGCGTATGTCCGGGGCTCGATCCCTTGCGCTGATCGACGGAATAGGTTAGTAAAGTTTATTAAAAGATGGCTGTCTACGTCTGCTGTAACGAGGAGAGTGATTAGGTGTCCAGAAAACGCACGATCGCGTCGCTGGCCGCACTCGCGGTCGCGGTCGCCCTGGCCGTCGTCGTACCGATGTCGTCCGCGTCCGCCGCGACCTGCGCGACCGCCTGGAACTCCTCGGCGGTCTACACCGGGGGCATGACCGCCTCCCACAACGGCCGTAACTGGCAGGCCAAGTGGTGGACGCAGGGCGAGGCGCCCAGCACCGGTGGCTCCGGCGTCTGGGCCGACCAGGGCACCTGCGGAGGCGGCACCCAGCCGCCGCCGGGCACCAACTGCAACCATCCCGCCTGGGTCGCCGGCCAGTGGTACCCGGCCGGCTCGATCGTCCGCTACACCAATGGCCAGTACTACCGGGCCAAGCACGAGAACCCGGGGTACGACCCGATCATCAGCACCTGGTACTGGGAGCCCTACTCCTGCAGCGGGCAGCCGCCCACCACCCCGCCGGGCGGCAACACTGGCTTCGTGGTCAGCCAGGCGCAGTTCAACCAGATGTTCCCGAGCCGGAACGGCTTCTACACCTACAGCGGGCTGACCGCCGCGCTGAGCGCGTACCCGGGCTTCGCCAAGACCGGTGACGAGACCACCCGGCGGCGCGAGGCGGCGGCCTTCCTGGCCAACGTCAACCACGAGACCGGCGGCCTGGTCCACATCGTCGAGCAGAACCAGGCCAACTACCCGCACTACTGCGACACCAGCCAGCCGTACGGCTGCCCGGCCGGCCAGGCCGCCTACTACGGCCGCGGCCCCGTGCAGTTGAGCTGGAACTTCAACTACAAGGCGGCCGGCGACGCGCTCGGCCTGCCGCTGCTCACCAACCCGTGGCTGGTGCAGAACGACGCGGCCGTGGCCTGGAAGACGGCGCTGTGGTACTGGAACACCCAGTCGGGTCCGGGCACGATGACCCCGCACCACGCGATGGTCAACGGGATCGGTTTCGGCGAGACGATCCGCAGCATCAACGGCGCGCTGGAGTGCAACGGCCGCAACCCGGCCACGGTGCAGAGTCGGGTGAACGCCTACCAGCGGTTCGTCCAGATCCTCGGCACCACGCCCGGCAACAACCTCTACTGCTGAGACCGCGCGGGCCGGCGGCGGACAGGTCCGCCGCCGGCCCGCGATCCGGTGGGTGCCGGGCTCCGGTCAGCGTCCGCCGCGTCCCGGCCCCGGCCCGAACCCGCCGCCCTTGCCCCCGAACACGCCGGCCTCGGCGCCCGCGATGATCGCGTCGGCCTGCTCCCGGGTCAGCTTGCCTTCCTCGACCGCCGCGTCGAGCCGCTCCTTGAGCTTCGCCTGCCGCTCCTGCTCGGCCCCGGTGCGCAGGTCACCCTGCACCTTCTCCAGCGCGGCGCTGACCTTCTCCACGTCGACGCCGAGTTCGGCGGCCAGCCCCTCGGCGAGCTGCCGGTTGTGCTCGGCCCGCCGTTCCTCGTGCTGCTCCGTCCGGGACGGCGCGCTGGAGGACGACGTCGACGGCGCGGGTGTCGGATCCTCGGCGAGGGCCACGGTCGGTACGGCCACCGCCAGAGCGAGCACCCCGGCCGCACCGAGGCCGACGAGTGCCGCCTTCCTGGGGACGATCTGCATGATCACTTTCCTCCGATTGGTAACGGTTGGACGGTTTACCGGGATTCACCATGAGTCGTGCCGCTGGGCGCCGGCCATGTGGAACCTGTCAGCAAGCTGGCAAGTCACCGCCCGGCAGCCGCCGGCGGCCGGCTCGACCGACCAGCAGACATCACCGAAAGTCGTTGTCCTGTAACGCATCCGCCCTGGTAGTGGCTCGGTGGTTCCGGAGCGACGGACCCGAACCATCCGGTAGGCTGGCCCGCGGTCTCCGCCCGGCGGCGCCCATCGGCGCCGGTGGTGACCGCCGCCCAATCGCCGCGAGGCGAGCCGGGGAACCAGGTGTCCCGGGGTGAATCCGCGCCAGCGGTAGGGATCCTTCCGTCCCGAACCCGTCAGCTAACCCGGTCGGCGGCAGATGGGAGGAACGGTAGATGACGTCATTCCAGCGTCGGCGGCAGTCGCTGCCCGTCACGCTCGTGACCGCCGTAGCCGTGCTCATCGGCTTGGCGGTCGCCCCCGGCACGGCACACGCCGAGCCAACTTCCGCACCGACGACGCCCGGCGACGAGGGTGAGAACCCGTTGCTGCGCGACGTGATGGAAGCCACCAGTCGTGGCTACGTCGAGGCGAAGACGGCGGTCGACAACTCACGCAAGCGCCAGCTGCAGCTCACCCTCGAACTACAGAAGGTCGAAAAGCAGATCGAGGTGCTCCAGCCCGAGATCGGCCAGGTGGCGGCCAACGCCTACCGGATGGGCCGTATCGGGCCGATGATGATGCTGCTCAACAGCGCGTCGCCCGAGGACTTCCTCGACCGCGCCGAGAGCCTCGACGCCCTCGCCCAGCACGACAACCGGAAGATGCGCGAACTCAACGCCGCGCTCGACCAGGCCAACCGGGCCAAGGCCGCGATCGACCAGGCCGTCACCGAGGAGCAGCAGCAACTCGAGGTCATGGCGAAGAAAAAGGCCGAGACCGAGAAGGCGCTCCGGCTGGCCGGCGGCGCCTCGACCGGCGGGTTCGTCAACGCGACCTCGCCGATCGCCGCGCAGGCCCCGCGCAACCGCGACGGATCGTGGCCGGCACAGTCGTGCAACCAGAACGACCCGACGACCTCGGGATGCATCACCGCGCGTACCCTGCACGCGCTCAAGGAGACCCAGAAGGCCGGGTTCAACTGGTACGTCTCCTGCTACCGCCCCGGTGGGCCGTACGAGCACCCCAAGGGACGCGCCTGCGACTTCTCTTCCCAGAAGAAGGGCTTCGGCGGCGTCGCGCAGGGTGAGAACAGGTTGTACGGCAACAACCTGGCCGCGTTCCTGGTCCGCAACGCCGACCGGCTCGGCATCCTCTACGTCATCTGGTTCAAACAGGTCTGGCTACCGGCGATCGGCTGGAAGTCGTACAGCGGCGCCTACGGCGACCCGAACACCGACCACACGAACCACGTGCACCTGTCCCTGCTGTAGGGACACTCACGCCGGAGCCGGGTCGCCTGCGCGACCCGGCTCCGGCGTATCCGTCACAGCTCGCCCAGCGCCGACCGGCGGGCCGGGGCACGCCCCGGCGGCTGGCGGGGCGGCGGCCCCGCCAGCGGAGCCGCCGGGATCGGCAGGGTCACCGGATCGTCACAGGTCACCGTGACCTCCTCACCGTGGTGCCGCAACTCCAGCCGGGTGTCGTCGTCGCCGTCCCGCAGCGCGTACGTCACCTCGTGCGGCCGCACGTCGACCCGCAACCGCCGGCCGTGCCACATCAACGAGAACTCCAGCCGGCCGATCCGGCTCGGCAGCCGGGGCGCGAACGACAACCGGCCGTCGTGGTCACGCATCCCGCCGAGCCCGGCCACCAGCGCGATCCACGCCCCCGCCAGCGACGCCACATGCACCCCGTCGCGGGTGTTCTGGTGGATGTCGTGCAGATCCATCAGGGCGGCCTCGCCCAGATAGTCGTGGGCGAGTTCGAGATGGCCCGTCTCGGCGGCCAGCACCGACTGGGTGCACGCCGACAGCGACGAGTCGCGAACCGTACGACGCTCGTAGTAGACGAAGTTGCGCGCCTTCTCCTCGGCGGTGAACGCGTCGCCGCGCAGGTGCATCGCCATCACCAGGTCGGCCTGCTTGACCACCTGCTTGCGGTAGAGGTCGAAGTACGGGTGGTTGAGCAGCAGCGGGTACTTGTCCGGCGGGGTCGCGGCGAAGTCCCACTCCTGGTAGCGGGTGAAGCCCTCCACCTGCGGGTGCACGCCCAGCTCCTCGTCGTACGGCACGTACATCGACCCGGCCGCGTCCCGCCACGCGGCGGTCTCCTCGTCGTCGACGCCGAGCCGCCACGCCTCCTCGCTGTGCCGCTGCACCGCCTCCGCGGCGGCCAGCAGGTTCCGCTGCGCCATCAGGTTCGTGTAGACGTTGTCGTCCTTCACCGCCGTGTACTCGTCCGGCCCGGTGACCCCGTCGATGTGGAACCGGCCGTGCCGGTCGTGGTGGCCCAGCGACCGCCACAACCGCGCCGTCTCCACCAGCAGCTCCAGGCCGATCTCGCGCTCGAACTCGGTGTCCCCGGTCGCCTGCACGTAGCGGCGGACGGCGTCGGCGATGTCGGCGCCGATGTGGAAGCCGGCGGTGCCCGCCGGCCAGTACGCCGAACACTCGTGGCCCCGGATCGTCCGCCACGGGAACGCCGCCCCGTGCAGGTCGAGGGTCCGGGCCCGGTCCCGGGCCAGGTCCAGGGTGGCGTGCCGCCAGCGCAGGGCGTGCGCCACCGCGGCCGGCTGGGTGTACGTCAGCACCGGCAGCACGAACGTCTCGGTGTCCCAGAAGACGTGGCCGTCGTAGCCCGGACCGGTCAGGCCCTTCGCGGCGATCGGCCGCGACTCGGCCCGCGCGCCGGCCTGCAACACGTGGAACAGCCCGAACCGCACCGCCTGCTGCACCTCGGGATCACCCTCGACCCGCACGTCGGACGCGTCCCAGAAGTCGTCGAGGTATTCGCGCTGCTCGCGGACCAGGCCCTCCCAACCGGAGTAGCGGGCCCCGGCCAGCGCACCGCCGACCTGGTCCCGCAGCGCGGGCCGGGACCGCCGGCTGGACCAGCCGTACGTCAGGTACTTGACCATCCGCAGCCGCTGGCCCGGACGGAGCGCCACCGCGACCGTCGTACGGGCCCAGTCCTCGTACGCCTCGGTGGTCACCTTGGTGCGTTCCGGCCCGTCGACCTCGTGCCCCATCGCGGCGGCCAGCCGCAGCCCGCTCCGCTTGGTCCGGTGGATCAGCAGGCCACCGTCCTCGTAGACCAGCCGCTCCTCGGCCTGCAACGGCGACTCCAGTACGGCGGCGACCCGCGGGTCCTTCGCCTGCGCCGGCAGTTCCTCGTTGGCGACCAGTTCGGACTGCACGATCAGCCGCACCGGTTCGTCGACCGGTTCGATCTCGTAGCAGATCGCCGCGACCGCCCGTTGGGTGAACGACACCAGCCGGGTGCTGCGGATCCGGACCTCGTCGCCGGCCGGTGAACGCCAGTGCACGTTGCGTTCCAGGGTGCCGGCGCGCAGGTCGAGCACCCGCTCGTGGGCGAGCAGTTCGCCGTAGCGGACGTCGAACGGTTCGTCGTCGACCAGCAGCCGGATCAGCTTGCCGTTCGTGATGTTGACGATCGTCTGGCCCGACTCGGGAAAACCGAACCCGGCCTCGGCGTACGGCAGCGGACGCAGCTCGTAGAAGGAGTTGAGGTAGCTGCCGGGCAGTCCGTGCGGCTCACCCTCGTCGAGGTTGCCGCGCAGCCCGACATGCCCGTTGGCCAGCGCGAACACCGACTCCGACTGGGCCAGGACGTCCAGGTCGAGGCCGGTCTCCCGCACGTGCCACGGCTCGACCGGATAGGCCCGCTCACGGATCATGACACCGCCTCGCTTCGCTCGCCGTCGTCATGATTGGTACTGAGCTTGTTGGTTCGCTCGCTGCGTTCGCTCATGACACCGCCTCGCTTCGCTCGCCGTCGTCATGATTGGTACTGAGCTTGTTGGTTCGCTCGCTGCGCTCGCTCACGGCCTCTTGCGCGGTGAGTAGTTCGGACAGGTCGGTGACGACGACGTCGGCGCCGTGGACGCGCAGCGCCTCGGCCTGGCCGGCCCGGTCGACGCCGACCACCAGGCCGAACCCGCCGGCCCGGCCGGCCTCGACCCCGGCGAGCGCGTCTTCGAAGACCGCGGCCCGGGCCGGTTCGACCCCCAGCATCCGGGCTGCGGCCAGGAAGGTGTCCGGGGCCGGTTTGCCGGGCAGTCCCTGTTCGCGTGCGACGATGCCGTCGACGCGTACCTCGAACAGGTCCTCGATGCCGGCGGCGGCGAGCACCTGGCGGCAGTTCGCGCTGGCGGAGACGACCGCCCGGCGGATTCCGGCCCGGGCGACCGCGTGCAGGTAGGCGACCGATCCGTCGAAGACCTCTACGTCACCGGCGGCGATCCGGCGCAGCACGATGGCGTTCTTGCTGTTGCCGATCCCGTTGACCGTGTCGGCGGTCGGCGGGTCGTCCGGCGTCCCCTCCGGCAGTGTGATGCCGCGCGAGGCGAGGAAGTTGCGTACGCCGTCGAGGCGGGGCCGGCCGTCGACGTACAGGTGGTAGTCGGGGCCGGGGTCGAACGGCCGGAACGGCTCGCCGGTGGCGGCCGATCGGCGGCGCAGGTAGGCGTCGAAGGTCTCCGCCCAGGCCGCGTTGTGCACCCGTGCGGTCTGGGTCAGGACACCGTCGAGGTCGAACAGGCAGGCGGTGACGTCAGCGGGTAGACCGAGCACCAGGTCAATCTAACCGCGCCGAAGGCTGCTGAAACCCTGCCGCGCGGAGCGCCGCGGTCACTGTCCGTGTGAGTGTCCCGCCCCGCCGCGCGGCGGGGTGCCCGCCGACTGGCCCGGTTCGACCACCACGAACTGGCCCATCATCCCCTGGTCCTCGTGGTAGAGCAGATGACAGTGGTACATGTACGGCACGTTCGGGTCGGCGTGGTCACCGAACCGCATGATGATCCGTACGGTGTCGTCGTCGGGCAGGAGGATGGTGTCCTTCCAGCCGGCGAGGTGCGGCGGTGGCGGCTCGCCGCCGATCGTCAGCACCTGGAACTGCACATCGTGCACGTGCAGGTTGTGCGGGGTGCCGTCGAGCTTGGTGACCTCCCAGATCTCGACGCTGCCCCGGACGACGGCGGCGTCGATCCGGCCCATGTCCATGCTCTTGCCGTTGATCCCCCGGCCGGCGAAGTCGAGCGACCGGGTCGTGACGGCCGACGCCGGATCGATGCGCTTGACCGGAACGAGCTGGTCGGGCAGGTCGGGTGCTGCGGCGAGGGTGCCGGCGGCCCGCAGTTCGAGCACGTCGAAGGTGTCCTCGCCGCCCGTGAACCGGTCGGAGAAGACGTTGCCGAGCGCGGGCGGGAAGCTGCGTACGGCGACCCGCTCGCCGGCCCGCATCCCGACGACGATCTCGGCCCGTTCACCTGGCGACAGGGTGATCCGCCGGGTGGTGTGCGGGGCGGGCAGCAGACCGCCGTCGGTGCCGATGAGCGCGAACGGCCGGTCGTCGGCGAGGCCGAAGTCGTACGTCCGGGCGGTGGAGCCGTTGAGCAGCCGGAGCCGTACCCGTTCGGTGGTGACGTCCAGGTAGGGCGCGACGGTGCCGTTGACCAGCAGGGTGTCGCCCAGCGTCCCGATGCCGGAGAACATGTTGCGGGTGACCCGCAGTTGTCCGTCCCGGTCGAAGTTCTTGTCCTGGACGATCACCGGGAAGTCGTCGACGCCGTAGTCGCGGGGGAGCGGTAGTGCCGATTCCCGCTCGTCGTCGATGATGAACATGCCGGCGAGGCCGCGGTAGACGTGCTCCTCGGTCTTGCCGTGCGGGTGCGGGTGGTACCAGAGGGTGGCCGCCGGCTGGTCGACCGTCCAGGTGGGTGACCAGGTGGCGCCGGGGCGTACCTCCTGGTGCGGGCCGCCGTCCATGACCGCGGGCAGGCGCATGCCGTGCCAGTGCACGCTGGTCGGCTCGGGCAGCCCGTTGACGACGTCGACGACGACCCGTTCGCCGCGCGTGGCGCGCAGGGTCGGTCCGAGGTAGTCGCCCTCGAAGCCCCAGGTCCGGGTGGCCGTGCCCCGGCCGAAGTCGCGCTGGCCGGCCTGCGCCCGCAGGTCGAACACCCGTCGTCCCTCGTCGTCGATGCGGGACGGGGCCAGCGGTGGTACGGCGAGCGGGTTGCGGAAGTCGACCTTTCCGGCGGTGTCGATCCCCGGCCGCAGCAGCCACCCGGTGATCCCGGCGCTGCCGCAGCAGCAGAGCACGACGACCGCGACGAGTATGCCGACGAGCAGGCGGAGCGGTCGGCGGGGACGGGGACCGGTGGTGGTCACCGAGAACCTCCTCGATAGGTCTGACAGCTACATGTAGCGTGTCTTCCTATCGAGGAGGTGTCCAGGTCCGCCGGCCGGATTCAGGGGCGGATCAGGGAAGACCCGGGGATCACTGCGGGCGCAGCGTCCAGACCACGGTCAACAGGGCCGTGACCCGCGCGCTCTCGCCCTCGGTGGAGATCTCCACCAGGACCGGGAACTCCGGTCGGGTGCCGGCGGCGAGTTCGGCCTCGACCTCGGCGACCGGCCGGCCGAGGCGGGCTGTCGCCCGTACCGGACCCATGGCGAGCTTCTTGTACGCGATCTCGGCGCGTACGGCCAGCGGCACGGCGCGGTCGAGCAGGTGCCCGAAGCCGGCGAGGACGACCGCGCCGGAGGCGGTCTCCCCGAGGGTGAACATGGCGCCGGCGTGCGGCCCGCCGACGTGGTTGTGGGTCGCTCCGGAGTCCGGCAGGCGCACGATCGCGTGCAGCCCCTCGGAGTCTTCCGCCACGTCGATGAACTCGATTCCGAGGGTGCGGGCGAACGGGACGGCCTGCAGCATTCCGGCGGCCACCTGCCGCGAGTCGATGGACATGGCAGCATGTTACTTGCTGGTAACTTGCTTGGGCAATCGGCCTCCGGCGGCCGGCGGGACGCGCCGGACGCCCTGTCCACGCCCGCGTCGGGACAGCGCTAGGGTCAGGTGGGCTTCGCGCCGCCGTACCGGCCGGCATCTCACGTGGGGGGAGAAACCTGTGGCTGACCAGTTCGTCCATCTGCATGTGCATTCCGAGTACTCGATGCTGGACGGAGCGGCCCGCCTCAAGGAGATGTTCGGCGAAGCGGCCCGGCTCGGGATGCCTGCGGTGGCCGTCACCGACCACGGCAACATGCACGGGGCGTACGACTTCTTCCAGCAGGCCAAGGCGACCGGCATCACCCCGGTCATCGGGATCGAGGCGTATCTCGCACCGGCCTCCCGGTTCGACAAGAAGCGGATCAACTGGGGTAACCCGGACCAGAAGCGCGACGACGTCTCCGGTAACGGCGCCTTCACCCACATGACGATGTGGGCCCGTAACGCCGAGGGCCTCCACAACCTCTTCCGGCTCAACTCGCGGGGGTCGATCGAGGGGCACTACGTCAAGGGCCGGATGGACGCCGACCTGATCTCCGAGCACTCCGCTGGCATCATGGCCACCACCGGCTGCCCGTCCGGCGAGGTGCAGACCCGGCTGCGGCTGGGGCACGTCAAGGAGGCCGAGGCGGCGGCCGCCAAATACCAGGACATCTTCGGCAAGGAAAACTTCTTCCTCGAACTCATGGACCACGGTCTGGAGATCGAGAAGCGGGTCCGTGACGGACTCCTGGAGATCGGCCGCCGGCTCGGCATCCCCCCGGTGGTCACCAACGACTCGCACTACACCTTCGCCTCCCAGGTCGAGGCGCACGACGCCCTGCTCTGCGTACAGACCGGCAGCAACCTGTCCGATCCCAACCGGTTCCGGTTCGACGGCGGCGGCTACTACATCAAGTCCGCCGAGGAGATGTACGCCGTCGACCTGTCCGAGGCGTGGCAGGAGGGCTGCCGCAACACGCTGCTCATCGCCTCCCGGGTCGAGACCGACGGGATGTTCAAGTTCCGGAACCTGATGCCGAAGTTCCCGGTCCCCGAGGGCGAGACCGAGTCGACCTGGTTCCGCAAGGAGGTCTGGGCCGGCATGGACCGCCGGTGGCCGGACGGCTACGACGAGGCCCGCCGCAAGCAGGCCGAGTACGAACTGGACGTCATCTGCGAGATGGGCTTCCCGGCCTACTTCCTCGTGGTCTCCGACTTCATCATGTGGGCGAAGAACAACGGCATCTCGGTCGGACCGGGGCGTGGCTCGGCGGCGGGCAGCATCGTCGCGTACGCGCTCGGCATCACCGACCTGGACCCGCTCCAGCACGGCCTGATCTTCGAGCGGTTCCTCAACCCCGAACGCGTCCAGATGCCCGACATCGACATCGACTTCGACGAGCGTGGGCGCGGCGACGTGATCCGCTACGTCACGGAGAAGTGGGGGTCGGACCGGGTCGCGCAGATCGCCACCTTCGGCACCATCAAGGCGAAGGCCGCCATCAAGGACGGCTGCCGGGTGCTCGGGTTCCCGTACGCCCTCGGCGACAAGATCACCAAGGCGATGCCGCCGGCGGTGCTGGGCAAGGACATCCCGCTGTCCGGCATCTTCGACCCGAAGCACCCCCGGTACGCCGAGGCCGCCGCGGTCCGTGAGCTGACCGCCAACGAGGCCGACGTCGCCAAGGTGATGGAGGTCGCCAAGGGCCTCGAAGGACTGGTCCGCCAGCTCGGCGTGCACGCCGCCGGCGTCATCATGTCGGCCGAGCCGCTGATCGACCACGTGCCGCTGGTCCAGCGTGACGCCGACGGCACCATCATCACGCAGTTCGACTATCCGACCTGCGAGTCGCTCGGGCTGCTGAAGATGGACTTCCTCGGCCTGCGCAACCTGACCATCATCGACGACGCGCTGAAGAACATCGAGGCGACCGCCGGGCTCAAGATCGACCTGCTCAAGCTGCCGCTCGACGACAAGCCGACCTTCGACCTGCTCGGCCGGGGCGACACGCTCGGCGTCTTCCAGTTCGACGGCGGGCCGATGCGGTCCCTGCTGCGGCTGATGAAGCCGGACAACTTCGAGGACATCTCCGCCGTCGGCGCCCTCTACCGCCCCGGCCCGATGGGCGTCAACTCGCACATCAACTACGCGCTGCGCAAGAACGGCCAGCAGGAGATCACCCCGATCCACCCGGAGCTGGCCGAACCGCTCAAGGAGATCCTGGCCGACACCTACGGTCTGATCGTCTACCAGGAGCAGGTGCAGCGTGTCGCGCAGAAGCTGGCCGGCTACACGCTCGGCCAGGCCGACCTGCTCCGCCGCGCGATGGGCAAGAAGAAGAAGGAGATCCTCGACAAGGAGTTCGTGCCGTTCCAGCAGGGCATGCTGGAACGCGACTATTCCAAGGAGGCGTGCCAGGCGGTCTGGGACGTGCTGGTGCCGTTCGCCGGCTACGCCTTCAACAAGGCGCACTCCGCCGCGTACGGCCTGATCAGCTACTGGACCGCATACCTGAAGGCGAACTATCCGGCCGAGTACATGGCGGGCCTGCTGACCTCGGTCGGCGACAAGAAGGACACCATGGCGCTCTACCTGGCCGAGTGCCGCAGCATGGGGATCAAGGTGCTGCCGCCGGACGTCAACGAGTCGGCCCTGGCCTTCACCCCGGTCGGTCGTGACATCCGTTTCGGCCTCGGCGCCGTACGCAATGTCGGCGCGAACGTGGTGTCGTCGATCGTGAAGTCCCGGCAGGAGAAGGGGGCGTACACGTCGTTCTCCGACTTCCTGTCAAAGGTCGAGCTGGTCGTCTGCAACAAGCGGACGGTGGAATCGCTGATCAAGGCGGGCGGCTTCGACGAGATGGGGCACACCCGGCGTGATCTGGTGATCCATCACGAGACGGCGATCGACGCCGTCGTCGGCCTCAAGCGGCAGGAGGCCGCCGGCCAGTTCGACCTGTTCGGCGGGCTGACCGAGACGCCGAGCGAGTCGTCGGTCGTCGGTCTCGACCTGACCTTCAGCGGGCAGGAGTGGCACAAGAAGGAGAAGCTCGCCTTCGAGCGCGACATGCTCGGCCTGTACGTCTCCGACCACCCGCTGGCCGGCACCGAGCGGATCCTCAAGGCCAACAGCGAGCAGATGATCAGCGAGATCCTCGGCGAGGACACCCCGGACCGCAAGCCGGTGGTGCTCGCCGGCATGATCTCCGGCGTCACCCGGAAGATCACCAAGCAGGGCGCCTCCTGGGCGATCGTGCACCTGGAGGACCTCAGCGGTAGCGTCGAGGTGCTGTTCTTCCCCAAGTCCTACGAAGTGCTCGGGCAGTACATGATCGAGGACACTGTTGTGAAGATCTCCGGGCACGTCAGCCGGCGCGACGGTGAGGTCAGCGTGTTCGGCCAGGACATGGCGATCCTCGACGTGTCCAGTGTGGTCGAGGGCGGCGAGCCGCCGATCGTGCTGGTCACCACCATGGACAAGGTGACCGCCGAGTTCGCGCAGGAGTTGAGGCGGGTGCTGCTCGCCCACCCCGGCGACGTACCGGTGCAGATGCGGCTGCGCAAGCCGGCCGGTGCCGGCGCAGACCTCCGCCTGGCCCTCGGCGCGGAGATCAAGGTGGCCAACGACGTCGCGTTCCGTTCCGAGATCAAGGTGTTGCTCGGGGCGGGCGGCATCGAGTGAGCCGGCCGGCGCGGTGGCCCGAAGACCTCGATCTGGCGGCGCTGCGCCGGACCGGCTTCCGGCCGGCGCCGTTCCGGCAGTTCGTCGTCAAGGTGCACGCCCGCTGCAACCTGGCCTGCGACTACTGCTACGTCTACACGATGGCCGACCAGAGTTGGCGGTCGCGGCCGAAGGTCATGTCGGCGGTGGTGCACTCCCGGGTCTGCGAGCGGATCGCCGAGCACGCCCGGACCCACGCCCTCGCCGAGGTGGCCGTGGTGCTGCACGGCGGGGAGCCGTTGCTCGCCGGCACCGGGGCGGTGGAGCGCACCGCCGAACTCCTGCGGACGCTGTTGCCGGCGGGCACCACGTTGTCGTTGAGCGTGCAGACCAACGGCATCCTGCTCGACCGGCCGATGCTGTCGGCGTTGCGCCGGCACGGCTACCGGGTCGGGGTGAGCCTGGACGGTGACGCGGTCGGCAACGACCGGCACCGCCGGTTCGCCGACGGGCGCGGCAGTTACGCGCAGGTCCGGGCCGGTCTCGACCTGCTCACCGGCGCTGACTTCCGGGAGATGTTCGCCGGTCTGCTGTGTACGGTCGACCTGGCCAACGATCCGGTCGGCACGTACGAGGCGCTGCTGTCGTTCGCGCCACCGACGATCGACCTGCTGCTGCCGCACGGCAACTGGTCGGATCCGCCGCCGGGCCGGCCGCCGACCGGCGCCACCCCGTACGCCGACTGGCTGATCGCGGTCTTCGACCGGTGGTACGGCGCGCCGCGGCGGGAGACCGGGGTCCGGCTCTTCGAGGAGATCATCCACCTGCTGCTGGGTGGTCCGGGCCGGTCGGAGTCGGTCGGTCTGAGCCCGTACGTGACCGCGGTCGTCGACACCGACGGGGCGGTCGAGCAGGTGGACACGCTCAAGTCGGCTTACCCGGGGGCGCCCGCGACCGGCCGCAACGTCGACACCGACGCGTTCGACGCGGCACTCTGGCATCCCGCGGTCGTGGCCCGCCAGTTGGGGGCGGCTGCCCTGTCCGACGAGTGTGGCCGGTGCGACGTCGTACGCACCTGTGGCGGCGGCTGTTTCCCGCACCGCTATCGCGCCGGCTCCGGGTTCCGTAACCCGTCCGTCTACTGTGTCGATCTCTATCGGTTGATCGACCACGTACGGCGACGGCTGTCGGTAGATCTTCGGCAACGGGTGCCGGCGGTTCCCTCCATCGAGTGATGATCGGCAATTGTCGGTCCAATTTATCCCAATCGGCTATCTCGGAAGATCGGGACCCATTCCGCCTGGAAGCGCGTGGATATACTCGCTGCACAGCATGCGTGTTACCGGCTGTCTGAATGCCTTTCGGCGGGTCGGAGGACGTGGTGGGACAGTATTTCTTTCTCAGTTACGCCCGTGGTGACGACGACCCGTGGAAGAAGAAGTTCTTCGACCTTCTCAGTGCCGAGGTACGCGCCCACGCCGGACTGGGCCGCCACGAACGCGTCGGCTTCTTCGACACCAGCACGATCGAGCCGGGCACCGAATGGCCCGACGAGCTGGCGACCGCACTGTCCCAGGCGCACACCTTCATCGCGTTGATGGCGCCGCGATACTTCAAGAGCGTCAACTGCGGCCAGGAATGGTCGGTCTTCGACGGCCGGCTCGACCAGCACCGGACCGCGCAGGGCAGCCGCCCGCCGTCGCTGATCCCGGTCATGTGGATGGCCGGCACCGAGGTGCACCCGGTCGCCGCCAGGCTGCAGTACCCGCAGATCGGCCTCGACCAGAACGACCGTCCGATCGGATTGCGGGACCTGATGCGGCAGGGCCGCTACCGGGACCGGAAATACCAGTTCATCGCCGAACTGGCCCGCACGATCGTGTCGTTGCACGACGACCATCCGCTGCCGCCCCCGGTCGAGAAGCCGGTCCTGCGCCTGGTGCCCAACGCGTTCGCCGTCGCGGTGGCGCCGACCCCACGTGAGTCGGTGGAGGTCCGGCAGGCGGTCAAGCACGTGCACTTCGTGGTCTCCGCCGGCAACCGGGAGGAGATGTCGCCGGTCCGGTCCGAACTCGGCGCCTACGGCAACCACGACCACTCCTGGGCGCCGTACCATCCCGATCCGCGGACGTCGGTCTCCGACCTGGCCAGCGGCCTGGCGATGCAGCGTGACTTCGGGGCCGAGGTGGCCTCCACCGACGGCATCACCGACCGGCTGGAATCGGCGGTGCGCAACAACCAGATCGTGGTGCTGCTCCTCGACGCCTGGTCCAGCCAGCTGCAGGACCAGCGCCTGGCCCTGCAGCGCTACGACGAGAACAGCGGCCCGACCACGGCCGTGCTCGCGCCCTGGAACCCGGCCATCGCCGAGAACCAGTCGCACTGGGCGCAGCTCGACCTGGAGTGCAGACGTCTGCTGCCCCGAAACGTCACCCGGCCCGACCAGGAGATGTTCCGGCTCGGCATTCCCAGCCCGGAAAGCTTCGGCCAGTGCCTGGAAGAGGTGCTCGAAGAGGCGTGGAGCCGGGTCATCACCAGGGGGCACAT
Source organism: Polymorphospora sp. NPDC051019 (assembly GCF_040683055.1). Taxonomy (NCBI): domain Bacteria; kingdom Bacillati; phylum Actinomycetota; class Actinomycetes; order Micromonosporales; family Micromonosporaceae; genus Polymorphospora; species Polymorphospora sp. NPDC051019. Next base: position 43,815 of record NZ_JBFBCH010000009.1, on the reverse strand, counting down.
CTACCGGATTCCGCAGGGGGAGATCCGGTTCGACCGTCCCTTCCTCGAAAACCCGTAACCGGGTACGGACGCCCGACGTCACGACCGGATCAGGAGCGGACCATGACGGTCAGACAGACGCCCACGAGTACGGCCACCCCGGCCACCGGGGCCGCACCGGCAATCGAGCCCGCGCCGGCCACCGGGGCGGAACCCGCCGCCGGTCCCGAGCCCGGCGGCGAGATCATCACGTTCTACTCGTACAAGGGTGGCACCGGTCGCACGATGGCGGTGGCGAACGTCGCGTGGATCCTCGCCAGCAACGGCAAGCGGGTCCTGGTCATCGACTGGGACCTGGAGTCACCGGGCCTGCACCGCTACCTGCACCCGTTCCTGGTCGACAAGCAACTGCGGTCCTCGCCCGGCATCATCGACATGATCCGGTCGTTCTCCGAGGCGACCCTGGATCCCAACGGCCCCAGCCAGCCGGGCTGGCACCGGGACCACGCCCGGATCCTCGACTACGCGTCGACCATCGAGTGGGACCACTTCCCCGACGACGGCATGCTCGACTTCGTCCCCGCCGGCCGCCAGGACCGGCACTACTCGCGGGCGGTGACCACCTTCGACTGGAACGGCTTCTTCGAGCGGCTGCACGGCGGGGTCTTCCTCCAGGCACTGCGCGACGACCTGAAGGCCAACTACGACTACGTGCTCATCGACAGCCGCACCGGCCTCAGCGACGCCGCCGGCATCTGCACGGTGCTGCTGCCCGACACCGTCGTCAATTGTTTCACGATGAACACCCAGAGCATCGAGGGCGCGGCGGCGGTGGCGTACTCGATCCAGACCCAGCGGGGCGACCGGCCGGTGCGGATGCTGCCGGCACCGATGCGGGTCGAGGACGGCGAGCAGGGCAAGGTCGAGGCCGGCCGGGACTTCGCCCGGCTGCGGTTCCGGCCGATGCTCGCCCACCTCGACGCGGCCCAGGCCGACCGTTACTGGGGCAACGTCGAGATCCCCTACCGGGCGTACTACGCGTACGAGGAGATCCTTTCCACCTTCGGTGACCGGCCCTACCAGGACAACTCGCTGCTCGGGGCGTACGAGCGGCTGACCACGGTGCTGACGAACGGAGAGGTGCAGCACAACGGCTCGATCGAGGAGCGGGAGCGGCTGCGGCGGCTGGCCGACTTCGAGCGGCAGCGGCTGCGCCCGTCGGAGATCTCCGAGGTGTTCCTCACCTACTCGGCGGTGGACCGGCTGTGGGCCGAGTGGATCGCCGCCGAACTCGCCGACGCGGGCATGCAGGCGGTGCTGCACGAGATCGACGCCCGGCCGGGCGGCGGTCGGATGGCCGAGGCCGAGCGGCTGGTGCGTACGACCAGTGCCGCGCTGGTGCTGCTCTCCCGCGACTTCCTGGCCGCGCCGGGCGCCACCGACCTGTGGAAGCGGCTGGTCGGGGCCGGCTCCGGGCCGGTGCCCCGTTCGGTCGTGGTGGCCCGGCTCGACGCCACCCGGCCGCCGGCGCCCTACCTGGACCGCACCCAGGTCGACCTGTCCGACCGCACCGAGCAGCAGGCCAGCGAACTTCTGCTGGACGCGCTGGGCCTGGAGGCCGCGCCCCCGGACGGTGACCCGCGCGCCGAGTCGGCCGGCGGCCGGCGGCCCCGGTTCCCGACCGGGCAGCCCCGGGTACGCAACCTCCAGCCCCGCTACAGCACGTTCACCGGCCGGGTCGGCATCCTCGACGACCTGCGGGACCGGCTCGCGACCAGGGCCAGCCGCACCCTGCCGCAGGCGTTGCACGGCATGGCCGGCGTCGGCAAGACCCAGGTCGCCCGCGAGTACGCCAACCGGTTCGCCGCCGACTACGACGTGGTCTGGTGGATCTCGGCGGAGCAGGAGAGCGTCGTGCGGGACCGGCTCGTCGAGCTGGGCCGGGAACTCGGGCTGCCGGCCGGCAACGACGCCGACGAGGCCGTACGCACCGTGCTGACCGCGCTCCAGCAGGGCCGGCCGTACGCCCGCTGGCTGATCATCTACGACAACGTCGACGACCCGGCCAGCGTCGACGGGCTGATCCCGCACGGGCCGGGGCACGTGCTGCTGACGTCCCGTGACCCGGCGTGGGCGACCCGGGCGGAGGGGGTGTCGGTCGGCGTCTTCCACCGCGAGGAGAGCATCGCGCTGCTGCGCCGGCACGTCGAGTCGATCACGGACGACGACGCGGAACTGGTCGCGGAGAAGATGGGCGATCTCCCGCTGGCCCTGGAACAGGCCGCGGCCTGGCTGGCCGAGACGCTGATCCCGGTGCCGGAACTGCTCCGCCAGATCGAGCGCCAACTCGTCCGCGTGCTGTCCGCGCCGGTGCCCGGCGGCTATTCCAAGACCGTCGCCGCGATGTGGCAGCTCGCCCTGGAGAAGGTGCGCGAGCGCCAGCCGGCCGCCGCCCGGCTGATGGAGCTGTGCGCGTTCTTCTCGGCCGAACCGATCCCGACGTCGCTGATCTACAGCGACCGGTGTCTCCAGGTGCTCACCGAGTACGACCCGTCGCTGACCGACCCGCTGATGATGGGACCGGTGATCCGCGAGATCAACCGGTACGCGCTGGCCCAGGTCGGTCCGGGGCAGAGCAGCATCCAGGTGCACCGGCTGATCCAGTTGATGATCCGCGAGGAGTTGTCGCCGGAGAAGCGTGACGAGAACCGGCGCCACGTGCACGAGATCCTGGCCGGCGCGCAGCCCAGCCCGAAGGACCCCGACAACCCCGACAACTGGTCCCGCTACGCCGAACTCTGGCCGCACCTGCTGCCGTCGAAGGCCGTCGAGTCCAGGTCCACCGAGGTCCGGCAACTCATCATCGACGTCGTCCGCTACCTGCACAAGCGCAACGACTACGCGGGCAGCCGGCTGCTCGCGGAGCGGGCCCGGGCCAGGTGGGAGGAGGTCTTCGGCGCCGACGACCGGTTGACCCTGCTGGTGCGGTTCCACCGGGCCAACGTGCTGCGGGCACAGGGGCACGACCGCGACGCGCACGACGAGAACCACGACGTGTACGACCGGTTCAAGGCCACCGTCGGCGAGACCAACCCGTACACGCTGATGGCCGCCCGCAGCCTCGCCGCCGACCACCGGATGACCGGCGACTACGTCGGCGCCCGGGAACTCGACGAACGCACCCTGCGGCAGTTGCGCTCGACGCTGTCCGACGAGCACCCGCACAGCCTGATGGTCGCCAACAACCTGGCCGTGTCGCTGCGCCTGGTCGGCGACTACCAGGCGGCCGCCGCACTCGACCTGGACACCCTGGAGAAGCGGCGGCGGGTGCTCGGCGAACGTCACCCGTACACCCTGTTCTCCGCCGGCAACTACGGCCGTGACCTGCGGGAGATCGGTGACTTCCCGGCCGCCCGGCGGACCCTGGAACGGACCCTGCGGACCTACGAGGAGGTGCTCGGCGAGAGCCACACCGAGACGCTGCGTACGGCGAAGAGCCTGGCCGTGACACTGCGCAAGCTCGGCGACTACGCGGCCGCCCGCCGGCTCACCGACAGCTCGTTGCAGCACTACCTGCACGGCCCCGGCCGCAACCACCCGGACACCGTCACCTGCCTGCTCAACCTGGCCAGTGACGACTGGGCGGTCCGTGACCTGCGGTCGGCGCTGGACCGGGCCGAGGAGGCCCGGGCGGAATACCAGCGGATCATTCCCGCCAACCGCACGTTCAGCCTGATCTGCACCAACAACATCGCCGTGTTCACCCGTGCGCTCGGTGACCACGAGCGGGCCCGGGCGCTGTCCGCGGAGGTGGCCGACGAGTTCGGTGCCCGGCTCAACGACAACCACCCGTACACGCTGACGGCCCGGCTCAATCTCGCCAACAGCCTGTTCTCCCTCGGTGACGTGACGCGAGCCCGGGAGATCGACGAGGACGTGCACCGCCGGCTGGCCGACGTGTTCGGGCCGGGGCATCCGGAGACGCTCACCGCGGAGGCCAACCTGGCCCTGTCGCTGGGTGCGGTCGGGGAGGTCGAGCAGGGGCGCCGGGTCGGTGAGTCGGTGCTGGCCAAGTTCGGCGCGCTGCTCGGCCACGAGCATCCGACGACGAAGGTGGTGCGGGCCGGCGAGCGGCTCAGCTCCGATCTGGAGCCGCCGCTGCTCTGAGCCGGGTCCCATGGGTGGGCCGCGCACGGGACCGGCGTCGCTTCGCGGCGTACTCAGCCGGGGAGGCCGGCGCCGATCCAGGCGGCCAGCCCCGGCGGTCCGGCGGGACCGGTGTCCGGGTGGGCGAGCAGCGCCCGGACCAGGTCCGGGCGGGTGGTCAGACCGCGTACGGCGACCGGGTCCACCGGGCGCAGCGCGACCGCGAGTCCGATCCAGGCCTCGACGTCGTCGGGGTCGGTGGCCAGCCGCCGCGACCAGTCGTCGGCGCCGGGTGGTCCACTGTGCTCGTTGAGCACGTGGTCGCGGATCGTCGACTCGATCCCGGAAACCGGTGCCGGGCCGGCGGGCGGCACCGGCCCCCAGTGCGCGGCCGGCAGGTCCGGGTGGCGGTCTCCGGCCACCCACTGCGCGACGAGCGCGTCCACCGCCGTGCCCGTCGGGCGCAGGTTGCGCAGGTGCCACGAGACGGCGGCGGCGACCGACAGGTCGGCCACCGCCTGCCCCACCCCGGACGGCACCTTCTCGGTGGCGTGCCAGCCGTCGAGCGTTTCGGCGAGCCCGGCGACGAAGGTGGCGCCGGGGCCGGTCAGTTCGCCGGAGGCGGCCAGCGTGGCGGCCGACTGGCGGCTCTGCGCGAGCCAGTACGCGTACTCCAGGTGCGCGGCGGGTCCGGCGGCCCGGTGCCGGTGCCGTCGCCAGAAGTCCGCCACGGCGAGATGGGCGTACGTTCCCTGGAGCAGGGCTCCGACTGGCCGCGGGTCGATCCGCCAGGGGGCGCGGTGTCTCGCCGGGCCGCCGGCGGAATGCAGGTCGACGAGGTCGAGCAGCGCGTTCAGCTTCATGTGCTGGAACTCGTGCAACATCAGCAGGGCGAGGCCGGCCGCGTCGGGAGGTGTCGCGAGGGCGATCGAGCCACCCGCCCGGCGGGACGCCGCGCTGACGTTGCCGGCGGCCGGCGACAGCGGCACCACCGACCACAGTAGACATCTCATGGCCTCGGCATGGCGGGGATGATCCGCCACGATCAGCCGCCAGGCGTCGCCGAGCAGCGCGGCGAGGTCGGCCAGACCGCCGTCGTCGAGCCGGCCGGCGGGCGGCCACTGGTAGCAGTCCCGCTCCGGGTCCACGTCGTCGACGGCGATGGTGAGCCGCTGCCCGGACGCCTCGACGGCCAGCCGGCGCAGTGGCCACCAGTCCGGCGTACCGGTGTCGAACGGCGCCGGTACGGACACCGTGCCGGTGCTGCCGGTGACGGTGACCCCGGCATCCGTCCCGCGTACGGTGGCCGGCCCGGGGCCGACCCCGACGGCCGTGCCGAGCGCCGGCAGGTGCAGGTGTCCGGCGTCGGTGGGGACCCGGATGGTGAACCGCAGCCCGGCCCGGGCGGCGCCGGCGGCGGCGTACCGGCACAGCAGGTCGTCGGGGCTGCCACGGCGGAGCCGGGCGGCCGCCGCCGCGTCGAGGTGCGGCTGCGCGAGCACCGTCCGGACCGCCTCCGGAGCCCGCCGGTCGGCGGCCGACAGCAGGTCGAGCGCGGCGGTTCCCGCCGCCCCGGCCGTGTCGGCGAGCGCCCGCAGCAGCAGGCGGCGTTTGGCGAGCTGCCCGTCGCGCAGGACCGCGACGGCGGTCGGGTCGCCGTAGCCGGCGGCCAGGGTACCGAACTGGGCCGCCGTCAGGCGCAGTGCCCGGACGGCCGGATCAGATGCTGGAGTTGAAGGCAGAGACCGCGTCGGACCCGGCACCGGCCATCGCCTCCTCGGCAACGCGGCGCAGCGAGTGTCCGAGAACGGTGTCCTCCATGGTCAGCAGCAGGTGCAGCGGCAAATCGGCAAGCTGGATGACGTCGGTGTCGATGTCCTGCCTGTGGTCTTCCACAACAACCCCTCTGGGCAAAAAGGTGCGGCGTTGTCGGCTTCGCGGGCCGACCGCGTCGGTGTCAGTTCCGGTTGAACGTGAGCCATGATGTCGCGAACTCGACCGCCGGCCGCATCGGCAGGAACCGGCATTCCGCCGCGCCGACCCGGCCGACGGTGACCTGCCCGGACGTGCTCTCGAAGGCCGCACCGAGCCGGCCGAAGTCGCCGTCGTCGAGCGCGACGGTCGGATACTCGATCCAACGTCGGCCGGCACCGTCGGCCACCGCGCACGCGGCGATCCGGCACGGCGGCGACGGCAGCCGGTATTCGGCGAGATGGAAGGCGGTGCAGCGGTTGAAGCCGACGCCGAGCAGCAGGATGTTGGCGTCGGCCTTTTCCAGCCGGGCCAGTGGCGACTCGTCGCCCAGGGGCGATTCGAGCAGGTGGTGCTCCATCAACTCGGCGGCGCGCGGGCCGATGGCAGCGAAGGAGGTCTGTGGGTGGTTGCTGCGTACGGCACCCGGCCAGGTCCGTACCCGCTCGGGGACCACGCCGACGGCGGTGCTGGGCGTGAGCGCGGCGTCGAACCCGGGCAGGTGGTCCCGGATGGTCTGCCACCACGACTCCGGAACCGGATTGTCGGTCCAGGTCGACGGGTCGCGGTTGTCCGGCGACTGGGCGGTGACCACGAGGTTGCCGGTTGGTCCGAGCACGTCGAGCAGGGCGTGCACGACGGTGGTGGCGCCCCCGCAGACCCAGCCCAGCGCACTCAACGACGTGTGTACCAGGACCGTTTCGCCGCGCGTCACGCCCAGCCGGGCGAGATCGGTCGCGAGGGAAACCCTGGTTTGCGGGCCGGACGCGGGTGCCGTCACGAGGCGTGATTCTCGCACCTGTCGGGGCTCGCGTACGTCCGACATGAGGTTCCATCCCCCAGATTTCGTCCAGACCGTACTGCCGGGTCGTGGTGCCGGTTGACCACCGCGGCCGGGCCACGGTGCGGACGGTCGACCGGCTCGCGACGGACCTGCGGGCCGATCGGCCACTTCCGATGTTGGTGGTGAGTATCGAGAATTCTCGTTATGACGGCAACGACGTCGGCCGAGGTGCTCGCCGTTCGCTGGCGGCGGCAGAGCGTCTGGTCCCAGGGCGCCAACCAGCTCAAGACGCAGATCCAGCGGGCCCGGCTCGGGGCCATGCTCCTGACCGTCGGCGGCGCCCTGTTCAGTGCCGTCTCCGTCCAGTTGATCAGCTCGGTGCCGACCGGTGCCAAGGTCTTCGCCGGCCTCGCCGCGGTGTCGCTGGGGCTGGTGCCGGTGCTCGGCAAGGGCGCCGGATCCACAGTGGTCCGGGACTGGACCCGGGCGCGCTCGGTCTCCGAGGCGCTCAAGACCGAGATCTACACCTATCTCGCCGGGGTCGCGCCCTATCGGGGAGACGACCGCGCCACCGTCCTCGTCGACCGCCTGGACGCCCTGCTGACCGGCACCGAGGACCTGGAGCAGTACGTGGCGGGGATCGACCCGATGCCACGTTCCCTGCCCGACGTGCACGACGTCGACTCGTACGTCCAGGGCCGGGCCCGGGCCCAGATCGACGGTTACTACCGGCGCCGGGCGGCCGAGCTGCGGCGCCGGGTCAGCCTGGTGCGACGGATCGAGTTCGGTCTCGCCATGCTCGGCGCCGTTCTCGCCGCCGTCGCCGGATTCGTGCCGGGCGCCGGGCTGACCGCCTGGGTCGGTCTGGTCACCACGGTCAGCACCGCCGTCGTCGCGCACGCCGCCGCGGAACGCTACGAATACCAGCAGATCGAGTTCACCCGTACGGCGGACGGCCTGGAGGATCTGCTCGCGCGGTACGCCGACGGGCCGGGAGGCGACGACGCCGACGATGCGCTCGTGGCCAGTTGCGAGCGGGTGATCTCCATCCAGAACGAGGGTTGGATGGCCAAGCTCAACAGCGAGGATCTTGCCCTCTGACACCGGTCCGGCGCGCAGAGTGGGTAGGGGACCGATAGGGGTTCGGGCGGGTCGCCGCCGGCTCTAGCCTCGTTTCCGTCTGCTGGTGCAGGCGGTGATAAAGATCATGAGCGGGCGGCGTGAACGGGTCGGTCGGGGGCGCCGGTCGCGGCGGGCCGGCCGGTGACCATTGCCTTTTCGGCAACCATGTGCGGGGCTGCGGGTGCGGAGCGTGTCGGCGGCGTGGTTTCCCCGCGGTGATAATCCGAGAAGTGATCACATCGGCGGGCGAAAGCCGCATCGGCTGACATTGCTTCGATTGTCACAAAATTAACGACAAGTTGAATGTCTGGTCGCTTGCTCGTTTCCAGTGTCGTTGCCGGTCGCCGCTGTTACCGCCGCGTGATCTAAGTCGGCTTGCTGGCCTTGACCGCATGGCGTTTTATAAGCCGGTGGTCGTCTTTCGGACGCCCACTTGGACGCCGAAAGCCTGGTGTAGCGGCTCGTTCACGCTTTGACGTAGTGAAAGGTCTTCATTTCCGGCTTCGCCGGCGTCCGGTCGGCGGTATGCGGCCACCGCGGCACCGATGGTGACGGCGGGTGGCACGGATGCCGGTGCCGACGACCTCGGGTCTGTCATGCGCTATTGGGGGGCGAATGCTGGTCGAGCGTGATATGGAATCGGCGCTTCTGGACGGGGCCCTGACCGAATGCGCGAGCGGAAACGGCGGCGCGGTCACGATCACCGGGCCGGTCGGTTCCGGCAAGACCGCGCTGCTGCGGCTGGTTGCCCAGCGGGCCGTGGACGCCGGCTTCACGTTCCTGATCGGCAAGGGTTCCCGGGCCGAGCGTGACCTTCCGATGGGACTGATGGGCCAGGTCTTCGCCGGGGCCGGCCTGCCCGAGGACGCCACGACCGAGATCGCCCGACTGCTCGACTCCCAGGCGACGACCCCCGGGACGGGGGACGGGCCGGTCGCCGAACACCCCGACGTGCGGGCCTGGCGCGGGCTGACCCGGGTCCTGCTCGAACTCGCCGACCGTACGCCGCTCCTGATCGGTATCGACGACGCCCACCTCGCCGACACCGAATCCATGCAATACCTGCTCTACCTCCTGCGCCGCATCGACCGGGCCCGGATGCTCATCGTGATCAACGAGTCCGGGGGACTGCGCCGCTCGTGGCCCATGCTGGCCGCAGAGTTGCAGAGCCAGGCGAACTCCCGGCAACTGCGGCTCAACCTGCTCTCGCCGGCCGGCGTGGCCACCGCCCTGGCCCGGCACCCGGACCTAAGCGCGGTCAGCCCGCCCGCCTGGCACCGGGTCAGTGGCGGGAACCCACTGCTGCTCAACGCCCTGGTCGAAGACCACCGGGTCGGCCGCCCCGGCACGCCGGAACCGGCGGCCGGCGAGGCGTACGCGCAGGCCGTGCTGACCTGCCTCTACCGGGGCGACGAGTCGATGCTGCCGGTCGCCCGCGGGCTGGCCGTGCTCGACGGGCCGGCGACCCCCAGACTGCTCGACGAACTGGTCCGCGACATCTGCCCCGCGCCGACCGGTGGACTGACCGCCATCACCGAGGTCGGGATCCTGGCCGACGGCCGGTTCCGGCATCCGCGCGCCGCCGCCGCCGTACTCGACGCCATGAGCCCGGACGACCGGGCCGACCTGCACGAGCGGGTCGCGAAGCTGCTGTACCGCAACGGCGCGCCGGCGCTGACGGTCGCCCGGCACAAGCTCGCCGCCCGCCGGGCCGGTGCACCGTGGTCGGTGCCGTTGCTGCACGAGGCCGCCGAGCAGGCCCTCGCCGCCGACGACACCACCGTGGCGCTGGACTGCCTCCGACTCGCCGAGCGCGGCCGGGACGGAATCACCGAGTGCGTACGGATCCAGGCCGCCCTGTTGCGGACCAGTTGGCGCCTCGACCCGGCCACCGCCGAGCGCTATACCCCGTCCCTGCTCAAGGCCGGCCTGGCCGGGGAGTTGCCGGTCATGGCGGCGGCGATGCTGGTCAAGCACCTGATGTGGTTCGGCCGGCCGGCGCAGGCGGCAGCGGTCCTGGCCGCAGCCGTCGACGCTGTCGACCCCGACGACCCCGAAGCGGCGATCACCCTCTACCCGGTCGAGTCACGGTTCGCGTACGTCTATCCCGAACTGGCCGGGCAGCTACCGTGCGACCGGATCCGTCCACCGGCGGTGGCGCTGGCCACGTCGACCGGCAAGCTGCGGATTCAGACGGCCGGGATCATCGACGCGCTCCGGCACGGCCGGATCACCGAGGACGCGGTGGACGACGCCCAGGCGATCCTGCAGCAGCACCGGATCGACGACCACACCTACGACGGGGTCCTCGCCGCGCTGGAGATCCTGGTCGCCGCCGAACACCTGGAGACGGCGGCGTTCTGGTGCGACTCGTTGCTGACCCAGGCCGACGAGCGGCACATTCCTACCTGGAGCGCCCTGCTCTCCTCGATACGGGCGGTAATCAGTTTCCGGCAGGGCGACATGCTGGAAGCGGAACGGCACGCCAGCACCGCGATGTGTCGCGTCCAGCCCGGTGGACTGGGCATCTTCGTCGGCATTCCGTTGTCGGTGCTCCTGCTTTCGGCGACCCGTCGTGGGCAATTCGAGAAAGCCCTCCGGTTGTTTGCCGTGCCGGTGCCGGACGTCATGTTCCGGACCCCTTTCGGCTTGCAGTACCTACGCGCCCGGGGTCGTTTCCACCTGGCCCGGGGCAGCTACAAGGCCGCGATGGAGGACTTCGGAACGTGCGGAGAACTGGTCGCCAAATGGGGCGGCGACCTGCCGGCGATCCTGCCGTGGCGCACCGACCTGGCGCAGGCGCGCCTCGCCCTCGGGCTGCCGGGCGAGGACCTGGTCACCGACCAACTCGCCCGGCTGGGCCCGGCCAACCGTCGTACCCGGGGGATAACCCTGCGCGTCCTGGCGGCGGCGACCGACCCGGCGCAACGGGTCCCGATCCTGCGTGAGGCCGTCGACGAGCTACAGGCCGGCGGTGACCAGACGGAACTGATCGAGGCGTTGACCGAGCTCGGCGCGGCGCAGCGCGCGCTCGGCGAGCACACCAAGGCCAGGACGACCCATCGCCGGGCGCAGCAGGTGGCGACCAAACACGATCTCAACGACCTGGTCCCCGCCCGGCCGGTGAGCCACCTGAGGGCCGAGCCGGCCGGCGATTCCATGATCGAGGAGTTGAGCGACGCCGAGCGGCGGGTGGCGGCGCTCGCCGCCCGGGGGCACACCAACCAGCAGATCGCCCGCAAGCTCTTCATCACGGTCAGCACCGTCGAGCAGCACCTGACCCGGGTCTACCGGAAGCTGCGGATCAACCGCCGCTCGGATCTGCCGTTCAGCCTGGCCGGGGATCTACGCAACACCGCGTAGCGCACGCCCCGTGCCCGAACCGGCGCTGGCGCCCCGGTCGCGGTGACTGATCAACTGTGTACGTGACGGACGTGAATCGCGCCCTGCGGCTGCGGCCGCCTCGTAATCCGGTCGAACGCCGGGCGATCGGTTGGTGGGCGGTGCAGGCGGTCGTCGTCTCCATCCCGGTCCTGGCCCCTCTGGTGATCGTCGGGCTGCTGGTCCGGCCGGCACGGCAGTGGCTACTGCTGGCCGCCGCGTTGATCGGTGTCGTGACGCTCTTCTACGCCCTGGTCGTGCCGTGGATCCGTTACCGGGGGCTCGCGTTCGCCGACACCGCCGTGCCGGGGCTGCTGGGGCAGTTCCTGGAGTCCGACGATGACGACGAGGTCACTTGACGAAGTCGGGTGAGACCTGCGGCGGCCAGGTGCCGGCGTTCAGCACACCCATCGAGTACGCCCGGGACACCAGCGCGGCCCGGTTGGGCGCCTTCAGCTTCTTCATCATCGTCGCCACGTGGTATTCGACGCCCTGCCGGCTCAGGTAGAGCTCGCCCGCCAGGTTGACCGTCGACATGCCCATCGCGACGCCCTGCAGGATCCGGGCGTCGAGTTCGGTGAGGACCTTGTGCCGGGCGGTACGGATCGCCGTCTCGGCGGCCGACTCGTCCCACTGCAGCGTCACGACGATGCTGGCCATCAGCGGCGACCGGCCGCGTACGGGGACGGCGGTGAGCTGGCCGGGGAAGAGGTGGTCATCGGCCCGTACGCCGACGATCCGTTCGCTGACCCGTTCGCTGCGGCCTTCGATGAGGCGGACGAACTGGCGGCGTAGTTGGGTCTGGGGGCCCAGCCGCAGGAAGTCGAAGAGGTCGCGGCCGACGACGTCGCCGGAACCGCCGAGATCGCGGCGGAACTGTTCGTTCGCTTCCTGGATCTTGAGTGTGGGGTCGACACTGGCCATGCAGATCCCGGACCGCTCGAGCAGTGACCGGTAGGCGTCCGCGTGCCTGTGCAGCTGTGCGAGCCGGGCCCGGTCGACGATCTCCTGCGGCGCAAGGTCCATCAATGCCTGTGACACGCGAACTCGTTTCCTCTCCATGGCGCGGTAAGCGGCGATCACGTGTGGTGATGACCTCGTCCACCGGAAGGGGCGAAGAACCTGTCGGACGCTAACGATCATGGTGGCGGGGGCGGCGAATGTGAAACCCGTATCCGCCCCCTATCGGCAGGGGACGAGCAGGGGTCGCCACCTAGGGGTTGGTGAAGCCGTGCCCCTAGGGGTGCCCGCGGAGGCGTCCTCGCGTGGCGGTCTCTACGGATCTTCCAACGGTTGCCACTGGCGTTACCTCAGAGTTTGCGCAGGGTGGCGGAATCGAGGTATGCCTGCCGAGGTCCGGCCGGGCATCGAACGACGGTGCCGAGGCATGCTTCTCTCATGACCGACGACACGGGCCGGGCGCTGGGCGATGCGGAGCGGGAGATCCTCGGGGCGATGCTGGAGCTGCCGATCCGGCACGGGTGGCGGTTGCGGGCCGAGGCGACCCGGCTCCGGGTGCGGGCGGTGTGCGGCTGCGGCTGCCCCACCGTCTACTTCACCGCCGGCCCCGTCGCCGGCACCGAACTGGTCGCCGAGGCGGAGGTGGCCGGAACCGAAGGCGACGTCGTGCTGCTCTTCGCGTCCGAAGCCGGCGTGGATTCCCTGGAGTACGTCTGGCTCGGCGAGATTCCGCCGGCCGGCTGGCCGCCGGCCGGTTCGCTGGTCAATCTGCGGGTCCGCTGACCCGGCCGGGTTGCCCGGGCCCCGCGTGGTGGTCGGGGGCCGGGCGGGCCGTCAATAGGTGTAGGTGACGGTCAGTTCGTAACTGCTGCTGTGTTTCGGGGGAGTGAGTACGTAGGTCGTGGGGGCGCCGATTCCGACCACGTACTGGAAGGTGGTGTTGGCCGGCAGGCCGGCGATCGTGGCGACGATTCTCGTCCGGATCCTCTTGGCGGGGGCGGTCGGGGCAGGGGCGTTCGACCTACGGAGCATCGAGTCTCCACGGGAATGGGATGGGCCTGCCGTGGCCCGTGTGCACCAATGATTACGTGCTGAAAGAGGTCAACTCGACCGACGGAAAACGCGGTATTCGGAAAATGGGCAGGGCGCGTCCAGTCCATTCATGTATTGACAATCACGCATCTCCGACGGTTTCCGAACCGGCGGCGGTGCGGGTCGGGTTGCGCGAGGGTGAGGTGGTGGTCACGCGAGGGTTGCGGGTACCCCCGGGGGGTATATGGTGAGGGTGGGAGGTGCCGACATGCGACACGACACGACAGCGCACGACGAACACGCCGGGCACGAGCAGCACGACGGCCACGGCGGTCACCAGGGGCACGACAAGCACGCCGGACACGACCCGGAGATCTTCCGCCGCAAGTTCTGGCTCAGCCTGGCACTGACCGTGCCGATCGTCGTGACCAGCCACATGGTGATGGACTGGTTCGGCTACACGCTGGACTTCCCCGGCATGCCCCTGATCGGGCCGGTGCTCGGCTCGGTGGTGTTCCTCTACGGCGGCTGGCCGTTCCTGGCCGGCGCCGTACACGAGATCCGCGACCGGGCCCCGGGCATGATGCTGCTGATCGCGATGGCGATCACGGTCGCGTACGCCGCCTCGCTCGCCACCACCTTCGGCGCGTTCGACCTCGACTTCTGGTGGGAACTGGCGGCCCTGGTCACCATCATGCTGCTCGGGCACTGGCAGGAGATGAAGGCGATCGGTCAGGCGCAGGGCGCCCTCTCCGCCCTCGCCGCGCTGCTGCCCGACGACGCCGAACGGGTCGGCGACGGCGGTACCCAGCGGGTCCCGGTGGCCGAACTGCACGTCGACGACGTGGTGCTGGTCCGGCCGGGCGCGCGGGTGCCGGCCGACGGCCGGATCGTCGACGGCGGCGCCGAACTCGACGAATCGATGATCACCGGCGAGTCCCGGCCGGTCGCCCGGTCGGTCGGCGACCGGGTCGTCGCCGGCACGGTCGCCACCGACTCCGCGATCCGGGTACGCGTCGAAGCCGTCGGCGACGACACCGCCCTGGCCGGAATCCAGCGGCTCGTGGCACAGGCGCAGCGGTCCAGCGGCCGCGCCCAGGTGCTGGCCGACCGGTTCGCCGCCTGGCTGTTCTACATCGCGATCGGGACCGCCGTGGCCACCTTCACGGCGTGGGCGCTGCTCGGCAACGTCGACGAGGCGGTGGTGCGTACGGTCACCGTGCTGGTGATCGCCTGCCCGCACGCCCTCGGGCTCGCCATCCCCCTGGTGATCGCGCTGTCCACCGCCGTCGCGGCCAAGGCCGGAATCCTGGTCAAGGACCGGCTGGCGCTGGAGCGGATGCGTACGGTCGACGCGGTGCTCTTCGACAAGACCGGCACCCTCACCCGGGGCGAGCACGTCGTCACCGCCATCGCCGGCACCCCCGGCACCGAGGGCGACGAGGTGCTGCGCCTGGCGGCCGGCGTCGAGGCCGACAGCGAGCACCCGCTCGCCCGGGCCATCGTCGCCGCCGCCACCGACCGGGGGCGACCGGCACCGGCCACCGACTTCCGGTCGCTGACCGGGCGCGGCGTGCGGGCCAGCATCGACGGCACCGGGTACGCCGTCGGCGGGCCGGCGCTGCTGCGGGAGCTGGACGCGGACGTACCGGCCGAACTGGCGGCCGAGACGGCGGACTGGGCGCGGCGGGGGGCCGCCGTGCTGCACCTGCTCCGCCTCGACGAGGCAGGGCCGGCCCAGGTCGTCGGCGCGCTCGCCCTGGCCGACGAGGTACGCCCCGAAGCCCGGCAGGCCATCGCCGACCTTCGTGGGCAGGGCATCTCGAAGATCGTGATGATCACCGGGGACGCCCGCCCGGTCGCCGACGCGGTCGCCGCCGAACTCGGGCTCGACGAGGTCTTCGCCGAGGTCCTGCCGGCCGACAAGGACGACGCCGTGGGCGAGTTGCAGCGGCGCGGCCTACGGGTGGCGATGGTCGGCGACGGCGTCAACGACGCGCCCGCCCTGGCCCGGGCCGACGTCGGCATCGCCATCGGGGCCGGCACCGACGTCGCCATCGAGTCCGCCGGTGTCGTACTGGCCTCGTCGGACCCGCGTGGCGTGACCGGAGTGATCCGGCTGTCCCGTGCCTCCTACCGCAAGATGATCCAGAACCTGGGCTGGGCGGCCGGCTACAACGTGGTGGCGCTGCCACTGGCCGCCGGGGTGCTGGCCTGGGCCGGGGTGGCGCTCAGCCCGGCCGCCGGAGCCCTGCTGATGTCGGCCTCGACCATCGTGGTGGCCCTCAACGCCCAACTCCTGCGCCGGGTCCGCCTCGGCGGATAGCCGCCGTAATGCACGGGCGGTCGTGGTGGAGCGTGGGATACGAATAGCGGGACCGGATACGGGGGCGGTGGTGGACGTGGATCTGTGGAGCCGTCTGCGGGGGATGACCAGGGGCGTACCGGTGGAACTTGACTACCTGCCGGAACTGCCCGACCTCGATCTGCTGCGGGCCGCCGGCCGGGACGGTGCACCGGGACAGGTCGTCACCGGCCTGATCACGGCCACCCGCGACGGTGACGAGGGCTTCCGGGTGGCCACCGCCGACATTCTCGGCTCATGGCCCGCCCGAACCTGGGTGGCCGTCGACGAGGAACTGCGGGAGCGATGGTGGTGGGCGCCGGTCTGGACCGTACGGCTCGCGGAGCGGATCGCGGACGGCAGCGCCGACCTGCTCTGCCTCGTGGTGGTCGCCTGCCACGGCGACGGGTGGATCCGCGAGGCGGCCGTCGCCCGGCTCGCCGAGCACGTGCCGCATCCGGCGGCGCTGGCGGTGCTGGCACTGCGCTGCGCCGACTGGGTGGAACAGGTCCGCGCCCGCGCCCGTACCACAGTGGACGAACGGGGGCTGGCCGCCGGTGCGGCGCTGGCGGTGCTCGCCGGGACGGCGTACGGGCTGCGTGCCCGGCGGCACGGCGGCTGGCTGGTGGAGCGGGTCGAGCGGCTGCTCCGGGAACTGCCATCCGACGGCCTCGAACCGCTGCTCACCGCCCCGGACCACCGGACCCGGCGGGCGGCGTACCGGGCTGCCCTCGCCACCGGCCGGCTGGGGCAGCGGCAGTTGGTGACGGCTGCGGTCCGTGACGGTGACCCGCCGATCCGGGCGATGTGCGCCCGCGCCGCCGTCGTGGGCGCCGGCCCCGAAGCGCTGCGCGAACTGCTGGCCAGCCGTACGGCGCTGGTGCGGGCCGAGGCGTTGCGTGCCCTCACCATGGCCGGCGACCAGGCCGCCGCCGAGACGGCGCTGCTCGACCGGCATCCGGTGGTACGGGCCACCGCCCAGGCCATGCTCCACCGGGCCGGTGCCGACCCGGTGGCCGGCTACCGCGACCTTGTCGGTGGCCACGAGCCGCCGGCTCCGGCGGCGATCGCCGGGCTCGGCGAAACCGGCCGCGCCGAGGACGCCGGCCTGCTCACCCGCTGGCTGGCCCACCCCCGCCCGCGCGGCCGGGCCGAGACGGTCCGGGCGCTGCGCCGGCTCGGCGTCGCCCGCCAGGAAGACCTGCTGCCGCTGCTGGGCGACAGGTCGGGCGCGGTCACCCGGCAGGTCGTGACGACGCTGCGGCACGGGGCCGGGAGCCTGGACCCGGCGATGGTCACCGGACTGACCGACCCCGGCAACCCGCCGCACGTCCGCTTCGCCGGCTACCGCCTGCTGATCTCGGGCGGCGCGTGGCAGCGGGTCGCCACCGACCTGCGCCTGCTCGACGACGCCGACGAACGGCTGCGTGGTGCCGTCCGGGCCGACCTCGCGATGTGGCTCCAGCGGCAGGCGGCGACCACCTACGACCAGCCGGGACCGCGCCTCGCCGCCGAACTCGACCGGCTGATCGAGCGGGCCCGACCGGTACTCGGCGAGCATCGGGTCAGGCTGCTGCGCTTCCACGCCGGACTTTCGGCGGACCCGACAAAGTTGATCTGAGCACCAGAGACCCTACCCGCGCCGGATAAGGTCGCTGACGCTCAGATCAACGATGGTGCGGGCAGCGGGGCGGCGCGCATCGCCCGGATCAGCGAAGGTCAGCCGCCCGGGGTGACCAGGCCGGTCTCGTAGCCGAACACCACCGCCTGCACCCGGTCACGCAGACCCAGCTTCTGCAGGATGCGGCTGACGTGGGTCTTGGTGGTCTGCTCGGCGATGAACAGCGACGCGGCGATCTCGGCGTTGGACATGCCGAGCGCCACCAGCCGCAACACCTCCCGTTCCCGGTCGGTCAGCGCGTTGAGCGCCGTGGTGCCCGCCGGCCGCCTCGGCTGCGCGTCGACGAAGTTCTCGATGAGCCGGCGGGTGATGCTCGGCGCCAGCAGCGCCTCGCCACCGGCCACCACCCGTACGGCGCGCATCAGCTCGTCGGGTTCGCTGTCCTTGAGCAGGAAGCCGCTGGCCCCGATCCGCAGCGCCTCGTAGATGTAGTCGTCGATGTCGAACGTGGTCAGCATCAGCACCCGGGGGTGGTGTCCCTCGGTGCGTTCCGGGCCGAGGATCGCCCGGGTGGCGGCGAGCCCGTCCAGCACCGGCATCCGTACGTCCATCAGCACGACGTCGGGGCGCAGGCTGCGGCAGCGGTCGACGCCGGCGCGCCCGTTCTCGGCCTCGCCGACCACGGTCATGTCGTCCTGAGAGTCGAGGATCGCCCGGATGCCGACCCGGATCATCGACTGGTCGTCCACGATCAGAATCCGGATCACCCGTTGCTCCCGTCGGCTGCCTGGTCCCACCGTATCGGCAGCCGGGCGGCGACCCGGTAGCCGCCGTCCGCGAGCGGAGCCGTCTCCAGGGTGCCGCCGACCAGGCGGACCCGTTCCCGCATCCCGTGCAGCCCGTGGCCAACCCGGCCGACATCCTCGGGCGGGCCGGTGGGGCCGGTCGGGGCGTCGTTGGTGACGACGACGGCGAGCACGTCGCCGGGTTCGAGGTCGACCCGTACGACGGTAGGGGCGCCGGCCGCGTGCCGGACGACGTTGCTCAGCGACTCCTGCACGATCCGGTACGCGGCCAGGGCGATCGCGTCCGACACCGTCGTGGCGCGTACGGCGTCGGAGACCCACAGGTCGACGGGTACGCCGCCACGGCGTACCGACTCGGCCAGTTCGTCGAGCCGGTCCAGGCCGGGCACCGGCCGCAGGTCGACGGCGGCGTCCTCGTCGCGGAGCACGGCCAGCAGTTGCCGCATCTCGCGCAGCGCGCCCCGGGCACCGGCGGCGATCTGCGCGAACTCGTCCCGCGACTCGTCGTCGATGTTCTTGATCCGGTACGCCGCCGACGTCGCCTGCATGTGGATCACCGACATGCTGTGCGCGACGACGTCGTGCAGCTCCCGGGCGATCCGGGTCCGTTCCTCGACCACCGCCCGCTGCGCCTGTTCGAGGGCCACGTCGCGGCGGGCGTCGACGAGCTGGCGCCGGATCACGGCCCGCTGCCGGAAGGCGATCGCACCGAGTGTGATCAGGGCCGAGTTCGTGGCGTAGATGACGAGCAACGGCTCGGCCTCGGCGAACGTATGGCCGGCCCGCAGGTCGAGCACCACCAGCAGGACGCACAGCAGCACGCTCGCCCACCAGGCCGTCGCCGCCGCCCGCCACTCGTGGAAGAGGCCGACCAGGGCCACGTGGGCGATCAGGGCGATCAGGCCCGGAATCGTCAGCGGCCAGGTCGGGCCGGCGTCGAAGGACAGCATGACCGCCAGGGCGGTCACCCCGGCGAACTGCACCGCGGTCGCCTGGACCGGCCACCACAGGGTCAGCGGCAGGGCCACCCCCTGCGCGATGCCGGCGCCGAACGCCACGACCAGCGGCACCTCGTATATCTCGGCCGCGACCGGAATGTTGACCGCCATCAACACCACGGCCAGCGCGCCGGCCACCAGCCACGACCACGGTCCGAGCGGCTCGGCAGGGCGTACCGGCGCCCACAGCCTGGTTTCCACGATTCCTCCCCGTGCCCTGCTCAGGGCGACGGTACCGGGGTCGGAGTCAGGGTGACGTCAGGCCGTGGCGGTACGCCACCCCCTACCGCGGAGGTAGGCGCGGGGTCGGCGAACTACCTCCGCCGTCCGGGCCGGAACGCCTCCGCGGGGCGACGACCGGCGCGGTGTCCCGTACCTAGCTTTCTCCCGTCGCCGGCGGAACCGCCGCCGGAGACGGCGGTGCGGAGGGGGCGGCCATGGATCCGGCGCAGGTGCTGTGGACGGGGGTGACCGACCACCCGTACCTGCTGCTCGGGCCGTTGGTGCTGATCGAGGGGCCGGCGGCGACGGTCGTCGCCGGGGCACTGGTCGGTGCCGGAATGGCCCGGTTCTGGCCGATCTGGCTGATCGTCGTCGTCGCCGACGTGCTCGCCGACAGCGGCCTCTACCTGCTCGGCCGGTTCGGCAACCACCGGCGGGTGGCGCCGCTGCTGGGCCGGCTCGGCCTGCCGCCACACCGGCGGCAACGGCTCACCACGGCGGTCCGCCGGGCCCTGCCCCGCGTCGTGCTCGGCGCGAAGGTCGTCGACGTCGCCGCCGTACCCGCGTTCCTGGCCGCCGGGCTGGCCCGGGCCCCGTACCGCAGGTTCCTGGCCTGGGTGGCCGGGGCCAGCACGGTACGCGCCGCACTGCTGATCGGTGCCGGCGTGCTTTTCGGCCAGGAGGTCGCCCACCTGCTCACCTCGCCCGGCACCGGGCTCGCCGTCGCCGCCGGGCTGGCCCTGGCGGTCGTGGCCACCCACCTGATCACCCGGCGGCTCGCCGGAACCCGATTCGATCCCGTCAAGGAGAAACCATGAAGATCCTCATCGGTGCCGACACGTACGCGCCCGACGTCAACGGCGCGTCGTACTTCGCACAGCGGCTGGCGACCGCCCTGGCCGGCCGGCACGAGGTGCACGTCGTCTGCCCGTCGACCGGGTACGCCAGCCGCAGCACCGCCACCGAACCGGGGATCGTCGAGCACCGGGTCCGGTCGCTGCCCGTACTGCGCCGAAGAGGTTTCCGGTTCTGCGCCCCGGTGCGCCTGGTCGCCGCCGCCCGCCGGATCCTCACCGAGGTACGCCCCGACGTGGTGCACGTGCAGAGCCACTTCCCGCTCTGCCGGGCGCTGATCGAGGCCGCGGCCGGGCTCGGCATCCCGGTCGTCGCCACCAACCACTTCATGCCGGAGAACCTGACCCACTACGTGCCGGTCGGCGACCTCGGCCGGCGCCGGCTGCACGAGTGGGCGTGGCGGGACCTGGCCGGCGTCTACGGCCGGGCCGCGGTCGTGACCGCGCCGACGCCGTACGCGGCGGCACTCGCCGAGCGTGCCGGGGTGCCCGGGCCGGTCCTGCCGATCTCGTGCGGGATGGACCTGTCCCGCTTCGGCACTGGCCACAACTCCGCCGGGTTCCGGCTGCGCTACGGGGTGCCGGCCCGCCCGACGATCGGATACGTCGGCCGGCTCGACAAGGAGAAGAACATCGACGTCGTGGTCCGCGCCCTGGCCCGGGTACGCCGGCACGTCGACGCCCAGCTCATGCTCGTCGGCACCGGGGCCGAGCGCGGCCGGCTGGCGGCCCTGGCCGCCGACCTCGGCGTCGCCGACGCACTCGTCTTCACCGGATTCGTCGCCGACACCGACCTGCCCGCCGCCTACGCCGCCACCGACGTCTTCGTCAACGCCGGCACCGCCGAACTGCAGAGCCTGGTGACGCTGGAGGCGATGGCGTGCGGCGTACCGGTCGTCGGCGCGGACGCGTCCGCGCTGCCGCACCTGGTGCGGCCCGGCGACAACGGCCTGCTCTTCCCGCCCGGTGACGACGCGGCACTGGCCGACCGGCTGCTGGCGATCCTGGCCGACCCCGCCCGGGCGGCGGCCATGGGCCGGCGGAGCCGGATCCTCGCCGAGGAACACGACGAGGCCCGCACCATCGCCGCCTTCGACGAGATCTACGCCCGGGTCGGCGGCCAGCGGCCGACGGTCCCGGCTGCCACGGTCCCGGCGCTGCGGGTGTCGGCGTGACGACCGGAAGCGGCCTGCTGGCCGACACCCGCCCTCCCGTCACCGTCGACGCTCCCGCCGGGCAGCGGCCCGGCGGACCGTCGACCCCGGCTCCCGGCTGGTACCGGTACGCGCTCGGTGCGATCACCGTCGCACTGGTCGCCGGACTGGCACTGCACGCGGTCGACGGGGTCCACCCGCTGCACCAGATGCTGAGCGAGACCGTCGCCTCGCCGACGGGCGTACTGCTGCTCGGTGTCGCGGCCGCCGCCCTCGTCACCGCCGCCGCCTGCCTGGGGATCGGCATCCGGCGGGCCGGGCTGCGCCGGAGCGGACCGCTCACCCTGCTGCTCGCGTTGTGGGCGGCGGGACTGGTGGCGCTGGCCGTGTTCCCGATGGACCTGTCCGGGGAGCCGACCACGTACGCCGGGGTGCTGCACCGGTACGGGGCCGCTGTCGCGGTCGCCGTACCGCCGCTGCTCGGACTCGTCCTCGCCGGTGCGGGCCGGGACGACGGTGCCCGGCAGCTCAGGGCGGCGGCAGTGGTCACCGCGGTGGCGGGTGTCGGGTTCGCCGCCGCCCACGGGCCGACGATCCTGCTCGACGCCGACTCGCTGCCGTACATCGGACTGCTCGAGCGGATCCTGCTCGCGCTGGTCCTGGTGGTCCTGGTCCGGGTCGCCCGGGTGCTGCGAGACGCCGGGACCGGGCCGTGAACCCGCGGGCCGTCGGTTACGCGCTGGCGGGGCTGCTCGCCGGTGCGTTGCTCGTCAACGCCCTGCCGCACCTCGTGCACGGCGGCCTGGGCCAGCCGTTTCCGACCCCGTTCGAGGTGGCCTGGTCGCCGGCCGCGAACATCGGCTGGGGCCTGGTGAACCTGCTGCTCGGGGTCACGCTCGCCGTCGTTGTCTGGAACGGTCTGCGGACGTTGCCGTTCCTTGCCGGTGCCGGTGTCGGCAGCCTCGCGGCGGCCACCGTGCTGCTGGTCGTCATGGGCTGATCTCGGGCGGCAACTTGTTCCAGTTCTACTTCGGACTTCGCTGGCCATCGGGCTGGCGTCCGCCCGGCGGACCGGCCGTTACGGGGCGGTCAGCCGCCGGCTCGCGATGTGGCCGGCGAGGGCCGCCGTGGCTGCGCAGCCGGTGGCCAGGGCGAAGGCCGCCGTCGTGCCTCGGCTGTCGACCAGCGCCCCGGCCGTGGCCGAGCCGACCGAGATGCCGATGCCGGCGGCCGTCGTGAGCCAGGTCAGGCCCTCGGTACGGTGGCGGACGGCAACGGCCCGAGCGGCGATCGAGAAGCCGTCGATGAAGGCCGGTGCCAGCGTCAAGCCGAGCGTGAACGCGGCCGGGAACAGCCATCCGGTCGCTGGTACGGCGATGAACGGCACGGTGCCCACCGTCAGCAGCGGCAATACGACGGCCAGGCGTCGGTGCGGTGGGCGGGACCAGTCGCGGGCGCCGTACCAGAGCCCGGACACGGCACTGCCGGCGGCGATCGTTGCCAGTATCCAGCCGCTGAGGGCTTCGGCGTCGTGCTGTCGGGCGTAGGCGACGACGGCGACGTCCAGCACGATGAGCACCATGCTGACCAGCGCGAATGTGAGCAGCAGCAGGGGAAGTCCGGGCGTGCGCACGGCGGTTCCGGAGGCGGGCCGACCGGTGGGGGCGCCCGGGGGTTCGGTGCGGTGCTGCAGCGCGAGCGCGATCGAGCCCCCGGCGGCGAGCGGAACCGACAGGATCAGGGCGGCCGCGGGATGCAGGTACACGACCACTGTGGACACCACGATCGGGCCGATGACCAGAAGCAGTTCGTCCACGACCGACTCGAAGGACGTCGCCGCGTGCAGCCGTGGTGTGCCGGTCAGCAGATGGGCCCAGCGGGCCCTGACGAACGGCCCGATCGCCGGCATGCTGGCACCACTGGTCGCGGACAGGACGACGAGGACCCAGGCCGGCGCACCGGACGCGGCCGCGACGAGAAACCCGGTCCTGGTGATGGTGATGGCGATGGCGGCCGCCATGAGAACCGGGCCCTGCCGGTGGCGGTCGGCGAGGCGACCGACCAGTGGGGCGACGAGCGAATACGCGAGGGCGTACGCACCGGAGACCAGTCCGCCGAGGCCGTAGGAGCCGCTGAGTTCCGAGACGAGGAAGACGATGCCCAGGACGGTCGTCAGGTGGGCCAGGCGGGCCGCGAGCCCGGCCGCGACGAAGGCGGCGGCGCCCGGCAGGGCGAAGAGTCCCCGATAGGGGCTGGTCAACAACACTCGCTCGCAGGCTTCACCCGGCATAAGCTAAACCAGGTTTCGTAGATTGTAAACGAGGTTTCGCATGTCGGATTGGGATCCGGCCGACGACGTCGGCACCGCACACCTCGGCCGGCTCCTGTTGCGGGCGCTGCGCCAGGTCCAGGCCAACGCGGTCGCCAGACTCCACGCACGCGGCCACCCCGGCATCCGTACCGGGCACCTGCCGGTCTTCGGCTACATCGACGACGCCGGCACCCGCATCACCGACCTTGCCGCCCGGGCCGACATGACCCGCCAGATGATGGGCCGCCTGGTACGCGAACTGGAGGAGTTGGGGTACGTCACGACCCGGACCGACCCCGACGACCAACGCGCGGTGGTGGTGACTCTCACCGCTCAGGGGTACGGCTTCGGCGCGGACGGTGAGGCCGTGAAGGCGAGTCTCGAGCGGGAGTACGAGGAACTTCTCGGCCCCGGGGAGCCGGCCCGACTCCGCCGGTCGCTCGCGCTACTGGCGAACCTGGGCTCCGGGGAGCGGGCGGATGGGTAGCGGAAAGGAGTACGAGGAGTTGGAGGAGGTTCCGGACGAGTTCCGGACCTTCGCCGCCCGGCACGCGCTCGAATACCGCAACACCCTGCCCGGCATCGCCCTCTACCTGGGCGGCGCGGCGCTGTTCACCGGCGGCCTCTTGGTGACCACTCCCGAGGACCGCCGGGTCGGGCTCTGGCTGATCCTGCTGGGACTGGTGCTGCTCGTCGCCTGGATCGTGCTGCACCGCCGGAAGCTGCGCAGGGAGCGGGAGTTGCACCGCCGATACCTGCACTGGAAGCGGAAGCAGAACGAGCCCGGCGACCCGTACGAATAGCCGCTACCCGGCCGGCTGGCTCCACCTGCCCCGGTGCACGACATCGGCGGTCGGCCGACGCCGGCCGCGCAGGTCGCGGGGCGGCTCCTCGCTGTAGCCGATCGAGACCGCTCCGATCGGCGCGTAGTGCGCGGGCACCCCGAACGCCTCGCGGTACGCGTCGATGCGGGCGGCCGCGATGCCGAAGAAGCAGGCGCCGAGGCCGGCGTCGACCGCGGTCAGCAGCATCATCAGCGAGGCCATGCCGGTGTCGATGTCCCAGTACGGCGCCGGCCACCAGGCTTCCGACCGGGCGGTCTGTCCCTTGTCGGGCTGCGCGTACCGGTCGAGGTAGGCGTCCTTGTTGGAGTGCGCCACGATCAGCAGCGGTGCCTCGACGTTGGCCGCGAACCAGTTCTCCGGGTCCTGCTCCGGCCGGGCCGCGTCCCGGAAGCGCGCGATGTCGTCGGCGTTGTCGAGCACCAGGAAACCCCAGCCCTGCGAGAAGCCGGCCGACGGTGCCCGGAGCGCGTTGTGCACGATCCGGTCGACGACATCGGGCGGGACCGGCCGGTCGGTGTAGGTGCGGACCATGCGCCGGCGCCGGACGACATCCTGGAACTCCATGGCCGGAAGTCTAGGAAAGATCCGGTTCGGTGAGAACCGGCCGCGCGGCTTCCCGTTGATACGGCGGGCTGGAGATTGTCGGCCTCGGCCACGGCACTTCCCCCGGCCCCGGGCCGTACGCCGAGGTGCTGGTCAACGCCGCGGACGGGGCGGACCTGGCCCTCCACCGTCGCCGCGAGGTCCGGTACGAGACCGAACCGCCGCGCGACGAGGAGACCTTCCGACGGATCGACCATGAACTGCTGGCCGACGACCCGGACGAGGTGGTCATCCCGGTCGAGGGCGCACCGACCCGCTTCCAGGTCTGGCAGTTGCCCCAGGGCTGGGTCGCCACCACCGCACACGGAGATCACCGCTGCACCGTGTCGGCGAGCCGGATCGAGCCGGGCGACGTCGAACTGTGCCGGGTGCACGACATCAAGCCCTATTGGGACGGCCGCCGGGCCTTCCCGCCCGGCAGTTGACCGACCAGCAGCGCCCGGACGCCTTCACCCCCTCTCTGACCTGCGGGTTAGTCTGGTGTCGGTGTAGAGATCCGGATTTCGAGGAGGGGCGGTGCCGGATTCCGAGAGCGCGTGCTGCGCACCGGGTCGCAGTACGGCCCCGCCGGTGGTCGGGCTACCGCGCAGCCGCCCACCGCAGGCGCCGGCCCGCGACGCCCGCCAGGTACGGCGTGGCATGGTCACGGTGCCCGGCGGCGACTTCTGGATGGGCAGCGACCACCCCGACGCCTTCGCCGACGACGGTGAGGGGCCGGTCCGCCGGGTCGACGTACCGACCTTCCTCATCGACCCGAAGGCGGTGACGAACGCCCAGTTCGCCGCGTTCGTCAAGGCGACGGGACACGTCACCGAGGCCGAGCACCACGGCTGGTCGTACGTCTTCCACCTGTTCGTCTCGGGCGCCGCGCGGGCACATCTTCTCGACGGCGTCGTGCCGCAGGCACCCTGGTGGCTGCCGGTACGGGGGGCGGCGTGGCGTACCCCGGAGGGGCCGGGGTCGTCGATCGGCGACCGGCAGAACCACCCGGTCGTCCACGTGTCCTGGAACGATGCCTCCGCGTACGCCGAGTGGGCCGGCAAGCGGCTGCCGACCGAGGCCGAATGGGAGAAGGCCGCCCGGGGCGGGCTGGACCGGGCGCAGTATCCGTGGGGCGACGAACTGACCCCGCGTGGGCAGCACCGCTGCAACATCTGGCAGGGCACCTTCCCGACGTCGAACACCGCGGCGGACGGCTACGTCGGCACCGCGCCGGTGGACGCCTACCGCCCCAACGCCTACGGCATCTTCAACACCTCGGGCAACGTGTGGGAGTGGTGTGCCGACTGGTTCAGCCGGGACTGGCACGCGGCCGAACGTCCCGAGACGAGGAACGATCCGCGCGGGCCGGCGGAGGGCACCGGCCGGGTCATGCGCGGCGGCTCGTACCTGTGCCACCACTCCTACTGCAACCGCTACCGGGTCGCGGCCCGGACCATGAGCCCGCCGGACAGCACCACCGGGCACCTCGGCTTCCGCTGCGCCGCCGACCCGGAGCCGGCCGGAAGCCGGTGACTCAGCCGAGCAGGCCGGCGAGGACCAGCAGCCCGCAGAGCATGACGAGCCCGGCGAGCAGGCGCAGTTGTGGGGCCGGTGGCCGCCGTTGCCGCGCCGTGGAGGCCGATGCGAACCGGTGCCGCCGGTAGCCCCACAAGCCGACGGTCAGCAGCATCAGCAGGGCCGCCGCTCCGAAGAGGACGGTGGCGCCGGAACCCGCCGCCGCCCGTAGCAGCAGGGCCGCGTTGACCGCCGCGACGGCGCCCGTACGCGCCCAGGCCAGCGCCGTACGCTCGGCCTGCAAACCCGCGTCGGTCACGGTCCCGCCTCGCTCACGGTGCCGCCTCCACTGCGTTCGGCGGCACCGTGTTCAGCGGAGCCACTGATTCGCTCGCTGCGCTCGCTCACGGTAGGACGGCCAGCAGGATGACGCCGACGCCGACGACGGCGGCCCCGACCGCCATGACGGCCAGCAGCGGGGTGAACGGCAGTCCCCGGCCCAGCCGCATCGCCTTCTGGACCCGTACCCACCGCAGGTAGGCCGCCGCCGGCAGGGCACTGCCGGCGGCGGCGAGTACCGCCGCCAGCAGGTCCCGCATCCCGGACAGGGCCGACGGCGGCAGGAACTGGACCACGGCGACGGAGCCGGCGAGCAGGGCCAGCGCGGTCCGGATCCAGGCGAGGAAGGTCCGCTCGTTGGCCAGCGAGAACCGGTAGTCGGGTTCGTCGCCCGCGCGGTACCAGGCCGGTTCACGCACCGTGGCCGGCTCCCGGGCGCCGGTTCAGAAACCGCACAACGGGTCCCAGGGGTCGTCCTGCGTGCCGCGGATCCACCGGTTGGCGGCGTCGACGGGCGGCTCGTACGCCCACGAGGTGTGCCGGCCCTTGCCCAGCGCCTCGCCGAGGAACGCCCGCATCCGCTGGCTCGTCACGATCTCCCGCTCGGCGTGGTCGGGGTCCCAGCCGTCCAGCACCCGCTGCCGCAGCCGGGTCCGGGTCGACCCGTGTTCCGGTTCGGTGGCGAGGTTGTGCAGTTCCCGGGGGTCCTTCTCCAGGTCGTAGAGCTGGTCGGGCAGGTCGCGGGCGTAGACGAGCTTGTGCCGGCCGTCGACGGCGGCGCGTACCGGGCGCAGCGTGCCCTCGGCGGAGTTCTCGATGATGACGCCCGGATGCCCGGCCACCTCGTCGGTGCGGTCGCGCAGCGCCCCGGCCAGGCTGGCGCCGGCGAACCGTCCGGTGACCCAGTCGGGCAGCCGGGCCTGCGCCAGGTCGGCGAAGGTGGGATGCAGGTCGACGAGGGAGACCGGGGTGTCGATGCGGTGTCCGGCCGGTATGCCGGCGCCGGCCATCAGCAACGGCACCCGGACCGACCACTCGCGCAGCGTGCGTTTGAAGTACATGCCGTGCTCGCCGAGCTGGTCGCCGTGGTCGCTGGTGAAGACGACGACGGTGTCGTCCAGCAGGCCGAAGCGTTCCAGTTCGGCGGTGAACGAGCCGACGACGTCGTCGATGTAGCTGGTCATCGCGTAGTAGCCGCGCCGGGCCAGGTAGGTGGTCTCGTCGGTGACGGTGCCCCGGTCGACGCCGTGGAACGAGTTGACCCAGCGGTCGAGCGGGTGGGGTGCCGTGCCGGCGGGTACGGGTTCGGGCAGGCCGATGTGCCGGCCCTCGTACCGGTTCCAGTACTCCGGCGGTGCGACGTACGGGTCGTGGGGCTGGGTGAACGAGGCCACCATGAGCCACGGCTCGTCGGCGCGGTCGTCGGTGGCCAGCGCCAGTTCCCGGATCCGTTGCAGCGCGTTGAACCGGACCTCTTCGTCGTAGTGCATCTGGTACGTCCACGGCAGCGGGCCGGAGGAACGCAGGATGTCGAGGTATTCCCGGCCGCCGTTCTGCTGCTCGCCGGAGAGCCGCGGCGGGTCGCCCTGCTCTTCCCAGGGCCGGGTCCAGGTCAAATCGGGCGGGAAGATGTCGGTGGTGAGCCGTTCCTCGAAGCCGTGCAACTGGTCGGGGCCGACGAAGTGCATCTTGCCGGCGAGGATGGTGCGGTAGCCGGCCCGGCGCAGCGTGTGGGCGAAGGTGGGCACCGAGGCCGGGAACTCCTCGGCGTTGTCGTTGGAGGGGACCTCGCTCGGCAGCCGGCCGGTCATCATCGCGGCCCGCGACGGCACGCACAGCGGCGCGTTGCAGTAGGCGTTGGCCAGTACGGTGCCGCGGGCGGCGAGGGCGTCGAGGTGGGGGGTCAGGACGTCCTCGTTGCCGTACGGTCCGGTGCCGAACGCGCTGAGCTGGTCGGCCATGAGCAGGAGGATGTTGGGCCGGCTGCCGGGCGTGGTCAAGCTGTCTCCTAGGCGAGGGGCGCCGGTGGGCGCCTACTTGTTGGCGTCGGTGAAGACGGTGGTGTCGAGGAACTGGTCGGGGTCGACGAAGGCCGGCAGCGCGCCGATGTCGACGAAGACCTGTTCCATCCGGCCGACCCAGTCGGCGACGGTGCCGTCGGCGTAGTAGGTGGCCCATTCGGCGTTGGGGTAGCTGCGGGCCTGCTGGTAGATCTGGGTGCAGACCTCGGTGGTCATGAACTCCGACAGACTGGGGCAGCCGGCGGCCAGGGCGCCGGCCTGGTCGGTGACGATGTCGTCGTTGGCCTTCAGCCAGGCCTGGGCGATCTTGACCAGGGCGTCGCGGTTCTCGGCGTGGAACTTGTTGTTGGCGACCCAGCCGCCGGTGATCGCGGACTTCGGCTGGAACTGCTCGGCGGTGCCGATCATGCGGGCCTGGGGCAGGCGTTCCTTGATCTGGTTGTCGAACGGGGCCCACAGCGCGGCGGCCGGTACGCCGCCGGTGACGAACGTGTTGGCGACGGCCGGCATGTCCAGGTTGACCAGTTCGATGTCGTCGGTGGTCATGCCGTTCTCGGCGAGCGCGACGTGGAGCAGCAGGTGGGCGGCGGTGCCGGTGGTGGTGGCCACCTTCTTGCCGCGCAGGTCGGCGATGGAGTTGATGCCGCTGTCCGGAGCCGCCCAGATCTGCTGGATGTTGGCTTCGAGGTTGTTGAGCAGGAAGACCTTGCCCTGGCCGCGGGCCGGGAAGTTGGCGATGACGGCACCCATCACACCGACGTCGACGCTGCCACCGGTGAGCGCGTTCGACAGTGAGATGCCGGTCTGGAACGGCACCGTCTCGACGTCGAGGCCGGCCTCGGCGAAGTAGCCGCGTTCCTTGGCGAGCAGCAGGTGCATGCCGGGGGCGGGGCCGGCGATGTAGCCGACCTTCACCTTCTGGGTGCCGCCGTCACCGGTGGCGTCGTCGTCGGTTCCGCACGCGGTGACGGACAGGGCGAGCGCGAGTCCGGTCACCGCCGCGAGAATTCGTCGGTTCATGTCGTCTCTTTCCGGGGTGTGGGGGTGCCGCCGCGCAGCATCGTCTCGATGTGCCGGCGTAGTTCGATGAATTCCGGGTTGGTCTTCAGTTCGTGGTTGCGCGGGCCGCGCCAGGGCACCGGCACGATCTCCTGCACGCGGGCCGGGCGGGCGGACATGACCACGACCCGGTCGGCGAGGAAGATCGCCTCTTCCACCTGGTGGGTGACGAACAGGACGGTGCGCCGCTCCTTCTGGTTGATCTCCAGGAGGGCTTCCTGCATGGTTTCCCGGGTCTGCGCGTCGAGTGCCGCGAAGGGTTCGTCCATGAGCAGGATCTCGGGGTCGACCGCGTAGGCGCGGGCGAGCGCCACCCGCTGGCGCATGCCGCCGGACAGGGTCTTCGGCAGCGCGTCGGCGAAGGCGGTCAGGCCCATGAGTTCGAGGTACCGGTCGGTGATCTCGCGGCGCTGTGCGGCGGGGCGGCGGCGGGCCCGCAGGCGCATCCCGAACTCGATGTTCTTGCGTACGGTCAGCCAGGGGAAGATCGCGTACTCCTGGAAGACCACGCACCGCGACGGGCCGGGGCCGGTGACCGGCTTGCCGTTGACCAGGATCTGGCCGGCGTCGGGGTCGACGAAGCCGGCGACGGTGTTGAGCAGCGTCGTCTTGCCGGAGCCGCTCGGGCCGACGACGGCGACGAACTCGCCCTCGGGCACGTCGAACGCGACGTCGTCGAGTACGGTGACCGCCGCCGCGCCGCGTCCGAAGCGTTTGCTGACCCGGTCGAGGGTCAGTCCGCCGCTGTTGACCGTTGTCGTCACCGGGTCCCCCTGTCCTGCCAGCGCACGAGTCGTACCGAGATGAACCGCAGTACCGCGTCCATGACCAGCGCGCACAGGCCGATCAGGATGATCCCGGCGTAGACCCGGGGGATGTCGAGGAAGTTGCCGGCGTTCTGGATGACGGCGCCGAGGCCGTCCTGGGCGGCGACGAGTTCGGCGGCGACCAGCGACGCCCAGCCGATGCCGAGCGAGACCCGGGCGGCGGTGAGGATGTGCGGTACGGAGAACGGCAGTACGACCCGGGTCAGCACCTCGATGCGGTTGGCGCCGAGGGTCTGCGCGGCGCGTACGTACTTGTCCTCGATGCCGGCGATGCCCTCGAACACGATGACGACGGTGGCGAAGAACGCGGCGTACATCAGGATGATGCCGCGGGCCAGTTCGCCGATGCCGAAGTAGACGATGACCAGCGGTACGAGGGCGATCGGTGGCAGCGCCCGGAAGAAGTTGACCAGCGGGTTGAGCGCGGCGCGGGCGATGGGGAACCAGCCGAGCAGGAAGCCGACCGGTACGGCGGCGGCGATGCCGACGGATACCCACACGACGACCCGGCGGCTGCTGATGAGCACGTCGTTGGCGAGGCCGTTGCCCAGCCCGGTCCAGATGACCTCGAACACCGTGCCGGGGGTGGGCAGCAGGCCGTTGCCGACGACCTCGGCGGCGGCGGTGATCTGCCAGACCAGGACAAGGCCGAGGAAGCCGGCGAGGCCGAGCAGGCCGCCGCGCAGCCGGGCCAGGCCCCGGCGTGGGCCGCCGCGCTTCGCCGGGCCGGCGGGCGGCCGCGGCGGTGGCGGTGGTCCGGTGTCCGGTCGTTGCCGGCCGGAGGCGATGACGACTTCGGGCATGTTCTCTCCTGTCACCAGCGAGGCAGGTGGGGGTCCGGAACTCAACTCGTGGCTTTTTGCAGCGCGGCCAGTTCGTGCGCGAGGTCACGGGTGGCCGGGTAGGCGGCGCGGTAGACGCGGTAGAGGCGGTCGTAGACCTCGGCGTGCTCGGCCCGGGGCGCCACCACCCGCGCGGTACGGGCCCAGGGGGCGTCGGGGGTGACGAGGCCGGCCGCCTCGCCGGCCAGGCGCGCGTCGCCGTAGCTGGCGCCGATCGTCTGCTCGGGCAGTTCCTGGGGACGGCCGGTGACGTCGGAGACGATCTGGGTCCACAGTCCGCCGCGTACGCCGCCGCCGACGGCGACCAGGCGGCCGGGTGCGGCACCGGCCTCGGTGAAGGCGTCGAGGTGGTGCCGGACGGCGTAGGCGGTCGCCTCCAGCGCGGCCCGGTAGAGGTGGCCGCGCCCGTGGCGCAGGGTCAGGCCGAGGATCGTGCCGCGGGCGTCCGGGTCGAACAGCGGGGTCCGTTCGCCGGCGAAGTAGGGGAGCGTCACCAGGCCGTCGGCGCCGGGCGGGGTCGCCGCCGCGTCGGCGACGAGCTGGTCGAAGCCGTCCTCGCCGGTGATGCGGCGCCACCAGTCGGTGACGGCGCCGGAGGTGGCCGTGCCGCCGGCCAGGCTGGCGCTGCCCGGGGTGACGCCCCGGGTGGCCCACAGGCGGGCGTCGGTGAGCGGCCGGGCCAGCATCTGGACCAGGAACATGGTGGTGCCGTACATGAGCATGGTGTCGCCGGGTTCGCGTACGCCGACGCTGAGCGCCTCGGCCCAGGCGTCGATGGTGCCGGCGGCGACCGGGGTGCCGGCGGGGATGCCGGTCTGTGCGGCGGCGCCGGGGGTGGTCACGCCGACGATCTCGCCGGGCCAGGCGAGCCGGGGCAGTGCCAGTCCGGGGGCCACGATGTCGCACCACGGCTCATACCACCGGCTCGCGGCGAGGTCGTACATGGGCTGGCACTGGCTGGCGGAGTGGTGGTCGAGCACGTACTCGCCGGTGAGCCGGGCGACGGCGAGTGAACTGGCCATCAGGAAGTGGCGTGTCCGGGCCCAGACGTCGGGCTCGTGCCGGCTCAGCCACGACAGTTTCGGGCCGGCTGACTGGCTGGTCAGCAGCGAGCCGGCGCGGTCGAGCAGGGCCGCCGTACCGAGCCGGTCGGTCAGTTCCCGCACCTCGGCGGTGGCCCGGGTGTCGACGCCGTAGAGGATCGCCGGGCGCAGTGGCCGGTACGCCTCGTCGGCGGCCAGGACGCAGGGGCCGATCCCGCTCACACAGACGGCGGCCGGCCGTTCGGGGCGGTCGGTGAGCAGCCGGTGGGAGAGATCGACGACGGCCTGCCACCAGTCGTGTTCGGCGTCGTGCTCGACCCAGCCGGGGCGCGGCATCGAGGTGCGGTGGGGGCGGACGGCGGTGGCGAGCACGGTTCCGTCGGGGTGGGCGAGTACGCCCTTGGCGCTCGACGTGCCGATGTCGATGCCCAGCAGGACCTCGGTCATCTGGCACCTCCTCGCCCCCGACCTGCGCGTACGTGTTTCCGTCGCGTTAAGTCCGATCAATTAGGCGGTAAGATATGACCAATGCTGGCCCAGTGTCAAGGGTCGCGTTTTCCCTGCTCGTTGGGCGGATTGCGGGCGGCGGGTCTGCGCCGATAAGGTATGACCATTCGAGGGAGGGCCTATGGAGACGCGGTCGACCGAAGTGGACACTCCGGGCCGACGGAGCCGGGTGGACGAAGCCGAGGTGAAGCTGCGGGCGCTGATCGCGGAGTACCAGCGCACCGGGGTCACCCGCCTGCCGCCCGAACAGCGGCTCTGCGAACTGGTCGGCGCGTCCCGCAGCACCCTGCGCGACGCCCTCAGCCGGCTGGAGGCCGCCGGTGAGATCGTGCGCCGACGCCGCGTCGGCACCCTCATCACCGCGCCGGCCCGGGCCGCCCACGCCGGTTCGCTGGCCTATCCGGTCGACCTCATCCTGTCCCTGTCCGACTTCCTCGCCGAGGCCGGCGCCGACTACGCCGTACGGGCCGTCAACATCGCGCGGGAGACCGCCGACGATGACGACGCCGCCCTGCTCGGCGTGGCCCGCGGCGAAGCGGTCTACCGGGCGGTGCGCCTCTACGAGGTCGAGGGGCGGGCCGCCGCCCGGCTCGAACACCGGCTGCCCGGGGCGTTCGACGGGCAGCAGGTGCGGATAAACGCGCTGACCGACGGCATCACCACGTTCCTGCGGGAGACGGAGAACATCCGCCTGACCCGCAGCGACCACACCATCACCGCCGAGGCGGCGACCGAAACCCTCGCCGGGGAACTGGACGTCGCGGTCGGGGCGCCACTACTGGTGATCGACTGCCAGCTCTACGCGGCGGGGCCGTACGCGGTGGCCACCGGGCGCCTCGTCTTCCGCCCGGATGTCCTGTGCCTGACCGCCTCCGCCGATCCGGCGCTGTCGGCCCACCGGCAGTCCGGCACCTTCGGCCTGACCGCGCTGACCGCCGGTCGCCAGGAAACCCCGGCCTGACCGGTGGCTCCCACCGCCCAGCGAACCCAGGGGGCGCGATGAGTGTCGCCGGCTGGGTCGCCGAACACTTCGGGATCGAGCTGACCGACGTCCGCGCCGTCGAGACCGGTGCCGACCGGGCCGCCGACCTCTTCCGGGGCACTGACGTCGCCGGGACCGACTTCGCCGTGAAGTGGTCGGCGAACGACTCCGCGGCCGGCCTGGTGATCCCGGGACGGTTCGCGGTCGTGGCACCCGGCACGGTCGCCGACGTCGTGCGTACCCGCGACGGTCGACTGTGGACCGAGGTCGCCGGGCGACGCCTGTCGGTCACCCGCTGGGTCACCGGCACGCCGGCCCTGCAAGGCCCGCTGCGACGGGAGCAGTGGACCGCGTACGGCCGGTTGCTCGCCCGCCTGCACCGGCTCCCGGTCGACGACGATCTGCGGGCGGCGGTGCCGGCGGAGGCGTACGACCCGAGCCGCTGGGTGCGCGCCTTCGACGCCGCCGACCACGCCGTGACCGGCGTCGGACGGGGAGCCGACGAGATCCAGGAACGGCTGGCCGAGGGGTGGGCGGCCGGTCGCGGCAAGCTGGTCGAGGTGCGGGACCGGGCCGTGCGGCTGGCCGCCGAATTGCGCCGCCGCACCGACCTGCCGGCGCCGGTGCCGTGTCACGCCGACCCGCACCTCGGCAACGTCATCGCGACCGGGGACCAGTCCGTCGTCCTGATCGACTTCGACGACGCCGTACTCGCCCCGCCGGAACGTGACCTGATGTTCGTGCTCGGCGGGGGAGTGCTGCCGTTCGCGCCCGCCACGGCCGCGCAGCAGGGCTGGTTCCTCGACGGCTACGGGGCCGTGGAGCCCGATGCGGACCTGCTGGCCTACTACCGCTGCACCCGCGCCCTCGAAGACGTCGCCGACCTGGCCATGGTCGCCCTCGACCCGACCCTCGACCCGCCGGAACGGGCCGAGAACCTCGGCTATGTCGAGGGTGTGCTCGGGCCGTACGGGCTGCCGGCCCAGGCGCTGCGGGACGGGTAGCCCGCCGTTCGCCTGCCCGGGCGCGCGGACGGCGGCGAGAATGGGCGGCGAAGGGCTACGCGGAGGGGGCGGCAGTTGGGACCGGTGGGCCACCGCAGCGTGCCGCACACCGCCGACGTACGCGTCGAGGCGTGGGCGCCGGCCCGCGAGCGCTGCGTGGCGGAGGCCGTGGCCGGCCTGGTCGGCAGCTTCGCCGAGGTGCCGGCGGAGCCGTCAGGGCAGACCGTGGAGTTCCGGGTCGACCCGGGCACCGACGAGGACATGCTGGTCGCCGTACTCGACGAGGTGATCTTCCGGATGGACACCGAGGGCCGGCTGCCGGCGTCCGCAGACGTGGCCGCCGTCGACGGCGGGTTCGAGGTGCGGCTGCGGATGGCCGACCCCGACCGGATCGAGGTGGTGGGCGCGGTGCCGAAGGCGGTGTCGCTGCACGAACTGAGGTTCGCCCCGGGCGCCGACGGCTGGTCGTGCGCGGTGACCCTCGACGTGTGACGGCGGCCGGCTGGCCACCGCTAGCGCTGTCAGCCCTTCACCACGCCGACCGGGACCAGCCGGGCCACCCGCCGGCACAGGCCGCCGCCCTCGGCCGACCCGACGACCGCGGACACGTCCTTGTACGCCTGCGGCGTCTCCTCGGCGAGCCCGCGCATCGACGCGCCGCGTACCGAGATGTCCTGGGCCTCCAGTTGGTCGCGCAGGTCCTTGCCGCGCACCGACCTGGCGGCCTGCGTGCGGCTCTGCGCCCGGCCGGCGCCGTGACAGGTGGAGGCGAACGCCGGGGCGCCCGCGACCCCGGTCAGCACGTAGGACGGGGTGCCCATCGAGCCGGGGATGAGCACCGGCTGCCCGACCCCGGCCAGGTCGACGGGCAGGTCGGGGTGGCCGGGCGGCAGGGCCCGGGTGGCGCCCTTGCGGTGTACGCAGAGCTGCCTGTCGGCGCCGTCGACCCGATGCGACTCGATCTTGGCGAGGTTGTGCGAGACGTCGTACACCAGGTCGAGGCGGCGGCCGACGGTCCGTTCGAACACCCGGCGGGCGGCCTCGCCGAGCAGCTGCCGGTTGGCCCGCGCGTAGTTGGCGGCGGCGGCCATCGCACCCAGGTAGGCGCGGCCCTCGGGCGAGGAGACCGGCGCGCAGGCGAGCTGCCGGTCCGGTACGTCGATCCCGTAGCGGGGCATCACCCGCTCCATGACCCGTACGTGGTCGGTGCAGATCTGGTGTCCCATGCCGCGCGAACCGCTGTGGACCATGACGCAGATCTGGCCGGGCCGCAGCCCGAACGCCTCCGCCGCGTCGTCGTCGTAGACGTGGTCGACCGCCTGCACCTCCAGGAAGTGGTTGCCGGAGCCGAGGCTGCCGACCTGGCCCTGCCCGCGCTGTATAGCCCGGTCGCTGACCTGGTCGGGGTCGGCGTCCGACACGGCGCCGTGGTCCTCGCAGCGGGTGAGGTCGCGTTCGACGCCGTGGCCCTGCTCGACGGCGTACCGCGAACCGCCGAGCAGCACCTCGTTCAGTTGGGCGCGGTCGTCGATCTTCCAGACGGCGCCCCTGGCCATGCCGCGCGGGACGGCCGTGTCGAGGCCGTCCATCAGTCGTTCCCGCACCCGGGGCAGCTCGGCGCGGTCGAGGTCGGCGGCGAGCAGCCGTACGCCGCAGGAGATGTCGAAGCCGACGCCGCCGGGCGAGACGACGCCGTCCGCCGCGACGTCGGTCGCGGCGACCCCGCCGATCGGGAACCCGTAGCCCCAGTGCACGTCGGGCATGGCGTACGACGCCTCCACGATGCCCGGCAGCGTCGCGACGTTGGCGACCTGTTCGATCGCCTTGTCGGCGGTGACGTCGGGCAGCAGGGACCGGGAGGCGAAGACGACGCCGGGTACCCGCATGTCGCCGTGCGGGTCGATGCGGAACCGGTACGGCGACTCCTCGACCAGTTCCATGGCACCACCTCCCGGTGTGTCGGCGCGGGCTAGGCCAGGCCGGCGGCGGCCTCGTCGATGGCGTCGTTGATCAGCGCCGCGAGGTCGACGTCGAGTGCGGTCACCGCGCGGGCGTTCGTGGTCTGTACGACCAACTGGGCGGTCCAGTCGTCGGGCCGGCTGATCCGTGGGCCGCGCCCACTGTCGATCTTGAGCTGGTCGAGGCGGGCCAGGACCCGGTCGAGCTGGTCGGGTGGCAGGGTCAGGGTGCGGGTCAGCGCACTGACGTTGCCGGTCCAGCCGGGTAGCCGGCGCAGCGCGGCGATCAGTTCGTCCTCGTCGAGCGGTGCGGTGTGCCGGTTCGTGCCGACCAGCCCGCCGCCGGGTGCCGGTGGGTGGGTGAGGTCGGTGAGGAAGTCCGGCAGTTCGAGCGAGTCGAGCAGGTGTCCGTCCTGGGCGGCGATGGCGCCGAGCACCGCCTGCGTCTGGAGCAGCGCCTGTTCGGGCGGGCGTTGGGCGAGGCCGGCGACCTGCTGGACGAACCCGGACAGGCCACGGCCGTAGTACGGCTCGCTGACGTCCTGTCCCTCGGTCAGTTCGGCCGGTAGGGCGTCGAGCAGTCGCTGCTTGTCGTCCTCGGGCAGCGCGCGGGCGAGCACGCCCACGGTGGCGCGGGCGGCGCCCTTGGCCTGGTCGAACCCGACGCCGGTGCGGTCGC
Organism: Polymorphospora sp. NPDC051019; assembly: GCF_040683055.1. NCBI lineage: Bacteria > Bacillati > Actinomycetota > Actinomycetes > Micromonosporales > Micromonosporaceae > Polymorphospora > Polymorphospora sp. NPDC051019. Next base: position 5,924 of record NZ_JBFBCH010000009.1, on the reverse strand, counting down.
CGACCTCGCTGACGAGTTCGCGGTAGCGCAGGCGCAGGACGCCGGGGTCGGCGACCGTGTCGCCGTACGGCGGCGAGTGCGGCGGGCGGGGTGTCTGCGGCCCTGGTGGCAGGTCCGGCCTCGGTGCCCGTGGGCCGGGTTTGCGGGCGCCGGCCGGCTGCGGGCCGGCCCGTTCCTTGCGTCGGGCGTGTTCACGCTGCTTGGAGCCGCCGAGGCTGGCCCCGGCCCCGCTGGCGGTACGGCCCTGTTCGCGGGCGGCGGCGGCGAGCGCACGTCGCTTCTGGTTGTCGCCTTCCATCTCCTTGGCCATACCGCCGACTGCCCGTCCCGCCCGGACATATGCGTCCGGGTAGTGGGGACGGCGCGCGTGGCTCAGCGTGTGCCGCGTTGAGCCAATCTGCTTGCAGTCTGAGCCAGAATGGTGCCATAGTGGCTCACATGGAACTCACGCCGTACGTCGACCTGCTCCGGCGGGAACTCGCGGTCGCCGCCGACGCCGGCGGTGACGACGCGCGCGCCCTCGCCGAACGCCTCACCGCCCCGCTCGAATCCGCGATCCGGCTCACCCTGCTGGAAGCGCTGTCCGCCGCCACCGCCGAGATCACCCGCGACCTCGCTCCGGGCTCGGTCCACCTGCGGCTGCGCGGCCGGGACCCGGACTTCGTCGTCACGCCGGCCCGCCCCGCCCCCGAGGCACCGGAGGAGCCCGTACCCGCCCCACCGGCGCCCACCTTCGACGAAAGCGGCGGCGGGACGTCCCGGATCAACGTCCGCCTGCCCGACGAGCTGAAGGCCCGGATCGAGGAGGCCGCGGGGCAGGAACGGCTCTCGGTCAACGCCTGGCTCGTCCGGGCCGCCGCCGCCGCGCTCGAACCCGGCCGCAACGCGACATCCGGCCACCGCGCCACCGGCCACGGCCAGCGGTTCACCGGCTGGGTGCGCTGACCCGCCAGCCATTTCCGTTCGGACCAGTCCACCCACCACGTAGGGGACCAGCCATGCCGACCTTCGACACACCGCAACCGATCTCCGTCACCGTGAACCTCGGCTTCGTCGTCGGCAACGTGCGACTCGTCGCCGGCACCCGCACCGACACGACCGTCGACGTACGTCCCGTCGACCCGTCGAGCAAGGCCGACCGCAAGGTCGCCGAACAGACCCGCGTCGAGTACGCCGACGGCAAACTGCTGGTCCGCGGCCCCCGGCTCGGGACGCTGTTCACCCGTAGCGGCGCGGTCGACCTCACGATCGAACTGCCCGAGGGCTCCCACCTCGACGGCGAGACCGGCATGGGCGAGGTGCGGCTCGAAGGCCGCCTCGGCGAGTGCCGCTTCAAGAACGGCTACGGCGACATCCAGCTCGACCGGGCCGGCCCGGTACGCCTCAACAGCGGCAGCGGCGCCGTCATCGCCGACCACGTCGAAGGCGGCGAGGTCACCGCCGGCAACGGGTCGGTGCGGATCCGCCGGATCGACGGGCCGGCGACGGTCAAGAACTCCAACGGCGACAGCTGGATCGGCGAGGCCGGCGGCGACCTGCGGCTCAGGGCGGCCAACGGGTCGATCACCGTCGACCGGGCGCACGCCGACGTCACCGCGAGGACCGCGAACGGCGGCATACACGTCAGCGAGGTGATCCGCGGCACGGTGGTGCTGGAGACGGCCGCCGGGGTCGTCGGCATCGGTATCCGCGCCGGCACCGCCGCCTGGCTCGACCTCGACACCACCTTCGGACGTGTCCACAACGAACTGGCGTCGTCGCCCGCGCCGGACACCACCGACGACACCGTCCGGGTGCGGGCGAGCACCTCCGTCGGCGACATCACCGTCCGCCGCAGCGTGACCTCGAAGACCTGAAGGAGAAGGCGATGCCCATTCCCGCGATCACGGCCACCGGCCTGCGCAAGGCGTACGGCGGCAAGGTGGTGCTCGACGGCGTGGACCTGACCGTGCCGGCCGGCACCGTCTTCGCGCTGCTCGGGCCGAACGGCGCCGGCAAGACCACCACCGTGAAGATCCTGTCCACCCTGGTCCGCGCCGACGCCGGCGAAATCCGGATCGCCGGTCGGGACCTGGCCCGCGAACCCGACGCCGTACGTGACGCGATCGGCGTCACCGGGCAGTTCTCCGCCGTCGACAACCTGCTCACCGGCGAGGAGAACCTGCGCCTCATGGCGGACCTGCGGCACCTGGACCGGGCCACCGTCCGGCGCCGGACCGCCGAACTGCTCGACCGCTTCGATCTCGTCGACGCGGCCGGCAAGCCGGTGGCCACCTACTCCGGCGGGATGCGGCGCCGCCTCGACCTGGCGATGACCCTGGTCGGTGAGCCGAGCATCATCTTCCTCGACGAGCCGACCACCGGCCTCGACCCACGCAGCCGGCGCACCATGTGGGAGATCATTCGCGGTCTCGTCCGGTCCGGGGTGACACTCTTCCTCACCACCCAGTACCTCGCCGAGGCCGACGAACTCGCCGACCGGATCGCGCTGCTCGACCACGGCCGGCTGATCGCCGAAGGCACCCCCGACGAACTCAAGCGCCTCGTCCCCGGCGGCCACGTCAGCCTGCGGTTCGCCGACCTGTCCGGGCTGGAGTCCGCCGCCCGCACCTTCCCCGGGGCGACCCGCGACGACGAGACCCTGACCCTGCGGGTGCCCGGCGACGGCGGGGTTTCCTCGCTGCGTGCCCTGCTCGACCGGCTCGACCGCGCCTCGATCGAGGTCGACGGCCTCGACGTGCGCACCCCCGACCTCGACGACGTCTTCCTCGCCCTCACCGGCCGCCCCGAAAGGGAATCCGTGCGATGAGCACCCTCACCTACGCCGTACGCGACTCGACCACCATGCTGCGGCGCAACCTGCGGCGGATGCAGCGGTATCCGGGGTTGACCCTGATGCTGGTCGGCATCCCGGTAATCCTCCTGCTGCTGTTCGTCTACGTCTTCGGCGGCACGATGGGGGCCGGGCTGGGCGGGGCCGGCGGCCGGGCCGAATACGCCAACTACATCACCCCCGGCATCCTGCTGATAGCGATCGCCGGCACCGCGCAGGGAACGGCGATCTCGGTCGCGATGGACATGACCGAGGGCATCATCGACCGGTTCCGTACCCTGTCGATCTTCCGGCCGTCGGTGCTGGCCGGCCACGTCCTCGGCAGCATGATCCAGACGATGCTCGGCCTGGCGGCCGTCACCGGGGTCGCCCTGCTGGTCGGCTTCCGGCCCACCGCGAACCCGGTCGAGTGGCTCGCCGCGATCGGGCTGCTCGTCGCCGTCACCTTCGCCGTCACCTGGCTGTCGGTCGCCTGCGGCCTGGTCAGCAAGAGCGTCGAGACGGCCAGCAACCTGCCGATGCCGCTGATCCTGCTGCCGTTCCTCGGCAGCGGCTTCGTCCCGACCGAGTCGATGCCGGCGGGGGTGCGCTGGTTCGCCGACCACCAGCCGTTCACCCCGATCATGGAGACGCTGCGCGGCCTGCTGATGGGCAGCGGGATCGGCAACGACGGCTGGATCGCGCTCGCCTGGACCATCGTGATCACCGTGGCCAGCTACGTCTGGGCCAAGCGGCTCTACAACCGGGACACGTCCCGCTGACACCGGTCCGGTCGGGCGGCAGCGTTTGCCGGTCGACCGTGCTGGGCATCTGTCCTGATGTAGGCCGATATGGGGCTGCCGAACCGATGGGTGGACAGCCTCGCTGTGACAAGCCCTGACGGAGGGGGAGCCGGTCATGCCCGCGGGATCCAGCCCGAAGAGGGAACGTCAGTACAAGCACATCAAGGCCAGCGCGAAGCGGCGGGGCGTCTCCGAATCACGCGCCGAGGAGATCGCCGCCCGCACGGTGAACAAGGAACGCGCCCGCGCCGGCGAATCCAGGACCGCGAGCCGGTCCTCGGTCAAGGACATCTCGTCCGGACGCCGGGGCGGGCTGCGGTCGCACAGTGGCGCCAAGGGACGCACCAAGGAACAGCTCTACAACGAGGCCAGACAGCGCAACATCAAGGGCCGCTCCACGATGACCAAGGCCCAACTCGAAAAGGCCCTGTCGAAGTAGCCCGGAGTGTGTGGGCCGGACAAGACGGGGGACCTGCCCGGCCGACACGTGGCTGCAACGGTACGGCGCCCACCCCGGGCCCCGGCATCGGTCGATCAGATGACACCGGGATGACGCCGAGGGCCGGCAGGCCGTCGAACGCGACCAGCGCCAGCACCTCGCGGTCGCCGGCGCTCAGCGTCCGCCAGGCCCGGACCAGATCCAGCCGTACGGCGGCGGCCGTCGATCCGCGCTCACCGGGGATTCTCGTTCACCGTCCTGCCCTCTACCTGTCCGGCTGGCCGGCGACTGCCACACTGTGGTTCGTGACCGTGCTTCGTCCGCCGCGCCGTCATCAGGTCCGCATACCGTCGAAAGTCGCCGAATCGATTGACTTTCGATAGGTAGCGAGTGATAGTCGATGCATGTTGGCGGAGCATCGGGCCGTAGCCCCACTCAGAGTCTTCCTCGTGTTGTTGTTCGGGATCCTGGTCGTCTTCCAGACCCTCTCGCTGCCCGGACAGTTCAGACACATGGCGCAGGAGGCCCCCGAGGACGCCTACCTGCGGTGGCCGATGACCGCCATCGCGGTCTTCCTGGTGCTGTGCGTCCAGGTGGTGATCGTGGCCACCTGGAAGTTGCTCGGCCTGGTCAAGAACGACCGCATCTTCACCGAGGCGTCCCTGGTGTGGGTCGACACGATCGTGTGGGCCATCGTCGCCGCGTGGGTGGTGCTCGTGGGACTTCTCCTCTACGTCGGATTCACCGGGGACGACCCGGGGCTGCCGATGCTGCTGTTCCTGACGTCGGTCGGGGTCGCCGTGGTAGGGCTCCTGATGATCGTGATGCGTGCGCTGCTGCGCCAGGCGACCACCCTGCGGACCGACATGGAAGCGGTGATCTGATGCCCATCGTCGTCCGCATCGACGTCGAGTTGGCCAAGCGCAAGATGAGCGTCGGCGAGTTCGCCGAGCGGGTCGGGCTCACCCCGGCGAACGTGGCCGTGCTGAAGAACGGGCGGGCCAAGGCCGTCCGGTTCAGCACCCTGGAAGCGATGTGCCGGGTGCTCGACTGCCAGCCCGGCGACCTGCTCGAATGGGTCGAGGAATGATGAAATGGCTCCTCGCCGTTGTTGCCGTCGTGATCGGGGTCGCCGGCATCGTGCACGGGGAGGCCGACGACTCGCCGGGCCTGCAGATCCTCGGCGTCGCGTTCGTCGTCGGGGCGGTCACGTTCGGCGTACGGAGCATCCGCCGCGGCAGATAGCACCGGACACGCGGTCGTCGGCTATTGCGTTGCCAGTCGGCGCCCGGACTGCCTAGCCTGCCCTTCGTGCAACGCTGTGATCTTCAGGTCCGTTCGTGAGCAGCCGGCTACGGGAGATCGCCCGACAGACGGTCGAGATCGCCGAAGCCGGCCGCTACCTCGACAGCGCCGGCGGCGAGGTCGTCATCGCCGATGACGTACGGGCAGCCGTCGCCGGAACCCGCCACTACCCGCCTGACGCCGCCCTGCCCGTCCCCGACGGCAAGCCCGGTGAAGGCTCGGTCGAGGTGACGCACGAGTCGACCCTGGCCGCCGCCCGCCGCCTCGGCCCCGCGGCGGCGTGCCTGGTGTTCGCGTCGGCGAAAAACCCCGGCGGCGGCTTCCTCGGCGGGGCGAAGGCGCAGGAGGAGAGCATCGTCCGCTCGTCCGCGCTGTACCCGTGCCTGCTCACCGCGCCGGACTTCTACACCTTTCACCGCGAGCAGCGCGACCTGCGCTACAGCGACCGGGTCATTTACAGCCCCGGCGTGCCCCGGGTTCCGCAGTTGGTGGTCACACGGAGGCATTGATCATGCGCTTGAGCAGGTCAGAGCCTTGGTCCCTCGAAGTCGGTCGTGTTACTACA
>NZ_JBFBCH010000008.1:229710-286297 GCF_040683055.1 Polymorphospora sp. NPDC051019 | reverse complement strand
TCGTGCCGTTCCGCGACTACCTCGGCTGGCTCGCCGCCCAGGACCGCGCCGCCGCCCGCGAGGCGTGGCCGACATCCCCCGGCATCAGCCCGGCCAGGGAAGCCGGGCCGCCAACTGGAAGACGAGTTCGCCGTCCGGGGTACGGCGGACGCCGTGCTCGAGCCACCCGCCGCCCAGGCCGACCCGCTCGGACAGACCGGCCAGACCGACCCGGGCTCCCGGCACCACCGGCCCGCCGACGGGCACCAACCGGTTGCACATCCGTACGCGCAGTTCGCCGTCCGGAGCACGGTCCAGCCGTATCCGCACCTCGCTGCCGGGCGCGTGCTTGCGGGCGTTGGTCAGCCCCTCCTGCAGCACCCGGTACGCGGTCCGGCTCGCCGCCGCCGGCAGGGCCACGTCCGGCAGCAGGTTCTCGACCTCGACCACGGTGCCGGCGGCCCGGACGGCGGCGACGAGCCGGTCGAGATCGGCGAGGCCCGGCTGCGGACGCAGCCCGTCGGCGGTGTCGGGCGCGGCCCGCAGCACCCCGAGGATCTCGCGGAGGTCCTCCAGCGCCTCGTGCGCGCCGACCCGGATCGTCCGGGCCGCCCGGGCGATCTCCTCCGGTGACAGGTCCGACCGCACCTCCAGCGCACCGGCGTGCAGGCTGACCAGGGAGATCCGGTGGGCGAGAACGTCGTGCATCTCGCGGGCGATGCGCTCGCGCTCGAGCACGCGTACCCGGTCGAGGTGCAGCCGGGCCTCGGCCTCGGCCCGCTCCCGCAACACGGCGTCCTTCTCCCGCTGTGCCCGTACGACCGTGCCGACCGCCACCGCGATCGACAACAGCGCGACGTGGAGGGCGTTGGCACCGAGAATCCCCAGGTCCGGATCCGGCCGGTGGAGCGAGTACGGGACGAAGGCGACCACGTGCAGCCCGGCGACGGCGAGGCTGACCGGCCACCGCCGGTTCGCGGTGACGGTGTAGACCGCGATCAGGACCGCGGCGCCGACGAACTCGGTGATCGGCATGATCGCCGCGAGCAGCAGCGCGACCCCGACCGGCCAGCGGCGCCGCCACCACAGGGCGAGACAGCCGACCCCGGAGAGGACCAGCGCGAAGAAGAGCGTGGCGCCGGTCACGGTGCCCAGGATCTCGGCCGTACCCGCCGCCTCCATGGCGACCAGCGCGGCCACCCCGATCGCGGCGAGGTCGACGACCGCCTCGCGCAACGTGCGGCGGCGCCGGCGGCGCCCGCCGGGAGTCCGCGGCCCCTCCCCCGGCACGCCGGTCACGACCGTGCCGTCGCCCGTTTCCTCCACAGGCACGACGGTATGCCGGCCGCGCTGCCCGGAACAGTCGCCGAAAGTAGATCGGCCCGGCTCCGCAGGCGGCGGGACCGGGCCGATGCCGACGGGTGGCGCCGGTGGCTAGCGGGCCGGCGGTGGCTGCGGGCGCCGCCACATCGGCCAGAACGGGGTGCCGTCGGGCACCCGGAACGGCTCGCCGACCGCGTAGCCGTGCCGTAGGTAGAGGTCGCGGCTGCGGGCGCTGCTCGCCTCCAGGTAGGCGGGCATGCCCTTGGCGTCGAGCCGGGCGTGGTGGTGGCGCAGCAGCGCCGACCCGCTGCCGGTGCCCTGCCGGGCCGGCGCCACGGCGAGGAACGCCAGGTGGTGGTGTGCCTCGTGCGGGTGGTTGGCGTCGAACAGGTCGTCGAGGTGCAGGAACCGGTCGGTCCACTCCCCGCAGACCCGCTCCACCCGGACCTCGTAGTCGACCGGGGGTGGTGGCGGCTCGCCGTCGCGGGGGAACCACACCGCGACCGCCGACCGGTCGCCGGTGACGTACACCAGGCCGAAGGTCAGGGCGTACTCGACCAGGATCTCGAAGTTGCCGGCGAGCACCGCCCGGCGGGCGGCACGGTCGGGCACCAGCCAGTCGGAGACCGGTAGCGGCGCGAACGCCTCGGCGATCAGGGCGGCGATCGCGGGCGCCTCGTCGGCCGCGGGCCGTTCGGGGGCGGGGGCGCTCACCGCGTCGTCCCGCTGCTCGCCGGATCGTCGGTGCTCGCGGGTCCGTCGGTGCTCGCGGGTCCGACGGCCGGGGTGGTCCGGTCGCCCGGCGGTGCCCCGCCGCCGGCCCCCTGGAGCGGCAGCAGCGCGGTGGCGCGTTCGGCGCCGAGCCCGATGGTGGCGTACACGTCCGGCCGCCGGTTGCGCAGCGCCAGGCCCCAGCCGGTGCCGACCACGGCCGCGACCAGATAGACCGACGGGAAGATCCAGCGCAGCGGCGAGTCGGGGCCGACGCCGAGCAGGTCGGCGAAGTTGGCCAGCGCGGTGAGCGCGATGACGGCCAGCGCGACGGCGGCGAGGCCGGGCGCGAAGACGCGCCGCCACAGCGGCTCGCCGGACGGCTGCCGGACGAAGAACACCACCACCGACACCGAGGTCGCGGTGATCAGCAGCAGCAGGCCGAACCCGCCGACCGTGCCGCCCCAGAAGAAGAGCTGGACCAGCGGGTCCCATCCGGCGACGGCGTACATGAGGATGACGGCCAGCCCGAGCGCGGTCTGGGCCACCGAGCCGCCGCGCGGGGCGCCGGTACGCGGGGACGTCTGCCCGAAGACGGCCGGCAGGACCCGTTCGCGGCCGAGCGCGAAGGCGTACCGGGCGGTGGTGTTGTGGAACGAGATCATGGCGGCGAGCAGCGAGGTGAGGAACAGCGCATGTCCGATATGGACGATCGGTTCGCCGAGCCGGGCACCGGCCAGGTTGAAGATGACCTCGGTGCCCTCGGCCCGGGAGACCTCGACGATGCGGCCGGGGCCGGTCGCGACGGTCATCGCCCACGCCGACAGCGCGTAGAGGCCGCCGATGATCGCCACCGACAGGTACGTGGCGACCGGCACGGTCCGTCCGGGGTCCTTGCTCTCCTCGCTGAAGACGACCGCGGACTCGAAGCCGCTGAAGCCGGTGGTGGCCAGCACCAGGATCGCGCCGACGCCGGGGACGAGGAGGTTGCCGGGCGCGAGGGTGTCGAAGGTGAGCTGCCCGCCGGCCGGCCGGAGCAGGTTCGCGGCATCGAAGACGAGGATGATCGCGATCTCGGAGAGCAGCAGTACGGCGAGCACCATCCCGTTGACGTCGACCCGCAGCACGCCGAGCGCGCCGACGACGGCCCACGCGACGAGGGCGACGACCCACCACTCGGTCCGCAGTCCGAACCACTGGTCGATGACGGGTGCGGCGGCGGCGCCGATGGCGCCGTACAGGCCGACCTGCAGCGCGTTGTAGGCGATCAGGGCGACCCAGGCGGCGCCCACGCCGAAGGGCCGGCCGAGCCCACGGGCGATGTAGGCGTAGAAGGCGCCGGCGTTGGCGACCCGGCGGGCCATCGCGACGTAGCCGACCGAGAACAGGCCGAGGAGTACGGCGACGACGAGGAAGGCGAGCGGGATGCCGGTGACGCCGGTGACGGCGTACCCGGTGGTGACCAGGCCGGCGACCACGGTCAGCGGGGCGGCGGCGGACAGGACGAAGAAGATCACGGAGGGGATGCCCAGCCGGTTGCGGGCGAGGGCGGACGAGACGTTGCTCGGGCGGCTCCGGGTTGTGCTCAGGGTCATTGGACTGCTCCGTTTACGGGGGAGGACGGCGGATGTCCATCGCGGCGGATCTATTGGCGGTGGCTGAGCACCGCCGCTCCGACGGCCGCCTCGGTGTGCGCGACGAGTTCGCGCAGCGGCGGGGTCAGGTCGGTGAGCAACCGGTCGACGAGGCGCTGCGCCTCGGACCGGCCGTGCCAGAGCACCTCACGGGTGAGGTTGGTGGCGCCGACCAGGCCGAGCAGCGCCAGGTCCGCCTGGTCGGCGGCCTCGCCGCGGTCGACCAGGGCCCGCAGACGGGTCGCCGGCCACGCCGCGGCGTTGATGTCGACCGGCAGGTAGGCGGTCGTGGTACGCAGCAGCCGCCGGAACTCGTGGCGGCGTACGACGCCGGAGCGGGCGAGCCGCTCACCGACCGAGCCGGCCGCGCCGTGCCGCAGGAAGTCGATCCAGAGCCGGATCTGCCGGTGCTGTGCCTCGCCGGCCAACTGGTCGAGCACCGTGTGGGCGAGGGCGTCGGGCGGCGGGCGCCGGTCGACGATGGTCAACTCGCCGGACTCCACTGTGATCCGTCCGAAGAGGAGCAATTCGCCGAGGAGCGCGGCGGCCAGCCCGATCCCCGTGGCACCGGGGTTCAGGCGGGGTTTTCCGGTGGCGTCGTCGTGGACGATGAGGAAGAACTCATCGGCGAGTAGCACAGTTCTCCTCTCGATACGGTATGTCACGACCGGACGCCGCCAAGAAGGATGCATCCCATGTGGACAGATGTGCAAGCCCGGTAACCAGCTGGTTACATTCAGACCGGACTGACCTGGGGGTGCCCATAGCGTGGGAAGTGGCCGTATCGGCATCCGGGACAATGAACGGATGCTGAGCGCCCGGATGCCCGATCTGCCGGTCCGCGCGGTGCTGCCGGCCGTGACCGGGGCACTGGAGCGGGCCGGCAGCGCCGTGCTGGTCGCCCCGCCCGGCACCGGCAAGACGACCCTCGTGCCGCTGGCCCTGGCCGGTGCCGGCCGGGTCGTGGTCGCCGAACCGCGCCGGGTCGCCGCCCGCGCCGCCGCCCGCCGGATGGCCGACCTGCTCGGCGAACAGGTCGGCGACACCGTCGGCTACACCGTGCGCGGCGAGCGGCGGATCGGCCCGCGCACCCGGGTCGAGGTGGTCACCACCGGCGTCCTGGTACGCCGGCTGCAACGCGACCCCGAACTGCCCGGCACCGACGTCGTGCTGCTCGACGAGTGCCACGAGCGGCATCTGGACACCGACCTGGCGCTCGCGTTCACCGTCGACGTACGCGCCACGCTGCGGCCCGACCTGCGGCTGCTGGCGACCAGCGCGACCGCCGACGCCCGGCGGCTGTCCGCCGTGCTCGGCCCGGACCGGCCGGCCCCCGTGGTGGTGGCGGAGTCGGCACTCTTCCCGGTCGACGTGGTCTGGACACCGCCCGGCCCGGTCGACCCGCCGCACGGGCTGCGGGTCGACCCGCGCCTGCTCGACCACGTGGCCGCCACCGTCCGGGTGGCGCTGCGCGACGACACCGGGGACGTGCTCGTCTTCCTGCCCGGCACCGGCGAGATCGCGGCGGTCGCCGGCCGGCTCGGCGACCTGCGTGGCGACGTCGACGTGATCGCCCTGCACGGCCGGCAGTCCGGCCGCGAGCAGGACGCGGCGCTGCGGGCCGCTGCCCGCCGCCGGGTGATCCTGGCGACCGCCGTGGCCGAGAGCAGCCTGACCGTTCCCGGGGTCCGGGTCGTCGTCGACGCCGGGCTGGCCCGGGTGCCGCGTACCGACCACGCGCGGGGGCTCGGGGCGCTGGTGACCGTACCGGCGTCGCGGGCGGCGGCGACCCAGCGTGCCGGCCGGGCCGGTCGGGAGGCGCCCGGCCGGGTCTACCGCTGCTGGCCGGCCGCCACGCACGAGCGGCTGCCCGCGCACGCCGAGCCGGAGGTCGCGGTCGCCGACCTCACCGGGTTCGCGCTGCAACTCGCCTGCTGGGGCGCCCCGGACGGGACCGGGCTGGCCCTGCCCGACCCACCGCCGGAGGGCGCGCTGCGGGTCGCCACGGCCACCCTGGCCGCGCTCGGGGCGGTCGACGCCGACGGCCGGGTCACGCCGCGCGGGCGCTCGATCGCCGCCGCCGGTACGCATCCACGGCTGGCCCGGGCACTGCTCGACGGGGCCGGCACGATCGGCGCGCGGCGGGCCGCCGAGGTCGTCGCGCTGCTGTCCGACGAGGGTCCGGCCGGCTCCGGCGACGACCTGGTGACCGCCTGGCGGCGGCTGCGTACCGGCGCCGACCAGGCGGCGACGGCCCGGTGGCGCACCGAGGTACGCCGGTTGACCGCCGCGCTCGGGTCCGGCATACCGGACCCCGACAGCCCGGCCCCCGCATCCGCCGACGGTGGCCCGGCACGACCGAGCGGCGGCCCCGGCCCCGTACCCGACGATCTTGCCGCCGGGCTGCTGGTCGGGCTCGCGTACCCGGAACGGCTGGCCCGGCTGCGGCCGGGCGCCACCATGACGTACCTGATGGCCGGCGGCACCGCCGCGGACCTGCCGCCGGGGTCGGGCCTGGCCGGGACGCCATGGCTGGCGGTCGCGGTGGCCGACCGCTCCCCCGGGCGGGGCGGCGCCCGGATCCGGCTGGCCGCCGCCATCGACGAGGCGACCGCCCGGGAGGCCGGCGCGGCCCAACTGAGCCGGGAACGGGAGGTCGGCTGGGTGGACGGCGACGTGGTGGCCCGCGACGTGGAGCGGCTCGGCGCGATCGTGCTCGCCGACCGGCCGATCGCCCGGCCGGACCCGGCGGCGGTCGGCGCGGCGCTGCGCGGCGGGCTGGAGCGTGCGGGGCTGACGCTGCTGACCTGGACACCGGCCGCGCGGGCGCTGCGCGAACGGCTGGCGTTCTGCCGGCTGGCGCTGGGCGAGCCCTGGCCGGCGGTCGACGACGCGGCGCTGCTCGACCGGGTCGACGCCTGGCTGGGCCCGGAGCTGGCCGGTGCGGTCCGGCGGGCCGACCTGGCCCGGATCGACGTGGTCGCGGCGCTGCGCCGGCTGGTGCCCTGGCCGCAGGCGGCCCGGCTGGACGAGGTCGCGCCGGAGCGGCTGGCGGTGCCGAGCGGGTCACGGGTCCGGGTCGACTACACCGATCCGGCCGCACCGGTGCTCGCCGTCAAGCTCCAGGAGACGTTCGGCTGGGCCGACGCGCCCCGGCTGGCCGACGGCCGGGTTCCGGTGCTGCTGCACCTGTTGTCGCCGGCCGGCCGCCCGGTCGCGGTGACCCGTGACCTGGCGTCGTTCTGGCGCACCGGCTACCGGCAGGTGCGGGCCGAGTTGCGCGGCCGCTATCCGCGCCACCCGTGGCCGGAGGATCCGACCACGGCCGAGCCGACCGGGCGGACCCGCCCGCGCCGGGGCTGACCGGCGGTCCGTCCCCGGGGTCGAGGGGTCATTCGACGATGTCGGCGACGACCACGGTGATGTTGTCCGGGCCGCCGGCGCGCAGCGCCAGGTCGACGAGGCGGCGGGCGCACTCCTCCGGGTCGGGATAGCCGTTCAGGGTCTCCGCGAGGGTGCCCTCGCGGACGACGTTGGACAGTCCGTCGCTGCACAGCAGCCACCGGTCGCCGGCCCGGGGGGCGCTGACGGTGTAGGCGGGGACGACCGGATCACCCTGGAGGGCCTGGGTGACCACGGCCCGGCGCGGGTGGTTCATCGCCTCCTCCGGGGTGATCACGCCCTCGTCGACGAGCATCTGGACGAACGTGTCGTCCCTGGTCACCTGCTCCAGGACCCCGCCGCGCAGCAGGTAGGCGCGCGAGTCACCGACGTGCGCGAGGGCCAGGCCGGTGCCGGTCGCCGACATCAGCAGCGCGGTGAGGGTGGTGCCCATCCCCTCGCGCCCCGGGTCCTCGACCACCGCGGCCCGGATCCGTTCGCCGGCCAGCTCGACCGCCCCGCGCAACGCGTCGACGAGCCCGTCGTCGGGGGTGGGCACGTCCAGCGGCGTGACGGCGGCGATGGCGATCGCGCTGGCGAGGTCACCGGCCGCCATTCCGCCCATCCCGTCGGCGACGGTGACGAGGAACGGGCCGGCGTGGACGGAGTCCTGGTTTGCGCTCCGGATCAGTCCACGGTCGCTCACCGCCGCAGAACGCAGCTTCAGGGTCATGGCAGGCAGCCTGCCAGGAGGAGGGCCACCATGTCTCTAGTGAATCACCGTGCGTCTTGTCGATCGAGGACATCTCACATGTGAAATCGGACAAAACATCCCGCTCTCCCCTCGACGGGCGCACATCCAGTAACGTCGATTGACAGGTCGGAAATGCGCTGGCAACATCGGACCGAGGCTGGGAGCGCTCCCAGCTATCGCCGCCCGCAGCGCCGGCCGGGCCCGTCGGTGGCCGTCGCGGGCACCACCCGCCACCGGAAGGACCGCCGTGCCCCGCACCCGAAACCGTCCCCGAAGCCGCCCCCGGCGCACCGCCACGACCCTCGCCGGCACCGCCACCGCCGCCGCGCTCGTCCTCACCGTGGCCGCCGCCCCGGCCGGCGCCAGCCCCACCGCCCCGCACCCCGCCGGCCCGCCGCCCGGCACCGCCCAGGAGGAGCCGCCGGAGCAGATCGAGAACGGCGACTTCAGCAACGGCACCGCCGGCTGGTTCACGTACGGGACCACGTCGAGCGGGATCGTCGACGGGCGGCTGTGCGCCGACGCCCCCGGCGGACTGGTCAACCCGTGGGACGGCGGGATCGGGCAGAACGACGTACCGCTGATCGCCGGGGAGACGTACGCGCTGTCCTTCGAGGCGTCGGCCGACCCCGGCGCGACGGTACGGACGACCGTGCAGCTCGGCGGCGAACCGTACACGTCGTTCCTGGTCCGTGACGTGGCGCTGACCGCGCAGCCGCAGCGGTTCGAATACACCTTCACCGTCACCGAGGACACCGAACGCGGCCAGGTCGCCTTCCAGATCGGCGCCAACCCGCACGACTACACGGTGTGCCTCGACGACGTGTCGCTGCGCGGCGGCGAGGAGGAGCCGCCGTACGAGCCGGACACCGGCCCCCGCGTGCGGGTGAACCAGGTCGGCTACCTGCCCGGCGGCCCGAAGCACGCGACCCTGGTCACCGCCGCCACCGAGGCCCTGCCGTGGACGCTGGCCGACGCCGCCGGAACCGTGGTCGCGCAGGGCACCACCACCCCGCGCGGCGTCGACCAGGCGTCGGCGCAGAACGTGCACACCATCACGTTCACCGGCCACACCGCGCCCGGCACCGGCTACCGGCTGACCGCCGACGGCGAGACCAGCCACCCGTTCGACATCACCGGCGACCTCTACGACCAGCTGCGCTCCGACGCGCTGCAGTTCTTCTACGTCCAGCGCAGCGGCATCGAGATCGACGGCGACCTGGTCGGCGCCGAGTACGCCCGGCCGGCCGGGCACCTCGGTGTCGCCCCGAACCGCGGCGACATCGACGTGCCGTGCCAGCCCGGCGTCTGCGACTACCGGCTCGACGTACGCGGCGGCTGGTACGACGCCGGCGACCACGGCAAGTACGTCGTCAACGGCGGCCTGGCCACCTACCAGCTGCTGAGCGCCTTCGAGCGGACCAAGACGGCGGCCGGCGCCGGCGGTGGTGCCGCGCTCGGCGACGGCACGCTGCGGGTGCCCGAGCGCGGCAACGGCGTGCCGGACATCCTCGACGAGGCCCGCTGGGAGCTGGAGTTCCTGCTGCGCATGCAGGTACCGGCCGGCAAGCCGCTGGCCGGGATGGCCCATCACAAGATCCACGACCGGAACTGGACCGGGATGCCGCTGGCCCCCGAGGACGACCCCGAACTGCGCGAGCTGCACCCGCCGTCGACCGCGGCGACGCTCAACCTCGCCGCCACCGCCGCCCACGCCGGCCGGCTCTACGCCCCGTACGACGCGGCGTTCGCGGCCCGCGCGCTGACCGCGGCGAAGACGGCGTACGCGGCCGCCAAGGCCAACCCGACCCGCTACGCCGACCCGAACGACGGCAACGGCGGCGGCGCCTACAGCGACGGCGACGTCAGCGACGAGTTCTACTGGGCGGCGGCCCAGCTCTACCTGACCACCGGTGAGGCCGGCTACCTCGCCGACCTGACCGCGTCGCCGCACCACACCGGCGACGTGTTCGACGCCAACGGCTTCAGCTGGCCCTCGACGGCCGCGCTCGGCCGGCTCGACCTGGCCACCGTCCCCAGTGGACTTTCCAGCGCCGAGCGGGACCGGATCCGGGCCTCCGTGGTCGCCGCCGCCGACGCCCACCGCGCCACCCAGGCCGGCCAGGCGTACGGGCTGCCGCTGCCCGGCGCGGCCGGCAGCTACTTCTGGGGCGGCAACGGCAACATCCTCAACAACGGGGTCGTGCTGGCCACCGCGTACGACCTCACCGGCGACGTCGGATACCGCGACGCGGCCGTCCAGACGATCGACTACATCCTGGGCCGCAACGCGCTCAACCAGTCGTACGTCACCGGTTGGGGCGAGAAGGCGTCCCGCAACCAGCACAGCCGGATCTTCGGCAACCAGCTCGACCCGGCGTCGCCGAACCCGCCGGACGGATCGATCGCCGGCGGCGCCAACGCCAGCCTCGACGACCCGTTCGCGGCACAGTTGCTGGCCGGCTGCGCGCCGATGTTCTGCTACGTCGACGACATCGCCTCGTACGCCACCAACGAGGTCGCCATCAACTGGAACTCGGCGCTGGCCTGGATGGCGTCGTTCCTGGCCGACCAGGGCGCGGCGGAGCAGCCGGCGCCGAGCACGTGCCGGGTCAGCTACGTCAACTACGGCATCTGGCACGGTGGGGGCGGCTTCACCGCGCAGGTCACCATCACCAACACCGGTACGACGCCGGTCGACGGCTGGACCCTCGGCTTCGCCTTCAGCGGCGCGCAGAAGGTCCGGGAGGCGTGGATGGCCGGGGTGACCCAGCAGGGCGCCACGGTCACCGTCCGCAACGAGACCTACAACCGCCGCATCCCGCCCGGCGGCACGGTGACCTTCGGCTTCAACGCCACCACCACCCCCGCCCTCGCCAACCCGTCCCCCACCCTGTTCACCCTCAACGGCACCCCCTGCACCACCTGACCCCGTAACCCCGCCCGCCACACCACCCACCCGCCCCCGCGCCGCCCCGCCCCCGCGCCGCCCCGCCCACACGCGCCCCCGCCCCCGCACGCACCCAGCACCTGCACGCGCCCGGCACCCGCCCCGCACGCGCTCGCGCTCGCGCCGGCGCCGCGTTGATCAAGGACTGGTTGCCAGGATCGTGTCCTGGTTGGTCCCAAAGATCCCCTTGATCAACGCGGCGCGGCGGGGCGGGGCGGCGCCGGGGGCGGGGCGGCGCCGGGAGCGGGGCGGCGCCGGGAGCGGGGGGCAGGGCGGCACGGGGGCCGGGGAGCGGGGCGGTGCGGGGGCGAGGTGCTCCTATGGTGCGTGATCCGGCCGCCACCCCCGGCCCTTCGTGACGTGGCGGTGTGTGGTGATCGTTAGCTGTTCCGCTGCGTTCATGCGGCGTGTCGAACCGCTGGGCAACTGATGATCACAGGTGCCCTGGCGGGCCGCAGGCGGGTCAGCCGTAAGCCGGCGGGACCGGGTCGGGAGTGCCGTACGGCACGTCGGAACGGCACCGGCGGACCCGGGCCGCCGCCAGTTCGCCGCCCACCGCGAGTCCGAAGCGGTCGACTGCCTCCAGCCCGTACGCGCTGCACGTCGGGGTGAACCGGCAGCGGGTCGGCAGCCGGTGCGACAGCCACCGCCGGTAGCCGCGGATGGCGGCGAGGCCGGCCCGGTCGACCGCGCCGGGTCGGAAACCCGACACCGGAGCCGGTGACGTCCGCGCCGTGGTGGGCCTGCCCGGCCGCGCCGGGGTGGATGGGCCCGGCCGCACCGCCGCGGACGTACCCGGTCGGGCCGGGACGGGCGGGCGACGGCGGGTCCGGGTCGACCGGACCCGGCCGGCGACACCGGCGGTGGCCGAGCCGAGCAGGAGCAGGCCGGAGAAGAGGCCGAAATTGCAGGACGGGAAGTCGCAGCTACAGACGTCGCAGCCGTCGAGCCAGTCGCGCTTCCTGCGCCGCCGCCGGTTGTCGCGGCGTCGTACATGCATCATCGCGTCATGATGCGCCAGCGGCACAAGGGGGCGGCGGACAGCTACCCCAGCATCTGGTCGACGTAGCACCAGCGCCACGACTGGCCGGCCTCGAACGAGCGGATCACCGGGTGGCCGGACTCGTGGAAGTGCGCGGTCGCGTGCCGGTACGGCGACGAGTCGCAGCAGCCGACGTGCCCGCAGGTCAGGCAGAGCCGCAGGTGCACCCAGTCGGTGTTGCCGTCGCGCAGGCAGTCCTGGCAGCCCTGCGTGGTCTGCGGCCGCGGTGCGCCGGCCTCGGCCAGGTGGGCGCAGGTCATCACGGGGTCCTCTCGCGCAGCAGGGATTCTTCGAGGTCGAGGTCGCGCAGGGTACGGACGAGGACCTCCTCGGGAATCCGCCCCTCGTCGCGGGCGGCCCGGAAGACGTCCCGTTCGGCGGCGATCATCTCCTGCCGCAGTCGCCGGTACGCCGCCGACGGGGTCTCCCGGTCGCCGCCGCCGATACGTTCCCAGGCGGTGTTGGTGCGCTCGTCGACCAGCCCGCGCAGCCGGTCGACGACGCCCGCCGGGGCGCCGTCGGCGCAGGCGTCGAGGCGTTCCCGGGCGGCCTGGCCGGCATGGTTCTGCACCTCGGCCTCGACCAGCGCGTCCTTCGTCGGATCGTCGGGTTCGAGGCGGAGCCGGCGAGCGACGACCGGCAGGCTCGCCCCCTGGAGTACGACGGTCACCACGATGACGGTGAACGCGATCCAGATGAACAGCCCGCGCGGGTACGGCGCACCGCCGGCCAGGCTCATCGGCAGGGCGAGGGCGGCGGCCAGGGTGACCACGCCGCGCATGCCGGCCCACCCGATCAGGGTCGGCACCTTCGCGGGCGGCCGAGGGTCGCGGCGGCGGATCCGGGGCACCAGCCGGGCCACGTAGGTGGCCGGGTAGACCCAGACGAACCGGATGGCCAGCACGGCGGCCAGCACCGCCCCGGTGACCACGGTGGCGGTCACCGGTGCCGTGTCGATGTCCCGGACGATCTCCCGCAACTGGAGCCCGACGAGCAGGAAGACCAGGCCCTCGAGCAGGAAGTTGACCAGCCGCCAGAAGGCGTGCATCTGGAGCCGGGAGGCGGCCGAGAGCAGGACCGGCAGTTTGTGGCCGAGGGCCAGCCCGGCGACGACGACGGCGACGATGCCGGAGGCGTGCAACAGTTCGGCGATCAGCGCCACGCCCAGCGGGGTGAGCAGGGACAGCGCGTTGTCCAGCAGCGGGTCCTTGATCGCCCGGTGGACGCGGCCGATGAGAACGGCGGCGACCGCCCCGATCAGTACCCCGCCACCGGCGTCGCGGGCGACCTCGACGGCGATC
Organism: Polymorphospora sp. NPDC051019; assembly: GCF_040683055.1. Taxonomy (NCBI): domain Bacteria; kingdom Bacillati; phylum Actinomycetota; class Actinomycetes; order Micromonosporales; family Micromonosporaceae; genus Polymorphospora; species Polymorphospora sp. NPDC051019. The sequence goes on along the minus strand of NZ_JBFBCH010000008.1, from coordinate 273,222 downwards.
TCGCCGACGGTGACGGCGGTGCCGGCCATCGCGGCGATCGAGACCCGCAGCAGCACCAGCGCGGAGGCGTCGTTGATCAGGCTCTCGCCCTCCAGGATCGTGACGATCCGCCGGGGCAGGCCGATCCGGCGGGCGACCGCGGTCGCGGCGACGGCGTCGGGCGGCGCGACGACCGCGCCGAGCGCCACGCAGGCCGCGAACGGTACGTCGGGCAGCAGGGCGTGCAGCACGAACCCGACGGTGAACGCGGTGACGACGACCAGGCCGATGGCGAGCAGCAGGATCGGGCGCAGGTTGTAGCGGAACGCCGGCACCGAGGTCTCCAGCGCGGCGACGTAGAGCAGCGGCGGCAGGATGCCGACGAGGACGAGTTCGGGGTCGAGTCGTACGTCGGGAAAGCCGGGCACGAAGGACAGGGCCAGCCCGAGGACGACGAGCAGGATCGGTGCGAGCACGCCGAGCCGGCGGGCCAGTGCCGCGCCCAGCACCGCGGTGCCGAGCAGCACGACGGCGTCGACGAGCACGTGCATGGGTGGAGCGTATTGCCCGAAACGCCCCGGTGGAGGCGAGTCGGCCGGGCCACCTCACTCGCTGTGTGCGCCCGCGCCGGCTCCGGCCGACTTCCCCTCGCCGACCCACACCGTCTTGACGTTGCAGAACTCGCGGATGCCGTGCGCGGACAGTTCGCGGCCGTACCCGGAGTTCTTGACCCCGCCGAACGGCAACTGCGGGTACGAGGTGGTCATGCCGTTGACGAAGACGCTGCCGGCGTCGAGGTCCTCGGCGAACCGCTCCTGCTCCCCCGCGTCGGTCGTCCACGCGTTGGCGCCCAGCCCGTAGCTGGTGCCGTTGGCCAGCTCGACCGCCTCGTCGTACGACGTCACCCGGAACAGGCCGGCGACCGGCCCGAAGACCTCCTCGGCCCACATCCGCATCGGCGGGCGCAGGTCGGCGACGACGGTCGGCGGATACCACCAGCCGCCGCCCTCGCCACGCTGGCCGCCGCACAGCACCCGGGCGCCCTTGGCGACCGCGTCGGCGACCTGCTCCTCCACGCTGTCGCGGCCCCGGTCGGTGGCCAGCGGCCCGACGTCGGTGTCGGCGGCCATCGGGTCGCCGACCTTCAGCGCCGACATCCGGGCGACGAACTCGTCGCAGAACGCGTCGTATACGTCGGCGTGCACGATGAACCGCTTGGCGGCGATGCACGACTGGCCGTTGTTCTGGCAGCGGGCGGTGGTCGCGACCTGCGCCGCCAGCGCGATGTCGGCCGACGGCATGACCACGAACGGGTCGCTGCCGCCGAGTTCGAGCACGGTCTTCTTGATCTGCCGGCCGGCGGCGGCGGCGATGGCCCGGCCGGCCGGCTCGCTGCCGGTCAGCGTCGCGGCGCGGACCCTCGGGTCGTCCAGGATCGGCTCGACGGCGTCCGAGCCGACCAGCAGGGCCTGGAACGCGCCGGCCGGGAAGCCGGCCCGGCGGAAGAGTTCGTCGAGGAACAGCGCGGTCTGCGGCACGTTCGAGGCGTGTTTGAGCAGGCCGACGTTGCCGGCCATCAGCGCCGGGGCGGCGAACCGCATGACCTGCCAGAGCGGGAAGTTCCACGGCATGACGGCCAGTACCGGCCCGATGGGCCGGTAGCGGGCGTACGCCTTGACCGCCCCGACCTGGGCGGCGTCGGCCGGCTCGTCGGCGAGGTACGCCTCGGCGTGCGCGGCGTAGAAGCGGGCCGCGTCGGCGCACTTGGTGACCTCGGCCTTCGCGGCGGCCAGGGTTTTGCCCATCTCGGTCGTCATCAGCCGGGCGACCTGGTCACGCTCGGCGTCCAGCAGGTCGGCGGCGGCGGTCAGCCACCGCGCCCGCTGCCCGAAGGACGTACGACGCAGGGTGTCGAACGCGGCGGCGGCCCGGCCGATGGCGGCGTCGACCTGCTCGGACGTCATCGGGTCGAAGGTCTTCAGCACCTGTCCGGTGGCCGGATTGGTCGTGGCGATCGACACGTCGTGCTCCTCACTCGAACAGCGAGTAGTTGCCCCCGGGATCCTCGCGGCGGCGGGCGCGGCGGCGGCGCTGCACGACGACCAGGTCGATCGCCGCGACCACGGCCAGCAAGGCCAGCACCACGGCCAGCCACGGCACGTCCGAACGGGCGGCCAGAAGGGCCAGGACGGCGCTCATCGCCAGACCGAAGCCGGCTAACACCAACCGCAGGTTCAGGGCGGTGTACGGCCGGTCGTGGGTGCCCCGACGCCCCCGGGGCTGGGCTTTCGTGGCCATACGGTTGGTCTACCCGAGCCCTGTCCCGGCTAACCTCGCTGGTCACCGGGTGGGCGGTACCAGCCAGAATGAGCACCGCTACTCATCCACCGGACCGCCGCCCATCGGAAAGCTGACCAGATGATCGATCGCATCCCGCCCCACAGCCACGCGCAGTCGCGGGTCGGCATCACCGCGGTCGGCGCCAGCCTCCCCGAACGGGTGCTCGCCACCACCGACCTCGAAGAACAGGTCGCCACGGCCAGCGGATTCGCGCTGCCCAACCGGATCTTCACCACGATGACCGGCATCGAACAGCGCCGGATCGCCGCCGACGACGAGTACGCCTCCGCCCTCGCGGTACGCGCCGGCCGCCAGGCGCTCACGGCCGCCGACCTGGAGCCGGCCGACATCGACCTGCTGATCTTCGCCTCGGCGACCCGCGACGTCGTCGAGCCGGCGACCGCCCACATCGTGCAGGCCGAACTCGGCACCCGGGCGCACGCCGTCGACCTGACCAACGCCTGCAACAGCTTCGTCAACGGCATCGACGCCGCGCGCGCCTTCGTCCTCGCCGGCCGGGCCACCCGGGCGCTGGTCGTCACCGGCGAGACCCCGACCAGGTCGATGCGCTGGCAGCTCGCCGACCTGGCCCAGGCCCGTGCCGCGTTCGCCGGCTTCACGTTCGGCGACGCCGGGGCCGCCGTCGTCGTCGAACCGGTCGCCTCCGGCGGCATCCTCGACGTCGACACGGAGACGCACTCCGAGCACTGGACGGTCGGCGGGATCGACGGCGGCGGCTCCCGGTTCCCACGCGGCGACGAGCACACCTACTTCCGCGGCGACGGCCACGCCCTGCGCGGCGTCTTCGAGAAGATCGGTACGGCGATCCTGGACCGGGTCCGGCACCGGACCGGCCTGGGCTGGGCCGACTACACCAAGGTGCTGGTGCACCAGGTGACGGTCCCCTACCTGGACCGGTTCGTCGAGGTGACCGGGGTGCCGAAGGAGAAGCTCGAGGTCACCGTCACCGGCCTGGGCAACATGGCCAGCGCCACGCTGGGCGTGCAGTTGGCCCGGGTCGACCCGCACCTGCGCCCCGGCGACCGGGTGCTGTTCATCGGCCTCGGCGGCGGCGTCAGCGTGATGACGATGGTCTGGGAGAAGTCGTGACCGAGCGCAGCGAGGGAACCGGCAGGGTCAGCCCGGACAGCGGTGGCGCCGAGCGGAGCGAGGCGACGCCGCTGTGGGTCGTGGTGCCGGCGTACAACGAGGTGACCCGGATCGGGGGCACCCTCGACGCGCTGGCCGCCCAGACCGACCTCGACTTCACGCTGCTCGTCGTCGACAACGGCTCCACCGACGGCACCGCCGACGTCGTACACCGGTTCGCGGCGACCGCGCCGGTGCCCGTACTGCTGATCCGGGAGCCGGACAAGGGCGTCGGCTGCGCGGTCGACACCGGTTTCCGGCACGCGATCACGCACGGCGCGCTGCTGCTGGCGCGTACCGACGCGGACTGCCTGCCGGCCCCCGGCTGGGTCGCCGCCGCCCGAGCCGCGCTGACCGCCGGGGCCGGCATGGTCTGCGGCCGGATCAGCGCCCGCCGCGACGAGCACGGGCCGCTCGGCCGGGCCGGATTCCGGATGGTGGTCGCGATCGCGGCGGCGTTCGGCCGGCTGCGGCCGGCCCACCGCGAGGCCGGCTACCTGGCGCCCTACCGGATGCACGCCGGCAACAACATGGCGATCACCGCCGCCCTCTACCTGGCCTGCGGCGGCATGCCCCGCCGCCCGTCGCCGACCGACCGCACGTTCCTCAACCGGGTGCGCCGCACCACGCCCGCGATCACCCGCAGCCGCACGATGGTGGTGGCGAACTCGACCCGCCGGCTGCGGGCGTACGGCCTGCGCCGTTCCGCCCGCTGGTATCTCGACCGGGGCAGCGGCGACCTGACCCCGGACCCGCGCTGATGCTCGACGAACTCGCCGCCGCGCTGCGCCGGCACCCGGACCGTCCGGCGGTCCTGGCCGCCCGCCGGTCCGGCACCACCCGGGTACGCGCCACCCGGGGCGACCTGGCCGGGCTGGCCGACCGGTACGCCGCCGCCCTGCACCACCGTGGGCTCACCGAGGGCGACACGCTCGGGGTGGCGGTCCGCCCCGGCCCCCGCGCCCTGTCGGTGATGCTGGCCGCGTTCCGGCTCGGGCTGCGGGTCGCCGTACTCGACCCGTCGGCCGGCGCCGACGTACTCACCGCCCGGCTCCGGCTGGCCGCCCCGGCGCTCGTGGTCGCCGACGCGGCCGCGCAGGCGGTCGCCGGCTGGGCCCGGCCGCTGGCCCGCCGCGCCCAACTCGACCTGCCCCGGCTCGACACGATCGCCCCGGTGGCCACGGTCGGGCGGCGGCTGCCGTTCACCGCCCCGGCGCTCGGTGGGCGGGGCGGCCCGACACCGGACCGGTCCGGCTCCGACGGCGACGCCGTCGTCATCTTCACGTCGGGGACGACCAGCGCACCCCGAGCGGTCGTGCACACCCGGGCCAGCCTCGCCGCCGGCATGCGCCAGGTCGTCGACCTGGTCCGGCCGCGCGCCGACGAACCGGTCCTCGGCGGCATGTTCTTCGTGCTGGTGCCGTCGCTGGCCAGCGGCGCACCGGTCGCCCTGCCGGCCCGCTCGCCGAAGGTGCTGGCCCGGCAGATCGTCCAGGTGAAGCCGCAGGCCAGCTATCTCACCCCGCCGCAACTGCGGGCGCTGCTCGCGGAGACGCCCCGGCTGTCCGGACGGTTCTACTCCGGGTCGGCGCCGGTCAGCGCCGCCCTGCTCGACCGGGTGAAACGGGCCGGGGCGAGCGAGGCGTGGGGCGTGTACGCCCTCACCGAACTCTTCCCGGCCGCCGCCGTCGAGCAGGCCGAGAAGGCGGCGTTCACCGGTGACGGCGACCTGGTCGGCGCCCCGCTGCCGGGGGTGCGCGCCCAGGTCGACGACGGTGGACAGTTGCTGCTGTTGGGGCCGGGGCAGGCCGACCGCTACCTCGGGGCGGAGCCGCACGATTGGGTGGCGACCGGTGACGTGGGCCGGGTCGAGGACGGCCGGCTCGTGCTCGCCGGGCGCTGCAAGGACATGATCCTGCGGGCCGCCGAGAACATCTACCCCGGCCTGTACGAGCCGGCGCTGCACGTGCCCGGCGTCAACCTCGCCGTCCTGGTCGGGGTGCCGGCCGGGGACGGCGACGAGCGGCTGGTCGCCGTCGTCGAACCCGAACCCGGCACCGACCCCGGCAAACTGCGCCGGGCGCTCGCCCCGGTGCTGGACCGGATGGGCGCCGCCCGGCCGGACCGGGTGGTGTTCGCGGCCGTACCGACCGCCGGCCGGTCCCGCAAACCCGACCGGGCCGCCGCGTCCGCACTCGCCGCCGCCCGCCTCGCCGACGCCTCGGAGCAGCGGTGAGCCGGCGGCTGTGGGTGGTGGTGCCGGCGTACGACGAGGCCGGCGCGATCGGCACCACCCTGACCGCGCTCGCCGCGCAGACCGACCCCGACTTCGCGCTCGTCGTCGTCGACAACAACTCCACCGACGGCACCGGTGACGTGGTTCGCCGGTTCGCGGCCGGCGCCCCGTTCCCGGTCGACGTGGTGACCGAACCCCGGCCGGGCGCCGGCACCGCCGCCGACACCGGATGCCGGCACGCCATCGCGGCCGGGGCGACGCTGCTGGCGCGTACCGACGCCGACTGCCGGCCGGCCCCGGACTGGGTGGCGACCGCGAAGGCGCTGCTCGACTCCGGTGCCGAGATGGTCTGCGGGCGCAGCGTGCCACGCCGCGACGAGCGGCCCAGCTTCGCCGAGCGGCGGCTCTTCCCGGCCGCCGTACGCGCCGCCGGTGTCTACGGCCGGTTCCGGCGTACGCACCGGGCGGCCGGCTTCCGTGCGCCGTACGTGCTCTGCCACGGGCACAACCTGGCGCTGACCGCGGACCTGTACGTGCGCTGCGGCGGCATCCCCCGGATCACGCTGCGGGACGGCGCCGACGACCTGGCCCTGCTCAACCGGGCCCGCCGGCACACCGACCGGATCGTGCGGGCGGAGCACCTGGTGGTGGAGAACAGCCTGCGCCGGCTGCGGGCGTGGGGGCCGCGCCGCACCCTGCTCTGGTACTGGGACCGCCGCTGGCAGCCGACCGAACCGGAGGGTGACCATGTCCGCTGACCAGGCCGTCGCCGCCCCGTCCGGAGCCGAGTCCGCCCGCCGGGCCGGCCGGGCACGGCGCCGGGACCGGCTCGTCTACCTGCGCAGCCATCCGGTCCTGTTCACGCTGCTCGCGGCGACCAGACGCGCCCCGGTCCGGCGGATCGGCCGGACCGTGCTGGTGCACGGGACCAGGGCCTACCTGGACGCGCTGACCCGGGTCCCACTGGACCGGACCGCCGAGGGCACCACCGGCGGCACCGCCAGCCGGCTCGCCGAGGGCGGGCTCCTCTTCGACCAGGAGGGCACCGTCCACAAGGGAGCAAGGCGGAGTCTCGCCGACGACCTCGGCAGCGCCGGCGTCGTACGGCTCCGCCCGGTCTGGACGGCGGTGCTCGAACGCCGGCTCGCGCCGCTGGCCACCGGCGGCACCGTCGATCTGGTCGACATCACCGCCGAACTCGCCGGGGCGACCACCGCCGCCCTGCTCGACCTGGACACCGACCCGCTGGTGCTGGCCGACGCCGCCCGGCACGCCGCCGCCACCGGGGCCGGCCAGCACATGCCCGGTCCGCGCCTGCCGGGCGCCGCCCGCGCCGCCCGGCTAGCCGCCGACGCCCTCACCGACCTGGTACGCGACCACGCCGCCACCCGCGCGCGGTGTCCCGCCGGTGCCGTGCCGCCGGTCGCGGGCGATGGTCCCGCGCGCACGGCTGGCACCGGGACCGCTGCCGGTGGCGAGGGTGCCGCCGGCCTGGCCGCCATGCTCGCCGTCGCCGCGATCAACACCACCGTCGCGGCGATCCCACGGGCGGCCGCCTGGTGCGCCGACGACGACCTGTGGCACTGGGCCGACGACGCGGCGACCCGCCCGACGCTGGTCGCCGAACTGCTCCGTGTCACCGCCCCGACCCCGCTGCTTCCCCGGGTCGCCGCCGCTTCCGGCACCGTCGACGGCTGCCCCGTACGCGCCGGCGACCGGCTCGCCCTGATCGCCCGACACGCCGTCGACGCCCACCGCACCGACCCGTCCCGCGACAACCCGGCCCCGCCGCAGGTGGCGCAGCTCGTCTTCGGCGCCGGCCCGCACGCCTGCCCCGGCGCGGCACTCGCCCGCGCCCAGCTCGCCGACACCCTCGCCGCCCTGACGCCGTACCGTCCGAAGGTCGTCCGGGCCCGTGCCGACCGCCGGGCCGCGCTGCCCGGCTGGGCGGTGCTGACCGTACGGGCGACCCGGTGAACGGGCTGCGGATCGCCGTCACCGGCGCCAGCGGGTTCTGCGGTGCGGCGGTCGCCCGGGCAGCCGCCGAGGCGGGCGCGACCGTGGTCTGCCTCGGCCGGCGCCCCGGCCCGGTCGGCCGGCACGTCCACTGGGACGCCGCCCGGGACCGCCCCGACCTGACCGGCACCGATGCCGTCATCCATCTGGCGGCGGCCGTCGGCGACACCGGCGGCGGGCCGGCGGTCGAGGCCGCCTACCGCGCGGTGAACGTCGACTGCACCGCCCGGCTGCTGGCGGCGGCCGGTGAACGGCCGGTGGTGTGGGTGAGCAGTGCCAGCGTCTACGACCCCCGGCTACGCGTCGAGGCGATCACCGAGGACCATCCGGTGACCGGCCAGCGCACCCCGTACGGCCGTACCAAAGCCGAGGGGGAACGGCTGGCGCTGGACGCCGGTGCCGTGGTGCTCCGCCCCCGGGCGGTGTACGGCCCCGGCGACCCGCACCTGCTCCCCCGGCTCGTCCGGGCGGTACGCCGGGGCCGGGTCATGCTGCCCGGACGCGACGTCAGACTGAGCCTGACCGCCGTGGAGAACCTGGCCGACGCCTGCCTCGCCGCGCTGGGCTGGCCTGCTGGGGCGTACAACATCGCGGACGCGACGCCGTACTCGCGGGATGCGGTGGTCCGCGACGGGCTGGCCGCGCTCGGCCATCCGGTACGGGTCGCGCACCTGCCGGTGCCGCTGACGATGGCGGCGGCAGCTGTCGTGGAGACGATCGCCCGCCTGCCCGGCACCGGCCCACCGACCCTGACCAGGTACGCCGTCGACCAGCTCGCCCACGGCGTCGTGCTGGACACGACCCGGGCCCGGACACAGGGCTGGACACCCAGCCGCTCGTTCAGCGACTTCGTCGCCGAGCCGGGATTCCCCGCGTGGGCAGGGGGTGCCACCAGCAAGCTATGAGGGGAAGTCCGCGTCCATTCCGCCACGTCACCGCCAGCCGACGGACGCTGGTTCGTGACCACCGGAGGAAAGGCCGCGAAGCCCGATGGTTGGCCTGCCCCGACTGCTGGCTCGCCCGGTGGCCCGGATCGCGGAACCGCATGGCGCAACGCCTGAAAAACGCTGTGCCAACGACGACGAGAAGTCGCCGTTCTATCGACCCTTACAGGAGTTTTACGTCAGGGGTGCGCCATTACCGGCGCCGATGCGCGGCACATTTCCGAATTCGCAAGGAGCAGACCACCCAAGGTCACATTACGCACCGACACAACGGCCAGCACCGACAGTCGGATACATACTCAGATGTCACGACGGATCGCAATTAGCTCATCCCTATCTTCACCCAGAGCCTCAAGAATGCAAATTGCATACTCTGCTCGACCACGAACCCGCTCCTTCCTCAACTCTTCATAGAGGAGCGGAATCCCATCACGTGCAGCATCTCGACACTCAAGCTCCAGATCAGGTCGACCAGACAACACCTCGACATGTTCCGATTCTCCAAGAACAAGAACCATTAACAGATAAAGAAGACCCCATCTGGCAGCATCCGTCAACAGCTCCTCATCGAGGGCAGCAAGTATCATCGAAACAACAGGCACCGCAGATTCAAACAACATCGACTGCACCTCGATGTGATTGCGCAGCCCAGCCCCGTCGGCCTCCTCTTCAGTCTGGGCAGCCACCAATGCAGCAAAACTGCTTGGCACATGCCTGGCCCCCTGATCGCATCCGCACCTCAGCCCGGACCAGTCGAACCTGGCGGCGATTCGCCGCCACTTTTTGGAAGTATCCTCTACACTAAAAACATCATTCCACTGTGGATCCACGAATCGCTGCCGAGAGAGAAGTGCGCCAGACTCTACTTCCCACATCGCCCCGTCGGCGTCACCATCGACAGCTAGGACGCGCCGCCCGTCAGGACTAAAGGACACTGCCCGAACCCACCCATTGAGCCCGGCACAGACAGCCTGAAGGCTACCATCATTCGTGTTCCACACACGGACCATCCGATCCATTCCGGCCGATGCCAAGCGAGACGAATCAGAACTGAAGGCGAGAGTCAAGACCGAATCGAGGTGACCTTCAAGAATCTTTGGTCGACCTGCAGAGCGAAGATTCCATAGACGGACCTCCGCATCTCCACCAACCGCCACGAGTCGCGAATCCTCACTGACGCCAACGGCCCGAGCCGGAGTGCCTCGCTCAGCCAACATTGACACAAGCTGCCCAGTCTCGACGTCCCATTTCGTAACCCGGCCGTCTTGAGCGCACACAACAACGGCACCCCCGAGCCGATCCCAGGCCAGAGCTCGGAGCGCATCACCGAAGCCATCCGAGCGCGCTGCCACATTGATTGAGGAGACCAATTCTGAGGTCGAGACCCGCCAGACTCTGACTACTCCTTCGAGATGGCCAGCAGCAATCCGATCCCCTGCAATGTCCCACGCTATCGACAAGATACGCCCCGCAGACGCAATCTCAAGGCTCTCGAATCCTCCACCTCTCCGCCAGAGTTGCAGCCCACGCCGCCCACCGAACGCTAGAGTCTCGGCACCCGAATTGATTGCCAGCGCATCGACCTGCCCCTGAGATAGGTCGAACCCAACATGACCTTCCCCAGAAGACCCATCCCACACCCAAGCTCGCAGGTGATCGTTGACTCCTGCCACCAGGAAGGAGAAAGGGTCGATGGCCACAGCGGTAAACGCTGGGGACTGCGTCCTCTCTCTCACCAAAGCCTCCCTTCCGCCACAGCAAGCCTACAGCAGGTCATTGAAACAAAGTGCCGGGCGGGAACTGCTCGACGAGGTAATCGGGTTGACACTTCCTGCAGATCGGCTTTTGCCTCTTCGCGAAGGGGCTAGCTGTAACTATCTCATACGACTCAGTGAACGCCACTCGCGACGAATCTCCTCCCAAAGCGTTTACCACGTTCCCTTCGGCACAGTACCCAGCCCCCGAGCACGCCACAGCAATTTCACCAGTGTCGATATTAACTCCCGCCGACCAGGTTCGGTCCATCGGCTGCGTCGCAACCCCTGGCCCGTTATTGCCCTTCATGATCTTATCGAGATAGTCACGGGCAAGGTTCCGTCGCCCCTCCAAATCCCAGGCGCCCTGCGCTGCCCCCGTGGTTCCCACAAAGGGAACGTTTTTCGCGCTCGGTGGGCCACGCGTACTGGGCGAGCGCGGATTACCATAACCCGGTCCACATCCTGGGTTAGTGTTGTGCACAAGGACAGGCGCTTCTTCAGCCAGCACATAGTACGTGTGGATATCGGCGACGGTGAGGTCGCGCATCTCTTCGCTGCCACGGTGGTTGGTGACGGCCGCGACTGTGGGGCGCGTGTCGCCAGGGCCGACGGTGGCGAGTTGAGCCTCGGTCTTCAGCTCAGCCGCATCGATCCACTTACCACGACTGTCGTCCCAGAAGGGGTGGTTTTGGGTGGTCTTGAGGACGGTGGTCTCGCCGTCCTCAGTCTCGATGGTGAGGTCGGTGAGTTCGTGGTCGGTGTTGCGGTGAAGTTGAGTGACGGGCTTGGCGAGGGTTACGCCGGTTTCGGGGTCGGTGGCAAGGACCTGGTCGCCGATGTTGATGTCCTCGATGGGACGGACGCTGCCGTCAGCCATCAACACCCTGGTCGACGGGTCGAAGCTGTGTTGCGGAACCGCGCAACTGCCACCACTGCCGCTGTCGTTCGACCTGGTCGCGGCCGGTGGTCCGCCACCCCCGCTTCCGCTGGTGGTGCCGCCCCGGACCGGGGTCGGGTTGGCGCCGGCCTTGCGGTTCGCGCCGCCCAGGCCGGGAATCATGCCGGCGAGCATCGCCTTGGCGTCGAAGCGGCCGGTGGTCAGCACCTGGTCGAAGGCGTCTGAGATGCCGTTCTCGACGGCCTCGGTGGCCAGCCGGCCGAGGACGCTGTTGCCGATCCTGGAACCGACCGCCGCCGCGACCTTGCCGGCGACCATGCCGCCGGCACCGCCGGCCAGGCCGGACAGTGCGCCGGTGGCCATGGAGCCGAGGGCGTCACCGATGGAGTGGATGTCGCCCTGGGCGGCGTCCTTGGCCAGGTTGATCACCGCGCCGGCGCCGACCATACAGGCGACGGCACCCACGCCGGCGGTCACCGCCGTGCAGGCGAGGCCGGCCAGGATCGCCCCACCGATGGCGGCGACCTCGATGATCATGTCCTTGTTTTCTTTGACCCACTTTGTCGCTGCGTTCACCCCGTCGGAGACGGCGGCGACGGTTTTCTTGACCACCCGGGTCGCTTTCGCCACGACCTTCTGGTGGGCCTGCTTGACGGTGTTGTAGACCTTGGTCGCCTGTTTCTTCACCGCCTGGTACTTCTGGGCCACGTATTTCCGGCCGGTGTCGACGGCTTTCTTCACCGTCTTCGCCACCTTGGTCGCGGCTTTCTTGACCTTGTTGACCACGGTCGCGGCGACCCGGGCGACCGCCTGGACCTTCTGTGACACGTAGGTGGTGACCGCCCGGTAGGCCGAGGAGACGTACGTCGTCACCCGGGAGACCGTTGCCTTCACGGCCTTCTTGAAGGCCTTGATCGGGTTGCCCCAGTGGCCGGTCGGGTCCGTGGTCGTCAGCGGGTTGCCGTCGCCGTACTGGTAGCGGTTCGCCGCGATGGACGCCGGCACCGGGCTGACGTTGGCCGAGTCGCGGGTGTCGAACTGGCCGGTGTCGGTGTTGTACCACCGCGCCCACATGTTGACGCGGTCGGTCGTGGTGTCGGTCCACTCCGACTGGTAGCCGAGCGAGCCGACCTGCCCGGCCGACGACACGACGGTGCCGAGCGGGTCGTAGGTCGTCGACCCGGACAGGGTGGTGCCGGTCGCGGTGAACTGGGCGATGACGTCGGTGTGCAGGTCCGTCCACACCAGGCGTTGGGTGCCGCCGGCCTGCGTGCCGATCAGGTCGCCGGCCGGGTCGCGGACGTACGTGGCACCGCCGTCGGCCGCCAGGTCGTTGCCGAGTCCGGCGTACGCGAATCCGGAGCGCAGCACCCGGCCGAAGGCGTCGTAGTCGTACGACTGGGTCGTGCCGCCGGCCTGCTGGGCCCGTACCTGGCCGAAGGCGTCGGTGCTCGTCGTACGGGTACCCGACCCGCCGGACACCGTCGCCAGCGTTCCGCGCGGGGTGTACGAGTAGCTGTCCCCGGCCGCGGTGAGCAGCCGGTTCCGCTGGTCGTACGTGAACAGCCGCGAGCCGTTCTGCACCCGGTTGCCGGCCTTGTCGTACGCGTACACCGTGGTGGTGGTGCCGTCGTTCCACGACGTCAGCCGGTCGGCGAGGTCGTAGGTGTACGTGTTCGTCGCCGCCCCGGTGAACCCGGTCGTCGTCTTCGAGACGATGTTGTCGTTGGCGTCCCACCCGTACTCGACCTTGGCGATCGAGGTGCCGGACGGGGTCTTCAACTCGTCGGTGACCGGGCGGTGCCGGGCGTCGAAGGTGAAGTTGCGGGAGTTGCCCGACGAGCCGTACGTGATCTTCGAGACCTGGGACAGCGCGTTGTACGTGTTCGTCAGCGCGACCCCGGCGGTCGGGTTGTCGACCGTCGACAGGCGGCCCGCGCCGTCGTAGGTGAACGAGGTCGTTCCGGCGGCGTCGGCCCGGGAGGCGAGCCGGCTGTCGGCGGTGTAGGTGTAGGTGGCGTTGCCCACCGGACCGGTGATGGTCAGTGGCAGGCCACGGTCGTCGTAGGTGATGTTGTTCGTGCCGGCGGGCGCGGAGAACGACGTCATCCGGCCGGCGACGTCGTAGCCGAACTCGCGGTCCTCGGTCGTCGCCTCGGCCCCGGCCCCGACCTGGGCGGTCAGCAGCCCGAGGTCGTCGTAGGTGTTGGTGACCGTGACCCCGCCCGGCGAGGTCTGGGTGACCGGCCGGCCGGCGGCGTCGTACGCGGTGACGAAGGTGCGGTCCGCCGTCGACGGGTGGGCGGTCGTCGCCGGCTCGACCTGCCACTCCGGCAGGTTCCACGAGTTGTACGTGGTGAAGAAGGCGTTGCCGCGGCCGTCGGTGAAGCGGGTCCGGTTGCCGGCCAGGTCGTAGCCGAACGTCGTGTGGATGTCGTCCGACCCGGATATCGGCTGGATCTCCTCGACCAGCATGCCGGTGGCGTCGTACTCGAAGGAGATGGTGGTGCCCTTGGGGTCGGTCGCGGCGACCACGTTGCCGTTCTTGTCGAACTCGCTGCTCTGCGTCGACAGGACCGTCCCGGCCGCGTTGTGCGCCCTCGTCTCCAGCGGCCGGCCGGCGAGGTCGTAGGTGAGGCTGGTGTAGGTGCCGTCCGGCAGCGTCGTGCGGGTCTGCCGGCCGGCGCCGTCGTAGGTGTAGGTGGTGGTCTGGTTGGCGCCGTCGGTGGTGGTGAGCCGCTCACCGATCGCGTTGTAGGTGGTGGAGCTGGTGACGCCGGTCGGCGACGTCACCTGCGACAGCCAGCCGTTGGTGCCGTACGCGTAGCTGGTGGTGTGGTTGGTGCCGGTCTGCCGGACCACCTGGGTCGTGGTGAGCTGGCGGCCGAGGTAGTCGTACGTCGACGAGGTGACCGCACCGGTCGGGTCGGTCTGCGACAGCAGGTCGCCGACGTGGTCGTAGGTGTAGGTCGTCTCGCCGTCGTTGGGGGCGGTCACCTTCGCGACCCGGCCCATCTGGTCGTAGACGTAGCTGGTGGTCTTACCCAGCGGGTCGGTGGCCGAGGTGAGCTGCCCCATCACGTCGTAGGTGCGGGTGGCCTGCGCGACGATGGGCGTCGACGAGCCGGGGGCGGTGTAGCTCGGCAGCGTCTCCGACACCACCCGCCCGGCGGCGTCGTAGCCGGTGACCCCCCAGTTGCCGTTCGGGTCCTTGGTGTCGGTGATCTCGCCGAAGGTGTTGTAGCCGACCCAGGAGATGGCGTTGGCGAGCGTGGCGGGCTGCCCGTGGACCTCGGCCAGGACCGGCGGGGCGGTGGTCTTCACCGCGCGGCCGGCCTCGTCGTACGAGTGGTAGGTGGTGTTGCCGTTCGGGTCGGTGACCGCGACCGGGTTGCCGTCCTGGTCCAGGCCGTACGTGGTACGGATGGTGCCGGCGCCGGCGGCGGGCGCGGTGCCGTTGTAGAGCGCGGTCACCTCGGTGCCGTTGAACGCCTTGCCGTACGTCTGCACGTCGCTGATCGAGCCGGGCCACCGTTCGCCCTGCTGGCCGTTGTACTTCGACCGGCCGATCACGAACGCGCCGGTGGACGGCCACGACGATGTCTTGGCGGTGGTGGCCTCCAGGGTGCCGTTGACGTAGAGGCGCAGTTCGCCGGCGGTCGCGTCGTAGACGCCGGTGAGGTGGGTCCAGGTGTTGACCTGCGGGACGCTGGTCGACATCGCCCGTACCGGGTTCGGGTTGTCGGTGTCGGTCTCGGACGTCGACATCGACCACTTGTTCGAGTATGTGTGGTATTGCAGGAAGAAGCCGCTGGTGCGGTTGCCCTCCTGGCTGACCGCGGTGACGTTGGCGTTGGTCGCGGTCAGCTTCACCCAGGCCGAGACCGTGTAGCTGGTGCTGGTGTCGACCGACGGGCCGACGGTGGTCAGGAAGTTGCCGCCGTTGAGGGTGACCGCGCCACCGCGTTCGTTCGACCAGGTGACGGCGGCGTTGGCGGTGGCGGTGTTGCCACCGGCGGAGTCGCCGGCCCTGCCGCCGGTGGTCTCGTCGAGCCGCCAGCGTCCGGTCGGCGCCGCGCTCGTCGAGGTGTACGTGGCCTGCGAGACGAGGCGTCCCATCGGGTCGTACGCGGCGTCGGTGATGCCGAGCGTCGTGCCGGCCCGGGACAGGCGGGTGGAGACGACGTTGTCGTTGCGGTCGTAGGTGCGGGTGGTGGTGCGGTTCAGCCCGGTCGGGTCGACGGTCGAGGAGACCTCCCGGCCGGCGGCGTCGATGGTGAAGTCGACGGTGGTGGCGCCGTTGTTGGTGACCCGCCTGACCACGTTGCCGGCCGCGTCGTAGGTGTTCTGCTCGACCACGAAGGTGCTGGTGCCGTCGGTTCTGGTGGTCCGTGCCGGCAGGCCGTTGTCGGTGTACGTGTATTCGGTGGTCCAGCCCATCGCGTCGGTTTCCGAGGCGAGCCGGCCGGCCGGGTCGTAGGCGTTGGTGGCGACCGTCAGGTCCTGGGCCGGGTCGGGGTCGTTCGGGTCACCGGTGAAGCCGACGATCTTCGTGGTCAGCAGGTTGCCCGCGGCGTCGTAGGTGTTGCGGGTGACGCCGTCGTCGGGTTCGATCTCCTCGACGATCCGGCCGTGCGGGTCGTACTCGAAGGTGGTGGTGGCGCCGGCCGCGCTGGTGTACGTCGTCTCCTGCCCGTGCGTGTTGTACGTGTACGTCTCGGTGCGCGCCGCGTCGCCGCCGGTGGTGTCGGCGGTGGTCCGTTCCACGACGTTGCCGTCGACGTCGTACCCGAGGGTGGTCCGCGCGGTGTGCACGGCGCCGGTGACCCGGTTGGTGACGGCGGGTTCGGTCTCGGTGACCATCCGGCCGAGCGCGTCGTAGGTGTACGTGGTGGTCAGGCCGGCCGGGAACGTGTCGGTGATCTCGGTTTCGGTGAGCGTCCGGCCGAGACCGTCGTACGTGTAGCGGATGACCTTGCCGGCCGGTTCGGTCACCTCGGCGACGTCACCGCTGGCGTAGTAGACGACGGACTGGGCGGTGCCGGCCGGGGTGGTCGCCGTCCTGGGCAGGCCGGCGGGCGCGAACCCGCCGTCGTGGGCGCCGACGGTGGTGCCGTCGGTGTACGCCGTGGTGGTGACCCGGGCGAGCGAGTCGGTGACCGTGGTCCGGTTGCCCTTGGCGTCGTAGCCGAACGTGGTCAGGTAGGTGTTGTCGGTCGCCGACGCCGACCTTCCGTCGCGGACGGTGAGCAGCAGGTCGTTGCGGGCGTCCGGGGTCAGCGTCGTCGACGTCGCGTCGGGATAGTAGGTGAAGTAGACCGACGAGCACCGGTTGGCGGCCTGGTCCTGGCAGGTGATCGACTGCCGGGTGTTGCCCCGTACGTCCTGCAGGGTCTGCGTCCACACGCCGCGCGGGTCGTAGACGAGGTTGCCGAAGCCGCCGACGTCGTAGCCGTAGCGGGTCACGTTGCCGAGCGCGTCGGACTGGGCGATGATCCGGTTCCCGTTGACGACGTCGTAGCTGTAGGACGTCTTCTCACCGGTGGGTCCGGTGACCTCGACGGTCGACACCGGCATCGGGATCGCCGTGGCGACGCCGGAGACCATGGTGAGCGCGACCGGGGCGGTCTGCTTCGACGCCTCGAAGTGCGCCTGGACCTGGGCGGTGGAGAGCTGGCTGTTGTAGAGCGCGACCTCGGCGATCGAGCCCGGGAAGTAGCCGGCGGACGAGGTGCCGTGGGTCGGCCAGCCGCCCTGCCACTTGCCGGCGCCGACGAAGGCGTAGCTGGCGTAGGTGGCGAGCATCGGCTTGTTCGCGGTACCGACGAGGGCGCCGTCGAGGTAGACCGACTGGGTGCTGCTGCCGCCGGTGAGCACGACGTGGTGCCACTTGCCGTCGTTGACGCTGCCCGAGGAGGTGATCGGCACGGTCCCCGTCGTGTTCCAGAAGTTGCCGCGCAGCTTGCCGTCGGTGCCGACGTAGAGGGCCGGGGTCCAGTTGCCGGATCCGGCGATGTCGTCCATCGGCATGCCCTGGTAGCCGAACAGCACGCCGCCGACGTTGTTGCCCGACGGCATCTTGAACCACATCTCGACCGAGTTCGGGCCGGTCGTAGGTACGGCGGTCTCCGGCAGGGTCACGTACGACGAGGTGCCGTTGAACGAGGCGGCCTTGCTGTCGGCGAACGGCCCGTCGACGCCCAGCGTGACGTTGTTGTAGGTGGCGGTGCCACCCCGGACCTCGTTGACCGCGTCGCTGACGCCGACCTCGCCGAACCGCCAGTACTGGGTCGGCTTCGAGCCCAGGACGGCGGCCCGGTAGACGTCGCTGCTGCCGCTGACGGTCGGCGTACCCATGGTCCAGGTGCCGCCGTTCTCGTCGGTCACGGACGCGACCTTGCCGGTGGCCTTGTCGTACGCGACCTGCGCGGTGATCCCGCCGGACGGGCGGACGATCCCGTTCAGCACGTGGTGGGCGGTGCTGCCGCCCTGCTGGATGGCGGCCACGTTGGCGGCGGTCAGCGTCTGGTTGAAGAACGCGACGTCGGAGATGGTGCCGTTGAAACGGGAGACCCCGGCCGCCTGGTTCGAGCGGGCGTGGTTCGGCCAGGTGCCGCCGACGAATCCGGCGCCGACGTAGACGCTGTTGGCGCCGCCGTCGGCCCACTCGGCGATCGGTCCGGCAAGGGTGCCGATCGCCACCCCGTCGAGGTACAGCGTCTGCGTGGTGCCGGCGCCGGCGAGCACCACCTGGTGCCACTGGCCGTCGTTGACCGCGCCGGGCGAAACGATGGGGGTGGCGGCGCCCTGCCAGAACTGGCCGCGCAGCTTGCCGTCGCTGCCGATGTAGAGCGCCGGCACGTAGTTGTGCGCGGTCGTGCTGTTGGTGATCGGGTCCCGGCTGTAGCTGAACAGGACCCCGTCGGTGCCGGTGGTCTTGAACCGCATCGCGACGGACTGGTACTCGCCGTCGCTGATCAGGTTGCCGGGCAACTGGACCGAGGACGTGGTGCCGTCGAAGGCAGCGGCGGTCGCGGTCGAGCCCGGCAGTCCGTTGGCCTGGCCCAGGGTCACGTTGGTGTAGCCGGCGTTGTCGGCGCCGGCGTTGCTCAGCACCCGGCTGGCGGCCACCGTCGCCCCGGTCGCCTCATCGAAGCGCCAGTACGAACTCGGCCCGCTGTTGAGCACGGTGTTGGCGTACTGCGAGGTGGTGTCGGAGGTGTAGGTGGTGCACTCGGTCGAGCCGGTCGGCGGGCAGACGGCCGCCAGCCGGTCCTCGGTGCCGTAGGTGTACTGCCAGGTGGTGACCGTCGTGGGGTTGCCCGGCACCACCGGGTCGGTCGTGACGGTCGAGACGTGCGGGTGCGCCGATCCGGCCGGCGTCGTCCAGGCGAGGTTCAGCGACCGCCCGGACGCCGAGGTCAGCTTCGTCGCCCGGCCCGATCCGTCGTACGTGAGGGTCAATGCCCGGCCGTTGGCGTCGGCGATGGAGGTGACAGCGAAGGCGCCGGCGCCGCTCGGCTGCCCGAACGTGTAGACGGTGGCGTCCTTGTCGGTGAGCGTGTAGCCGGTCAGGGCGCCGCCACTGGCGCGGACCTCCTTCAACGTCGCGAACCGGCCCGGCTGCGGGGTGAAGCTGCCGTCCGCGTTGCGCCCGAACGGCACCTCCTGCCCGCTCGGGTATCTGACCAGGACCGACTGCACACTGTTTGCGGCGTCCTTCACCTCGGTCACCCGTACGTCGACCACGCTGGACCAGCCGGTGCCGAAGGCGTTCGCCCGGCGGGTGTCGAGGCTGTTGTAGCTACGGGTGATCGACAGCGACGGGCCGACGGTCGCGATGCTCGCGTCCGTCGCCGACGTGGTGTAGTTGCCGATGCTCGGGTCGAAGCCCTTGCCGGCGTTCTGCGCCAGGCCGGAGGTCACCAACGGTTGCGGGACCCGGGTGCTGAACGCCAGCGCCGGGTAGATGGTGCTGTTGCTCACCTTGTCGTTGACCTGGACGGTGTAGAGGTATTTCTTGTTCCAGGCCAGGCTTCCGGCCGGGACCCGCCATGCCTGGCTGCCGACCCAGCCGGAGTTGGCGACCTGGGCGCCGGTGCTGCCGTCGAAGACGACGAAGTGGTAGTTGAAGCCCTTGCTCGGCCACTTGTCGGGGTCGTGCACCCGGGCGACCAGTTCGGGGGTGAGGGTCTGCAGTACGGCGTTGTTGCCCGGGTAGCGGACGTCGACCTGGGGGGCGTGGTTGTAGGTGTAGTCCAGCTCCAGGTAGGGCATGTAGTCGCCGCTGGAGTAGTTCGCGGAGGTGAACCGCTTCCAGCCGTTCGAGTCGGTCTCGGAGGCGGTCAGGGCCAGGCCGTGGTTCGCCCCGCCGGTGCCCCAGTCGTTGAAGGTGGCCGGGTTGAGCACCGCCCGGACCCACTTGCCGACGCTGCGGTTGCCGCTGGTGTTGGTGCACGACGGCCCGTGGTCGTTGACCGTCACCTGGCCGATCGGGTCGGTCATCGCCGGCGTGGACGCCAGCCCGGCGTTGGTCAGGCCGGCGACGGTCCACGGCCCGGTGACCCGGTGCACGTAGAACGGCAGGAAGGCGGAGCAGTTGGAGGCCCACGTCTGGTAGAGCCAGATCCGCGCGCCGGTGATCCGCAGGCCGTTGAAGCCGTCGTTGCGGTAGTCGTCGAAGTGGATGAACGACCGGGCCTTGACCGTCCCACCGTTGTAGGTGCCGACCGGCAGGTTGTCACCGTTCTGGTTCGTCGTGTTGGCGTCGTTGTCGACGTAGACGTCGCCGGTGGTGTCGGTGTGCGCGGTCGGGTCGACCCGGACCGGGTAGACGCGGTCGGGGTGGTTCAGCCAGGCGGCGTCGGCGACCACCCGCAGCGCCGGGCCACCGTCCACCGTGGTCAGTTCGTAGCGGACGGCACCCTGGGCGGCCGCGCCGGACCGCGGGTCGATCCGGGAGTCCTCCATCCAGCCGCTCGGGATCCAGGCGACCACCGATCCCTTGGCGTTGAGCAGCTCGACCGATCCGTGCGCGTCCAGTCGTGGGGTGAGGCCCTTCAACCGCAGCGGGAACACCCAGGACGAGCCGGCGGCCGGTGACTTGAGGACCAGGGTCTCCTTGACCCCGGAGGCGATCGCGGCCAGTTCCAGGTCGGTGTCCGGCAGCACGTCGCGGTACGTCGCGGTGCCCCCGTCGGTCTCGGGCACGCCGACCTGGGCGCCCTGGAGGCTCCAGGCCAGCACCTCGCCGGTCGGCAGGGTGAGGGAGGCGAGTTCGGTGTCCGCCGCGGCGCCCCGGCTACGGGCGGACGACTTCCCGGCCACCGCGATGCCGACGCTGTTGGCCTTGACGTGCAGACGGCCGTCCGACCGCTCGACCAGGGTGGGGTCGATGGGCTGCCAGGAGCCGTCCGCCGTCCGGTAGTTGACCGGGTCGGTGTAGGTGCGCCGGGTGATCGACCCGTCGGCGTTGCGGAAGACGTCGGTTCGCGCGGTGGACTGCTTCGGCTGCCGCTTGCTGGTCTTCGGGTCGAAGCGGCTCTCGGTGCTGGGCGTGGTTTCCGGAGCGCTGTCCACCTCGTGCGGCGTGTACGGCGCCAGCGTTCCGGGCGCCGGGGCGGGCACCCGGCCGGCGCCTCCGGCGGCCCGGGTGGCATCCGCCGACACGTAGTGGTCGGGCGGGGTCGAGTCGCCCTGCCTCTGCACCGGCATCCCGAGGAACGCCCGTGCGCCGTCGGCCCAGGAGGGACGTTGCGCGAACCAGGACAGCCACGACGTCGGGAACGATCCCCCGGCGGGGACCGCACCGGGTGGCACCGCCACCGTTAGACCGAAGACCACAGCGACGATCAGCGCGCCCCGCCGCAGCGCACGCCCACCCCAACGCGGCACGAAGACTCCCCTTTTGTCGAAGGCCCGCGGGGAGTCTTCGGGAAGATCGAGAGCGGCACAAGTCCCGTTTTCTCAAAATACGGGACGCCAGTTATGCGCTCCGGGGTCGCCTCATGCCATTTCCGTGACCAGTCGCCGAATCACACTTCGGAGATCATCTGGTGCACCGGCTTCCACAACGGACACGTTGTCGAGGGATGCACCGCCCCCGATCCCCACGAATCGCACATTCGGGAACCTCGGGGCAATAGACTGCAAAGCAGCAACGGGCGCGTCACCGACCGTTATCACCGTGTCGCACCGACTCTGCGCCAAACTCGCCAGGAAAGTTCCCGCGTTCTCCGCCGTCTGTGGACCGTCCACCTCGAGGAACTGGACCTTGACAAGAGTCTCCACGGATGCGTCCTGCATCCCCGACCAGATCGGCGCCGCCTCCGGGCTCTGCACCCCGGACGCACCGGTCAGCAGGCAGGCGGTGACGTCGCGGTACTCCCGCGCCCGTGGCTCCGATTCGGGTTCCGGCCACAACACCCAGGTCAGCAGGGCACCCACGGCCACGACCAGCGCGACCGACAACGCGACCACCACCCGGCGTGGCGGCCGGCGCCAAGGCCCGGCCGGCGACGTACGACTCTTCGTCTTCGCGGCGATCCGCGCACCGCGACCCACTCCACCACCCAGCACGGCCAGCACCCTACCGGCCGGCGGACCGATCCAGCCGCCGTCGACCGCCCCGGTCGGCGCACCCGGGCGCGCGGCGGTGGGCCGTCGGGGACCCGGCGGAGAATTTTCCGGCGAGGATGTCGAGGACGGCTGGCCGGCTCCGTTCACCAGGTGACAGCGCGCCGGCCGCGGCGCTCACGACCAAGGAGCGAACCATGAAGTACCTGCTGATGATCTACGGCAACCAGGAGAAGTGGGACTCGATCCCGGCCGAGTCGTGGCCGGAGGAGATCGCCAAGCAGGACGCGTTCAACAAGAAGTACCAGCAGACCGGTGAGCTGATCGGCGCGTACGGGCTGGCCGACGCCGCGGCGGCGAAGCTGGTCCGGCGTGCCGACGGCGCGCCCGCGGTCACCGACGGCCCCTACCTGGAGACCAAGGAGTACATGGCGAGCTTCTACCTGCTGGACTGCGAGAGCGAGCAGCGGGCGTACGAGATCGCGGCGGACATGCCGTGGGCCCACCTCGAGCCGGTCGAGGTGTGGCCGGTCCTGCACGAGGCACCCGCCGACCTGTGACCGCCGATCGGGGGGTCGAGGGCCTGCTGCGCGACCTGGCGCCGCAGGTCCTCGGCGCGCTGGTCCGCCGCTACGGGCAGTTCGACCGGTGCGAGGACGCGACCCAGGAGGCCCTGATCCGCGCCGCGCTGCGGTGGCCGGCCGAGGGCGTACCGGAGAATCCGCGCGGGTGGCTGGTCACGGTCGCCGCGCACCGGCTGCTCGACGAGGTACGCGCCGACCGGTCCCGGCGGGGCCGGGAGGACGCGGTCGTGGCGGCGACGCCGCAGTCGGAGTTGCTGGGCCGGCCGGCGGACGCGGATCGGGACGCCGACCGGGACGACTCGCTGAAGCTGCTGTTCCTGTGCTGCCATCCGGCGCTGTCGCCGCCCAGTCAGATCGCGCTGACGCTGCGCGCGGTCGGTGGCCTGACGACCGCGCAGATCGCGGCCGCGTTCCTGGTGCCGGAGCCGACGATGGCGCAGCGGATCAGCCGGGCGAAGCAGACCATCCGGGCCAACGGCGGCACGTTCGCGATGCCGTCCGGGGCGGACCGCGCGGCTCGGCTGGCCGCCGTCCTGCACGTGCTGTACCTGCTGTTCAACGAGGGCTACACCGCGACGAGCGGGCCGGATCTGACCACACCCCGGCTGTCCGACGAGGCGATCCGGCTCACGAGCTGGCTACGGCGGTTGCTGCCGTACGACGCCGAGGTGGCCGGGCTGCTGGCGCTGATGCTGCTCACCGAGGCCCGCCGTCCGGCCCGTACGGCACCGGACGGCGCCCTGGTGCCGCTGGCCGAGCAGGACCGCGCCTCCTGGGACCGCGAGCTGATCGACCGTGGGGTGGCGCTGGTGAGCGGGGCGCTGGCGCGCGGCCCGGTCGGGCCGTACCAGGTGCAGGCGGCCGTCGCCGCGCTCCACGACGAGGCCGAGACCCTCGACGCGACCGACTGGCCGCAGATCCTCGCCCTGTACGACCTGCTGGAGCGGCTCGCGCCGGGGCCGATGGTCACCCTCAACCGGGCGGTGGCCGTCGCCATGGTGCACGGAGCCGCCGCCGGTCTGGCCCTGCTCGCGGAGCTGGCCACGGACACCCGGCTGGCCCGGCACCACCGCCTCCTCGCGACCCGCGCCCACCTGCGGGAGCTGGCCGGTGACCGGACCGCCGCGGCCGCCGACTACCGGGCGGCCGCCCGGCTCGCCACCAGCCTGCCCGAACGTCGTCATCTGACCACCCGGGCCGCCCGGCTCGAACCATGAGAGAACTCTCATGAAGCCTTCATCCGGCGGTCATCCCGATCCACCAGCCTGTTGCCGGTGAGTGCGCAGAAGGTGGCCACCGGGGTGGGGCTGGCCGCACTGGCCGCCCTGTTCGTCGGCGTCGGGCTGCCGGCCCTGCTGCCTCCCGCGGCTGTTCCGGAGATCCGCATCGTGGTACCGGTAACGGAGAACGCCGAGATGGGGACGGCGGACGAGGCGGAGCCGGACCCCACCGGGCAGGTGCCGCCGGCCACCGGAGGGGACGACGATGACGACGACGGGGGCGGATCCCGGCCCGGCGGTGGATCGGGCGACGACGGTGAGGATGACGACGACTCCGACGATGACGACGACGACGGAGACGACGACTGAGCTGGCCGGGCCGCCCGCCGGACGATCCTGGCGGCCCACCGTCGGCCTGCGTACGCGGCTGCTGGGCTGGGCCCTGGTCCTGCTCACGGTGGCCAGCCTCAGCTCCGTGGTGGTGATCCGGCAGGTACTGCTCAACCAGCTCGAGAACCGGATTGGTGCCTACCTGGGCCAGGAGGTGAGCGAGTTCCGTCGGCTCGCCGCCGGCCTCAACCCGGCGACCGGACAGCCGTTCGGGGCCGACCTGCGCGCCATCGCCGACACCTACCTGCTGCGCAACGAGCCGCAGGAGGGCGAGGTCATGCTGATCTTCGTGGAGGGGACGTTCTACCGGTCCTCGGCCGACGCCCCGTACGACCTCACCCGCGACACGGCGTTGACGGCCCGCTGGGTCGCGCTCACCACCAGCGCCTACGGCGAGGTCGAAGGCGGGCCGGCGGCCCGGGCCCGGTGGCTGGCCGTACCGGTCCAGATCGACGACGACGTACGCGGGCACTTCGTCGTCGCGCAGTTCAGCGGTGGGCCACGGGCCGAGATCGACCGGGCGGTACGGACGATGGCCCTGGCCTGTGCCCTGGTGATCGTGGTGGTGGCGGCCGGCGGCTACCTGGCGATGGGGCGGGCGCTGCGCCCGTTGCGGTCGATGACCGAGACCGCCCGCGACATCGAGGAGACCGACCTGTCCCAGCGGATCGCCGTCACCGGCTCCGACGAGGTGGCGGATCTCGGCCGGACGTTCAACGGCATGCTCGGCCGCCTTCAGGGGGCGTTCGCCGCGCAGCGGGCGTTCATCAGCGACGCCGGGCACGAGTTGCGTACCCCGATCACCATCGTCCGTGGGCATCTGGAGCTCATGGGCGACGATCCGGTCGAGCGGCGGGAGACGGTCGCGCTGGTGACCGACGAACTGGACCGGATGAACCGGATGGTCGACGACCTGCTGATGCTGGCCCGTGCCGAGCAGCCGGACTTCCTGCGCCCCGAGGAGGTGCCCATCGCCCCGATGATGGCCGAGGTCTACACCAAGGCGGCCGCGCTCGGCGAGCGGGACTGGCGGCTCGGCCCGGTCGCCGAGGTGACCCTGCGGGCGGACCGGCAGCGGCTCACCCAGGCGCTCATGCAGTTGGCGCAGAACGCGGTGCAGTTCACCGGCCCCGGTGACCGGGTCGAACTGTCCGCCCGGGCCGAGCACGGCCGGCTCCTGCTGGCGGTCCGGGACACCGGCATCGGCATCGCACCGGAGGACCGGGAGCGGATCTTCCAACGGTTCGCCCGGGCCGAGCCGGGCCGGCAACGCGCGGAGGGCGCCGGTCTGGGCCTGGCGATCGTGTCGGCGATCGCGGCGGCGCACGGCGGTACGGTCGCCGTCGACAGCATTCCGGGCGCCGGCTCCACGTTCACCCTCGTCCTGCCCGGGGTCGGGGCATGAACCGGATACTCGTCGCCGAGGACGAGCCCCGGATCGCCTCGTTCCTGGAGAAGGGGTTGCGCGCCGCCGGCTACGTCACCACCGTGGTCACGAACGGCACGGACGCCGCCGCGTACGTACGCGACGGCGCGTTCGACCTGATGATCCTCGACCTCGGTCTGCCCGGGCAGGACGGTCTGGCCGCGTTGGCCCAGCTCCGCACTCGCGGGGAACGGATCCCGGTGATCGTGCTGACCGCCCGGCACGCGGTCTCCGACCGGGTCACCGGGCTGGACCTGGGCGCGGACGACTACATGACCAAGCCGTTCAGCTTCGAGGAGTTGCTGGCCCGGGTCCGGGCCCGGTTGCGTGACCAGGGCCGGCCGGCCGCCACCGAACTGGTCGCCGGGCGGGTACGGATCGACCTGATCCGTCGTACGGTGACCGTCGGGGACCGGGCCGTGGAACTGACCGCCCGGGAGTTCCTGCTCGCCGAGACCCTGATGCGCCACCCCGGTCAGGTGCTCAGCCGGGAGCAGCTCCTCGACCGGGTCTGGGGGCTCGGCCACGACCCGGGGTCCAATGTGGTCGACGTCTACGTCGGCTATCTCCGGCGCAAACTCGGCGGCGATGTGATCCAGACCGTCCGGGGAATGGGGTACCGGCTCGTCCTCTGAGCCGTCCCGCCCGGATGAGACGACTCTCATGGCGGCCTCACCGGTCGCTCAGCCGTGATCGGGACCCTGAGGGTCATGATCAGACCCGACCTGCTGACCGGCCCCGACGCGGGCGAGTTCCTCCGGGCCGCCCTGGCCGGGGCCGGCGCCGAACTCCTGTCCTGGCGCACGCGTCAGGTCGAGCACCAGCCCGGCCGGGGTGCCACCGCCGCGTACCAGGTCCGGGTGCGGTGGCCGGACGGGCGTACGACCGAGGAGCGGTTCGCGGCCTGCACCCGTACCCCGCCCGAGGGCACCCTGCTGCTCGACGACGGTGACACCCGGCTGGCGGTGTGGCGGTTCCCCCACGACCCGTACCTTCCGGGCCTGAGCGCCGCGTACGACCCGGAGGCCGTCGCGGGGGCGCTGGCCGACCTGGATCTGGGCGGCGGCCCGGTGCGGCTGACGGTGCGCGCCTACCGGCCACGGCGACGGGCCGTCCTGGAGGCGGTCAACGACCGGGGCCGGGTCTTCGTCAAGGTGGTCCGGCCGGCCCGGGTCGCCGCCCTGCACGAGCGGCACCGCCTGCTCGCCGCCGCCGGGGTGCCGGCGCCGCAGAGTCTCGGTTTCACCCCCGACGGGCTGCTGGTCCTCGCCGCGCTGCCGGGGCGGACTTTGCGGGAGGTGCTGCGTGGCCGCAACGCTCCGCTGCCGGACGGGGAGCAGGTGCTGGACCTGCTGGACCGGTTGCCGGCCGAGCTGACCCGGCAGCCGCGCCGGACGTCGTGGGGCGAGCGGGCGCGGCACTACGCCACCGTCGTCGGCTCGGCGCTGCCGGCGGAGACGGAGCGTTGTACGGCACTGGCGGAGGCGATCGGGAACGAGGGCGGCACCGGGCCGACGGTGCCGGTCCACGGCGACTTCTACGAGAGCCAGCTGCACGTCCTGCACGGCCGGATCAGTGGACTGCTGGATGTGGACACGGCGGGGCCGGGCGACCGCCTCGACGACCTCGCCTGCCTGCTGGGGCACCTGTCGGTGCTGGCCCAGATCGACCAGGCGCGGTCCGGTGCGATCAACCGCCTGGGCGCCCGCTACCTGACCAGCTTCGCCCGCCGGGTGGACCCCGCCGACCTGCGCTACCGGGTCGCCGCGGTGGTGCTCTCGCTGGCCACCGGGCCGTACCGGGTGCAGGAGCCGGGTTGGCCGGCGACCACCCGGCGCCGGTTGGACCTCGCGGAACGCTGGCTGGCCAGTGCCCGTGCGGTCGGGACCGGTGCCGGTCCGGGGCGGATGAGGGATCTCTCACCGGCGGGTCAGAAACCCCTCATCCGGGTCCCGAACCCTGGTACGTGAGCAGCGCTGTTCAAGAACGAACGATCCTCCCGACAGAAGGAGTTGCCCGATGCGGATCAAGAGATCCTGGAAGATCGTCGCGGGGGCCGGTGCCGCGGCCGCCGTACTCGGCCTGGGTGCCACCGCCGCCATCGCCAGCGACGGCATCGACCTGAAGGACCGCACCACCCCGACGGAGAACGTGCGGATCAGCGACCCGGGAAGCGTGCCGGTGGCCGACGACTCACCGGAGTCGGCGGACAGCTCGGCCGAGTCCCCCTTCGACTCCGCCGACTCCCCGAACGACAGCCCGGACGACCCGGGCTGGACCGAACCGGCGTCGGCGGACTCCCCGTTCACCCCCACCTCGCCGGCCGACTCCCCCGCGTCGGCGGCGTCGGCGGCGTCGGCGGCGTCCGTCGCCTCGGCCGCGTCCGCCGCGTCACCGGTCTCGGCCGCTTCGGCGGACTCCCCGGCGTCGGCCGCCTCCCCGGCGTCGGCCGACTCGGGAGATTCGGGAGACTCGGCCGACTCGCCGTGATTCCGGTACCGCTGACGAGCCGGCGGCTGGTCACCGCCTGACGGCGTGCCCGGGGACCGGTCGGGCCCCGGGCACGCCCCACCACCGTCAAGTCATGATCGTCTGCGGTTGAGGCATTCCGGGTACGGCGTGTCAGGTGCCTGGGCCGCAGACGATCGAGACGCGGCCGGGCGGGATACCGCTGTCGAGGTTCACAGCGAATTCGGCGTAGGAACAGCGAATTCGCTGTGGGCCGAAACAGCAACCTCGCCCCGGGACCACGCTGCTGCCCCCGCGGACCGCACGGATTCGACCACGGCAACAGCCAGCTACCGAGCCCCACGGATGAAGCCGGCCTTGCCGGCTCGGTAGCGCGGCCGGTCCCGGTCGTTCTCGGCGGCGAGCCGCCGCTTGAGGGCGGCGTACGCGTCGCGCGCCCCGGCGTCGGCGCGCAGGTGGTCGCGGAAGGCGAGCCATTCACGCCATCCGTCGGAGCGCCGCTCGACCACGTGGAGGTGGTGCGTGCGGCGGGCGATGTCGGGGTGGCACAGCGACCATTTACGGTTCTCGGCGTCGCCGGGTTCGGGGGCGTGGACCCAACCGATACCGGCCAGCGCGGGCAGGACGGGCGCGAGGTCGGCGTGGTCGTCGGTGACGGCCAGCATGTCGATGATCGGCTTGGCGGCGAGGCCGGGTACGGCCGTACTGCCGATGTGGGCGATCGGGTCGGTCAGCAGGTCGCCGAGTACGGCTTCGAGCCGTAGCCGCTGCTCCTCGAAGGACGCGGCCCAGGTGGGGTCGTGGTCGACGATCGTGATCCGGTCCAGTCGCTCGGGCATGGCGACATCCTGCCGCAGTCGTTCCGCGGGGCGGCACGACGCGGGCCGGTGCCACGACGGCCGCGCCAGCATCGAGTCGTATCCGCGAGTCGGGTTCGGTGCCCGAGAGGAGACGACGATGGTGCAGACGACTGCCTGGGTGCCCGGTACGACCGGCCCCGTGATCGGCGTACCGGCCTGGGGCGGTGCCCGTTGGGGCGGCAACGGCGGGGTGGACAACGGGCGTGGCCCGTACGGTCACACCGCGCCGCCGCCCGGTGTGACGTCCGGGGCGGCGCTCGGTGCGGCGTACTGCGGGGTCCTGCCCGTCCTCGCGGCCCAGGGCCGGGGCTACGGCTACCTGACGAAGATCACGAAGGCCGGCACGCTGGTCGACGCGACCGGCGCGAACTCGGGGACGGTGACCGTGAACGCGGCGACCGGCACGGTGGGCGTGACCGTCACCCGGGCCGGCGCGGTCCTGCAATACCTGGACATCGTCGGGCAGTTGTCCATCCGGGCCCGCGACGTCACGGTCCGGTACTGCCGGATCGACGGCCGCCCAATCACCGGCACCGGCAAATACCTGGTGTCCACACAGGACGCGAATCCGGGGCTGGTCATGTCGTACTGCGAACTGCTCTGCGGCCAGGCGATGTCGGCGGCGTTCCCGCCGTACGGCGGTTACACCGCCCGCTACAACGCGGTGCACGAGGTCAGCAACGACGCGTTCAAGGTGGGCCGCGACGCCCTGGTCGAATACAACTGGGTGTACGGGCTGCGCAAGGCGCCCGGCGCGCACGCGGATCCGGTGCAGTGGACGTCGGGCGACAACATCGGGGTGCTGTTCAACCGGCTGGACTGCTTCACCGGCGCCGCCGACGCGCCGTCGCCGGAGGTGATCGACTTCGCCAACGGCACGTTGCAGGTGGGGACGATGAGCGGCAACGGGTCGTGGTTCCTGATGACCGACAACTACTGCAACGGCGCCAACTACGTCATCCGGGTCGGCAACCAGAGCCCGCAGAACGGCTACACCACGCAGCACGCCTTCTGGTTGCGGAACCGCTTCGGCCGGCAGTTCATCGCCGGGCCGGTCTACGACTCGATCCAGGCCAGTGCCGACCAGGTCTTCGACGACACGAACGTGTGGCATCAGAGCGGGCGGACCTACCGGCGCACCGGGAACCCGCCGGTCTGGTACTACAGCCATGTCGTCACGGCCGGCCAGCCGGTCAGCGACTGGACGCCGGTCAGCATGGGTCGCTACCCGTGACGGCGGTCCGGCCCGGGGACGGCGGCCCGCGGCCGGCCGTCAGCGCATGTGCAGCCAGCCGCCGTCGACCGGGAACGACTGGCCGCTGATGAAGTGGGCGCCGTCGCCGGCGAGGAACACCATCAGAGGTACGAGGTCCATGGCCGGGTTGCCGAGCTTGCCGCCGATCGGGATCTGGGCCGACATCATCGCATCGTGCCGGGCGAGTTCCTCGGCGTTGAGGCGGCCGCGGTAGTCGTCGTACATGCCGGTCCACATGGCCGGCGCGACCGCGTTGACGGTGATGTTGTACGGCGCCCACTCCTGGGCGACGGCCCGGGTCCAGACGTGTACGGCGGCCTTGCTGGCCGAGTAGGCCGCCTGCTCGGGTACGCCGACGATGCCGGACCGGGAGCCGAAGTTGATGATGGCTCCGCCGGCGTCCTTCAGGTGGGCGAAGGCGGCGGCGTTGGTGTTGCGGGTGCCCTTGGCGTTGATGTCGAAGACTGCGTCCCAGTCGGTGTCGGGGATCTCGGCCGACGGCCCGCCGCGCTCGACGCCGGCCACGTTGACCAGCACGTCGAGGCCGCCGAGCAGGCTGACGACCTCGTCGAAGACGGTCGTGACCTCGGCCCGGTCGGACACGTCGCAGTGGCGCCGGACGATGTGGTCGGGAGTGGTCCCGGCGGTGCCGAACTGCCGGTCGAGGGCCGCGACCCGGGCGCCCTCGGCGACGTATCCGGCCACCACGGCGGCGCCGATGCCCTGGGCGCCGCCGGTCACGATGATGCGTCTGCCGTCCAACTGCCCCGCCATGGCCGCTGCCCCCACAGGTCTGCCCGGACTACCTCCGCCCGTAATGTCGTACCACGCCCGTGACCGTGGGTGACTTCAGATTCACCAGGTGCAGTGTCAGGGGTGGCGCTGGTGGGGAAGCTGGCCGATCGCCGGCTGCCGGTAGAGCGCCTGGGCGCGCCGGGCGAGATCGGTGGTCGCCGACGAGTTGGCCCAGGTGCCGAGGATGATCGCCGCGCCGGGGATCATCTTGGCGAAGAGCTTCTTCGCGGCCTTGACCCCGGCCATCTGGGCGAGCTTCATGCCGAGCTTGAGCGCCACCTGCCCGACCGGGGTCTTGGTTCCGCTCCGGAAGAGCGCGCCGGCCTTCTCCCGGCCGGCGGCCACCCCGAGCGCCATCCGGGCGGTCTCGGCGACCTTGTGGACCTTCTGCAGGACGAGCAGGTCGGTGGCCCGGTCGGGATGGGCCGGGTCGACGCCGTACGCGGCGGCGATGTGCAGCACCATCCGGGCCTGGGTCCAGGCCAGCACCCCGACGTCGACGACGGCACCGGGCAGACCGGTGGCGCCGGAGACGGCACCGGAGAGCCGGGCCAGGTTGATGAACTTCTTCGCCGCCTTCTGCGCGACCACGTCGGGGTGCAGGCCGGGCTGCTGGAGGTGCACCCGCTCGACCCAGCGGCGGGCCTCCGGACCGAGCCGGCGGACGGCTTCGAGGGCCAGGTGCTCGGGGGCGTACTGCGGGTCGGCCCGCATCTTCTCCCACAGGCTGGCCGGCGGGGCGGCGGTCCCGTCGTCGGCGGCGGGGTCGTCGGGGGCGCCGGCGGGCGGGGCCGCGACCGGGACCGTGGCGTATCCGGCGGCCCGTGGCGCCGGAGCGGGTCCGCCGGCCGCCGGGTAGGCGGGGGGCGTGGCGGGCGGCGGCCCCCACAACGGCATGGCCGGCCCGGCGTCCGGGGCCGGCGGCGGCGACCCCGGGACCTCGGCGGCCGGCACCGGCTGGGCGGCGGGCGCCGGGGCGGCCGGCACCGGTGCTGCCCCGCTGGCCGGTCCCCCGGTGGCCGGCGGTGCCGGCTCCGCCGGGGCGGGTGCCGGCGGCTCGGGCCAGAGCGGCTGGTCGGGCGGCAGGGAGCCGGCGGGGCGGGGATCGGTCACGGGAGCACTCCGGGGGGACGGACGGGCCTGACGCGGCACCACCGTCAGCGGCGCCGCGTCAATCGTGACAGAAGCGAGCGAAGCCGATGCTGGTTGGCCGGGTTGGCGAGCTGGCGTCGCCCCTGGGCGACCGCCCGCTGCCCCTGCGGACTGCTGATGAACGATCTGATGCGTCGGGTCAGTGACATGTCGGCCTCCTGCCGGTCGGGTAGGAGGCTTCTACCCGTACCGCCGGCCGGCCACACGTCGGCCCGGTCACCGGACGCCGGTCCCGGTGACCCGGCGTCCGGTGGACCGTCCTTCTAGGACCGGTCGATGATGGCGTCGACGACGGCGGTGGCGTTGCCCTCGTGCTTGGCGTAGTGCTCCGGGAACGCCGACACCTGCACGGTCTGGGCGGCGACGGTGAGCCGCATCTGCTCCCAGCCCGGCACCCGGGCGAGTGCCTTGTAGAACTGGGTCGCCGAGTAGGTCGGGTCCATCAGCTTGGCGACCGGACCCCAGCCGGTGCTGGTGCGCTGCTGGAAGAGGCCGACGGAGTCGTGGTCCCAGCCGGTGCCCTGGTGGGTGTAGTTCTTCGACTCGGGCAGCACCTCGCTGGCGCGGTTGAGCAGGTTGCTCTCCTGCATCGCGGTCGCGACGGCGATGATGTGGGCGCGGCGCGGCATGTCCAGGTCGTGGCCGGCCCGGACGATGGCGAGGGCGTTGTCCATCTGGACCTGGGACAGGCCGGCGACGGGGGCGACCCGTTCCGGGATGGCGGGTGCCTCGGCCTCGACCGTCTCGGCCGGCGTGTCCTGCCCGTCGGAGGTGTCGGAGGTGCCGGCGGCCCGGCCGGACGCGCGGTCGTCGCCCGACTCCGCCTGTCGGGTGGTGTCGGCGGCGTCGGCGCCCGGCTGGCGTTCGAGCGAGCGCGAGGCGGGCTGGCCGGCCCGGGAGCGGACCTCGTCGGCGCGGGTCTGGGCGGCGGCGACGTCGGAGGGGAGCCGGCGCTCGACGGTCGCGGCGCGGGTCTCGGCGAAGGCGACGAGGCCGAGGCAGCAGATGACGCCGATGGCCAGGGCGAGCCGGGTCGGGCTCTGCCGGCCGGCCAGTTCACGGACCCGGGGGTTGTCGAGGACGGCTTCGACCCGGGGGTGGTTGCGCAGGGCGCGCACGCGCGGGTCGGTCCGTACGGCGGTGAGCATGGCTCCGGTGTGGACACGGAAGCGCTCGACGGTCCGGTCGGACCGGGCGACCAGCTCGTGGAGGGTGTCGCTGGACCGGTCGAGCAGTTCCCCGAGGGCCTGCCGGGTGCGCCGGGTCGGGGTGGGTGCGCCGGTAACCGGATCGACCGAGGGGACCTCGGCCGAATGGTCAGTGGTGCCTGCGGCGCCGGACTCGGTTTCAAGTGTGTGGTCGTCACGCATCCGACGAGGCTAGGCACAACGATCAGCAACTACGCAGAGTGATCTTGTGGCGCTCATCACAATTTTGATCGATGAATCGGTCAGCCGCCAACACGCGCGAACGCCAGGTCAAAAAGCCCGCAAGACCGGCATCCCGGGAAAGCTGCACTTTGCACAGCCAGGCAGGCATTTACCTTCGAACCATCCAGCACGGAGAGCGACGAGCACCCCCCTCCCCCATTCGGTCGACCACCGGTGGCACGACCCGCGCCGCCCGGGTCCACCGCGCGGGGCAGTCCGGCCCGATCACGCCGGAACCGTTGCTACGCAACGCGTTCGACAGGTGAGCAATGTGTAGTCGGATTCGCCCCCGTCCGACCCGCCGCCGTCCCGACGGGGTCCGCCGGAACCCGGATGAGGGAGGGGACGCGGCACGGTCCGATGGAATGCACGAGGATGGGGTCAGCGTTTCCACCGGCGGGGTTGCCGCCCCGCGACACGCCCTCAAGAGGAGGTTCTGACCGGTGCTCGATCCACACGAGTTGTACGAGCT
This sequence comes from Polymorphospora sp. NPDC051019, assembly GCF_040683055.1. Classification (NCBI taxonomy): domain Bacteria; kingdom Bacillati; phylum Actinomycetota; class Actinomycetes; order Micromonosporales; family Micromonosporaceae; genus Polymorphospora; species Polymorphospora sp. NPDC051019. The sequence goes on along the minus strand of NZ_JBFBCH010000008.1, from coordinate 239,275 downwards.
CACCGAAGACCTGCCCGAACTGGGCGAACCGGTTCTGGTGCAGGCGCTCACCGGGTTCGTCGACGCCGGCAACGCGACCCGGATCGCCCGAGAGCACCTGCTCGGCACCCTCCAGGGTCGGGTGCTGGCCACCTTCGACATCGACCAACTGCTCGACTACCGCTCCCGGCGACCCACGATGATCTTCGTCGAGGACCACTGGGAGAGCTACGACGAACCGCGCCTGCGGCTGCACCTGCTCGACGACGACGCCGGCACCCCCTTCCTGCTGCTGACCGGCCCGGAGCCGGACCTGCAGTGGGAACGGTTCAGCGCCGCCGTCATCGCGCTGGTCGAGCGGCTCGGCGTACGGCTCACCGTCGGGCTGACCGCGATCCCGATGGCGGTGCCGCACACCCGGCCCACCGGGGTGACCGCGCACGCCAGCCGCCGGGAACTGATCGCCGGCCACGAGCCGTGGCTGCAACGCGTCCAGGTGCCGGGCAGTGCCGGCCACCTGGTCGAGTTCCGGCTGGCCGAGCAGGGCCGCGACGCGATGGGCTTCGCCGTGCACGTACCGCACTACGTGGCCCAGGCCGAATACCCGGCGGCGGCCGAGGTGCTGCTGACGTCGGTGTCGCGGGCCACCGGCCTGCTGCTGCCGACCGAGGGGCTGCGTACGGCGGCCGAGGTGGTGCGGGGCGACATCGACCGGCAGATCACCCAGACCGACGAGGCCGGGGCGCTCGTGCACGCCCTGGAGGAGCAGTACGACGCGTTCACCCGGGGCCGGCAGGGCACCAACCTGCTCGCCGACCAGACCGGCCCGCTGCCCACCGCCGACGAGCTGGGCGCCGAGCTGGAGCGTTTCCTGGCCGAACAGACCCGCCCGGGCGACTCGCCGAACGGCTGACCGGCACCGCCCGGTGCCGGCCGATCGGGCAGGCTGGGGACATGCGTCTGGCGACCTGGAACGTCAACTCCGTCAAGGCCCGGCTCCCCCGCCTGCTCGACTGGCTGGCCACCACCCGCCCCGACGTGCTCTGTCTCCAGGAGACCAAGTGCGCGGCGACCGCGTTCCCCACCGCCGAGGTCGGCGAGCTGGGCTACACGGTGGCCGCGCACGGCGACGGCCGCTGGAACGGGGTGGCCGTGCTGTCCCGGGTCGGGCTCGACGACGTCACCCGCGGGTTCCGCGACGAACCCGGCTTCCCCGACCCGGAGGCCCGTGCGGTCGCCGCGACCTGCGCCGGGGTCCGGGTCTGGTCGGTGTACGTCCCCAACGGCCGCACCCCCGACTCCCCGCACTTCCTCTACAAGCTGACCTGGCTGGCCGCCCTGCGCGACGCGCTCGCCGACGATCTGGCCCGCGGCCCGCTGGCGGTCTGCGGTGACTTCAACGTCGCGCCCACCGACGCCGACGTCTGGGATCCCGCGCTGTTCGTCGGCTCGACCCACGTCACCCCGCCGGAACGGGAGGCGCTGGCCGAACTGCGCCGGCTCGGCCTGACCGACGTGGTGCCGACCCCGATGAAGGGCCCGCACCCGTACACGTACTGGGACTACCGGGCCGGGATGTTCCACCAGAACAAGGGCATGCGCATCGACCTGGTCTACGCCTCCGGCGACCTGGCCGCCCTGGTCGGCGGCGCGTACGTCGACCGGGAGGCCCGCAAGGGCAAGGGCCCGTCCGACCACGCCCCGATCGTGGTCGACCTGACCGAGGGTGGCACGCCGCCCACGGCACCCGCCGCCGGGCCGTGAGGCCACCCGTAGGGTGGAGCCATGGCTGTCGTGAAGATCAACGCGATCGAGGTGCCCGAGGGTGCCGGCCCCGAACTCGAGCGCCGCTTCGCCGCCCGGGCCGGTGCGGTCGAGAACTCCCCCGGCTTCCTCGGCTTCGAACTGCTGCGCCCGGTCGCCGGCGAGTCCCGCTACTTCGTCTACACGAGGTGGGAGTCCGAGGAGGCATACCAGGCGTGGGCCGGCGGGTCGGCGCGGGAGGCGCACGCCGGCGAACGCGCCAAGCCGGTCGCCACCGGCGCCAACCTGCTCGAGTTCGAGGTCGTCCAGCAGGTCCCTGCGGCCTCCTGACCCGGGCCCGCCGCACCGGCCGGGCACACCCGGCCGGCCCCGGCGCCGGGCCGGGCGCGCGACCGGGTCACGGGTCGCGGGTGTCGACCAGCGACGCGAAGACGACCACGTTGTCGACGTAGCCGATGCCGCCGCCCCGGAACTCGCCGCCGCAGGTGATCAGCCGCAGGCCGGGGCGGGCGTAGTCGCCGTACACCCGCTCGGCGGGCAGCTTCTTCTTGTCGAAGCTCTCCACCGAGTTGACCTCGAAGATGCCGACGCTCCGGTCCCGCCGGGTCACCTCGATCTTCGCGCCGGGGCGGATCCGGGGCAGCTCGTGGAAGATCGACGGGCCGTCCCGGGTGTCGGCGTGCCCGACGATGATCGCCGGCCCGAACTCGCCCGGGGTCGGGCCGCGGTCGTACCAGCCGGCCTGCCGGTGCCGGTGCAGCGGCGGTACGGCGATCGAGCCGTCGTCGGCGAGGCCGAGGCCGTGCACGTCGGCGCGGATCTTCAGGGACGGGATCGCCAGCCGGATCGGGCGGCTGGGTTCCATCACCGGAAACTCGCGCGGCGGCGGCTTGTCCGGCCCGGCGAACAGGTTGTGCAGCAGTCCGGTCTCGGACAGGCCGGCGGCGGTGACGACCAGCCCGACGATCACGACCACCGCGGCCAGACGCGGCCGGCGCAGCTTGAACACGGTGGTCAGGCCCGTTGCCGGCGGGAGGTGAAGACACCGAGCGCCACCCCGGCCGCGACGGTGGCCAGTCCGGCGCCGAGCAGCAGGCTGCCGGGGTTGTCGCCGGCCGTGCCGCCGAAGCCGGTGGCCGGGCCCTCGCTCGGCCGGCCCGGCTGGACCACGTTGAGCACGGCGGTGGCGACCCGCCCGTCCGGACAGGTCAACTTCACCCGGTACGGCCGCGCCGACCGGTCCTCGGGCACCGTCGCGGCGGCGGTCAGCAGGTCGAGCTGCGGCTCGACGGTGACCTTGTCGGCGAACGCGTCCGACTCGACGGTCGCCGGCTCGGTGTTCTCCCGGCAGCTCGCCCGGATGCCGACGAGGTAGCCGGCCTCGACCGTGCTCGGGTTGAGCTCGACGTAGACGTCGGCCGCCCACGCCGGGGCCGGGGGTGTGAGCAGGAGCACCGGTGGCAGTAGCAGCGCGGCGGCGGCCACGCCGGACAGGACGGCGCGCCGGCCCCGGCCGGGACGCGACAGGGGGCTGGGCATGCCGGTGCCCACGCTCCGCTCGGTCATCTGGGGACCCCTCCGTCGGGCAGCGCCGGGCGGGGGTGTCCGGTGTCTGCCGTACCGGGTGATTTTCGCATCCCCCGGCCGCCGGACGCACCCTTCGGATGCGTACGCTCATCTGTCTGTGACCTTCCTCGACGTGAGCCCACCGGCAACCGCACCGGACCGGCCACCGGCCGACGCCGGGCCGGCCCGGCAGCACCGCGTGGGCGGCGGCGGGACGTCGGTCCGGTCGTTCCACACCCGGCAGGGCCGGATGACGACCCGGCTCGACGACGCGCTCGACCACGGGTGGCCGCTCCACGGGCTGGTCGTCGGCGCCGGGCGGCTCGACCGGGAGGCGCTGTTCGGCCGCCACGCCCCGCTGGTGCTGGAGATCGGTTCCGGGATGGGCGACGCGACGGCGGCGATGGCGGCGGCCGACCCGCGGCGCGACTACCTGGCCGTCGAGGTGCACGTGCCGGGCATCGCCAACCTGCTCGCGCTGGTGCGCGAGCGCGGGCTGACCAACGTACGGATCGCCCGCGGCGACGCCCTCGACCTGGCCCGCGACATGCTGGAGCCGGACTCGCTGGACGCGGTGCACGTCTACTTCCCCGACCCGTGGCCGAAGCTGAAGCACCACAAGCGGCGGCTGATCCAGCCGGCGCCGGTCGCGCTGCTGCGCAGCCGGCTGCGGCCGGGCGGGGTGCTGCACTGCGCGACCGACTGGGCGCCGTACGCCGACGCGATGCTGGCGACACTGGACGCCGACCCGGGGCTGGTCAACACCGCCGAGGGGTTCGCGCCGCGGCCCGCGCACCGGCCGCTGACCAAGTTCGAGCACCGGGGCGTACGCGCCGGCCGGCAGATCTTCGACCTGGTGTTCCGCCGCGTCGCGGAGCCTGCCGTGACCGGCCCGGACCGCCCGGCTGGCGAGGGGTTGCGCATTTCGGGCACCATGGACCGGCCATGACGCTGACCACCCGGATCCCCGCCGCCCCCGACCCCGACACGCTCTTCGACGCTTTCGCCGGCTGGGCCGACAGCCGCGGCTTCGCCCTCTACCCGCACCAGGAAGAGGCGCTGATCGAGATCGTGTCCGGGGCCAACGTCGTCCTCAACACCCCGACCGGCTCGGGCAAGAGCCTGGTGGCGGCCGGGGCCCACTTCGCCGCGCTGGCCGACGACCGGGTGTCGTTCTACACGGCGCCGATCAAGGCGCTGGTGTCGGAGAAGTTCTTCGACCTGTGCGAGGTCTTCGGCGCCGAGAACGTCGGGATGCTGACCGGCGACGCCAGCGTCAACGAGGACGCCCCGATCATCTGCTGCACCGCCGAGATCCTGGCCAACATCGCGCTGCGCGACGGCGAACGCGCGGACGTCGGCCTGGTCGTCATGGACGAGTTCCACTTCTACGCCGAGCCGGACCGGGGCTGGGCCTGGCAGGTGCCGCTGATCGAACTGCCGCAGGCGCAGTTCGTGCTCATGTCGGCGACGCTGGGCGACGTCACCCGGTTCGAGGACGACCTGACCCGGCGCACCGGGCGGGCGACCGCCGTCGTGAAGTCGGCCGAGCGGCCGGTCCCGCTGATGTTCTCGTACGCGATGACGCCGCTGCACGAGACCCTGGAAGAGTTGCTGAGCACCAAGCAGTCCCCGGTCTACGTGGTGCACTTCACCCAGGCGGCGGCGCTGGAGCGGGCGCAGGCGCTGATGAGCGTCAACGTCGCCACGCGGGCCGAGAAGGACATGATCGCCGAGGCGATCGGCAACTTCCGGTTCACCGCCGGCTTCGGGCGTACGCTGTCCCGGCTGGTCCGGCACGGCATCGGCGTGCACCACGCCGGCATGCTGCCGAAATACCGGCGGCTGGTGGAGACCCTGGCCCAGGCCGGCCTGCTCAAGGTCATCTGTGGCACCGACACCCTCGGCGTCGGCATCAACGTGCCGATCCGCACCGTGCTGTTCACCGGACTGTCCAAGTACGACGGTGTCCGGACCCGGCTGCTCAAGGCCCGCGAGTTCCACCAGATCGCCGGCCGCGCCGGCCGGGCCGGCTTCGACACCATCGGCACCGTGGTGGTGCAGGCGCCCGAACACGTCATCGAGAACGAGAAGGCGCTGGCCAAGGCCGGCGACGACCCGAAGAAGCGGCGCAAGGTGGTGCGCCGCAAGCCGCCGGAGGGGGCGATCGGCTGGGCGCAGCCCACCTTCGAACGCCTGGTGGCCGCCGAACCCGAGCCGCTGACGTCGAGCTTCCAGGTCAGCCACTCGATGCTGCTCAACGTCATCGCCCGGCCCGGCGACGCGTTCGTCGCGATGCGGCACCTGCTGACCGAGAACCACGAGGACCGGCCCGCCCAGCGCCGGCACATCCGGCGGGCGATCGCCATCTACCGGGCACTGCTCGCCGGTGGCGTCGTCGAACGTCTCGACACCCCCGACGAGGAGGGCCGCTCCGTACGGCTCACCGTCGACCTCCAGTTCGACTTCGCGCTCAACCAGCCGCTGTCGCCGTTCGCGCTGGCCGCGATCGAACTGCTCGACGCCGAGTCGCCGTCGTACGCCCTCGACGTGCTGTCGGTCATCGAGTCCATCCTCGACAACCCCCGGCAGGTGCTGTCGGCGCAGCAGTTCAAGGCACGCGGCGAGGCCGTGGCGGCGATGAAGTCCGAGGGGATCGAGTACGAGGCCCGGATGGAGCTGCTGGAGGAGGTCACCCACCCCAAGCCGCTCGCCGAACTGCTCGACGCGGCGTACGAGATGTACCGGCGCGGCCACCCGTGGGTCGCCGACTACGAGGTCTCCCCCAAGTCCGTCGTCCGCGACATGTACGAGCGGGCGATGACCTTCGTCGAGTACGTCGGCTTCTACAGCCTGTCCCGCTCCGAGGGACTGGTGCTGCGTTACCTCGCCGACGCGTACAAGACGCTGCGGCAGACGGTGCCCGAGGACGCCAAGACCGAGGAACTGGTCGACCTCATCGAGTGGCTCGGCGAACTGGTCCGCCAGGTCGACTCCAGCCTCATCGACGAATGGGAGCGGCTGCGCAACCCCGCCGAAGAGGTGGAGAAGGTCCTCGACGAGCGGCCGCCGGCCGTCACCCGCAACCTGCGTGCCTTCCGGGTCCTGGTCCGCAACGCCCTGTTCCGCCGGGTCGAACTGGCGGCGCTGCGCCGGTGGGACGACCTCGGCGAACTGGACGCGGCCGACGGCTGGAACGCCGACGCCTGGGCGGACGCCGTCGAGCCGTACTTCGACGAGCACGAGTCGCTGGGCACCGGCCCGGACGCGCGCGGCCCCGCGCTGCTGCTGATCGAGCAGGGGCGCGAGCGGTGGACCGTACGGCAGATCTTCGACGACCCCGAGGGTGACCACGACTGGGGCATCAGCGCCGAGGTCGACCTGGCGGCGTCGGACGAGGCCGGCGCCGCCGTCATCCGGATCACCGAGGTCGGCCCCCTCCAGACGGTCTGACCCCTCCCGCTCCCGGGCTCCGCGCCCCGCGCCCGCCTTGTCGCCGATCAAGGACTTGTTGTCGGCGACAAGGGACATACCACCCACGACATCTCCTTGATCGCCGCGTCGCGGCGGCCCGGCCACTGCGGTCCGGGTCAGCGCTCCTCGCCGCCGAGGACATAGTGGCGCAGCTTCACCGGCGTTCCGTCGGGGGTGGTCCAGTCGGCGTCTTCGGTGTGGGAGTGCCGCCAGCCGTCGGCTTCGTAGAAGGCGACGGCGGCGGAGCGGCGGTCGTCCGTGACGTTCAGCGTCAGCTGGTGGCGGTGCTCCGCCGCCCACGAGCGCGCCCGGTGCAGCAGCGCGGTGGCGACGCCGCGGCGGCGGGCGGCCGGGGTGACGTAGAGCCGGGACAACTCCGCGCCGGGACTCGGCATCTGGTTCCCGGTGGCGTCAGGGGCGCGTTGGACTGCGACGTGGCCGGCGATGGTGCCGCGCGGGCATTCGGCGATCCATGCCCGCAGCAATCGTGCCGGGGTGAGCCATCGGTGTGGATCCGTGGGCCAGTTCAACGGGTAGGCGTCGGCGTCATGGACGGCACGGAGCGCTTCGACGCAGGCGTCGAGGTCGGTGGCCTCCCGACGCCGGATCACGACTTCGTACATCAGGCCATCCTCGTGTGGCGAGCCGACCACGTTGCCATGGGCGGTGGCGGTCTCCTCCCGCCCGGGTCGCGGTGATCGTCTGCGGCTCAGCCCCTCCGGGCACGGCGTGTCGGGTGCCCGAACCGCAGACGATCGAGGCCGACACCGTACCCGTCCGAACCGGGTCACCGGGCCGTGAAGAGGGGGTCGATCGGGGGCGAGAAACCCTGGGCGAAGCGGCGCCAGTCGATTAGAATGTATGTACTAATCCGCCCGCTGACCTGGGAGGACTTCAGTGAGCCCGACCGCCACCGACACCCCTACGCCCTACGCGACACTGCTCGGTTTCACCCGCTACGTCGATCGCACCGGCCCCGCCAAGGCGACCTTCGTCGGTGGGCTGCGCCGGCAGCGGGCCAGCCGGTCCGGGTTCAACCCGCACGGTCAACTCGTCAAGGCGCTGAAGACCGACATCGCGTTCCACACCGGGGGCACCCACCTGTCCGCGGTCGTCGATCTCGTCAAGCCGCGCTGGCGCCCGCTCTACGAGGCGCTGGTGCCCGGCGCGCTGGCCTGGTTGCGGTCGCTGGACGAGCCGGACACCGTCCAACTCGCCCAGACCCACGACGCCCTCGGCATGCTCGGCGGCCTCCCCGTGAAGATCAACCCCCATCTCGGGCTGCGCTACGCCGACGGCCGCGCCGAGGCGGTCCGGCTGCACCTCGACGAGCAGCCGCCCAGCAACGAGGCGGTCATCGCCACCCTGCACCTGATGGCCCGGCACATGGGCCAGGTCCTCCCGCACGCCGAGCCGGTCCTGGTCGACGTGCGGCGGGGGGTCGCACACCGCCGCGACACGAGCGTCAAGACCGATCAGGTCGAGCGCTGGCTCGCCGGTGAGGCCGCCGCCTTCGCGGCCATCTGGACCACCGCCGCCTGAGCGCCGTCCCCACGATCTTGCGATTGTCGCCCGCCGCCTGGGCGGCACCGCAGGATCGCGGGGACGCGGTACGGAATGCGCCGGGTCAGGCGGCGCGGTAGCCCAGTTGGTCGGAGATGCGGGCGGTCGCCGCCAGCAGCGCCTCGGTCGCGTCGACCGTGTCGGGCCGGAAGCGGTCCTCCGGGCCGGAGACGCCGATGACCGCGGCCACCCGGCAGTCGTGCCCGAACACCGGCGCCGCGATCGAGGCGGCGCCGGTCCGGCACTCGCCGTACGAGGTCGAATAGCCCAGCGAACGGATGCTCGCGATCTCGGCCCGCAACCGCACCGGGTCGGTGATGGTGCGGTCGGTGACCCTGGCCAGCCGGCGCCGGCACAGATAGGCGCTGATCTGCACGTCGTCGAGGAAGGCCAGGAACGCCTTCGACGGGCCGCCGGCGTGCAGCGGATACGGCACGCCGACGTCGAGTTCGAGCCGCACCTCCTGGTCGGGGACCGCCTGGTCGACGTGGAGGCGGGTGTCGCCACGCCGCAGCGACAGCGTGGCGGTCTCGCCGGTGAGGTCCGACAGCCCGCGCAGTTCCGGCCCGGCAGCCGTACGCAGATCGGTGCGGGCCAGGTAGGCACGGCCGAGCGCCACCGCGGCGTGCCCGAGGGCGTAGCGGTGGGTGGTGGGGTCGAGGACGATGAGGTCCCGGCTGCGCAACGCGGTCAGGATGCGGTGCACGGCGGCCTTGGTCAGCCCGAGCGCCGTGGCGATCTCGGTGACGCCCAGGTCGGCCTGGCCGCTGCGGCCGAAAAGCAGGAGCACGTCCATCGCCCGCTCGACGGCGGCGATGGAACGCGACTGGCCGACGGCTCCACGGTCCGGCGCGGAGCCCCACTCGGCCGCGCTGCCAATGGTTGCGCCGGTCGGCACGTTGCGCGCTCCTCACTGGACGGACGACCCCGCGCCCGGCGCGGACCCGAGGACCCTCGGTGCGAAGGTGTCACACGCGATCAACCGCCGCCTCGGCCCCACGTCGACCCTATTCGAACAATTGTTCGACCGCCAGCTCCGTCCCGTCGGACGGACGTGGCAGGCTGGTCCCGTGACCGAGCGCAGCGAGGGAACCAGCAGGCTCAGCCCCAAGTCACGTGACCGCCGAGCGGAGCGAGGTGTCACGTGACCGAGCGCAGCGAGGGAACCGACAGGCTCAGCCCCAGGTCACGTGACCGCCGAGCGGAGCGAGGTGTCACG
>NZ_JBFBCH010000008.1:0-229612 GCF_040683055.1 Polymorphospora sp. NPDC051019 | reverse complement strand
CGTGACCGAGCGAAGCGAGGGAACCAGTCGGCTCAGCCCCAAGTCACGTGACCGCCGAGCGGAGCGAGGTGTCACGTGACCGAGCGAAGCGAGGGAACCAGTCGGCTCAGCCCCAAGTCACGTGACCGCCGAGCGGAGCGAGGTGTCACGTGACCGAGCGAAGCGAGGGAGACGGGCCGCTGTCGGCGCGGGCGCTGAACCGGGCGCTCCTGGCCCGGCAGGGGCTGATCGACCCGTTCGACGGCCCGCTCACCGAAACCGTCGAGTCCGTCGGCGCGATCCAGGCCCAGCAGTGGACGTCGCCGCCGGTCGCGCTGTGGTCGCGGCGGCGGGACTTCACGGGCGACGAACTGTGGGCCGCGCTCGATCGGGGCGACCTGGTCACCGGCATTCTGCTGCGCCGCACCCTGCACCTGGTCAGCGCCCGCGAGCACCCCGCGTACGCGGTCGTCGCCACCGGGTCCGGTGTCGACGGGTGGCAGGGGCTCAAGGTGGCCCGTACGGCCGGCGCGGACCGGCTGCTCGGCGATCTGCTGGCGTACGCCGGGCAGTCCCGCACCGGCGACGAGCTGCACGACTTCGTCGAGGCGTGGGTCGAGGCGCATCCGGGCGGGTTGAGCGATGCCGAGGTGGCGGCGCAGCGGGCGTACCGGTGGCGGGTCCTGCGGGCCTCGCCGGCGCTGGTGCGGGTGCCGGCCGACGGGCGGTGGGCGGCCCGGACGCCGGCCGCCTACCGGGCCGCCGCGGAATCCGGCGACCTGGACCCGGACGTGGCCCACGACATGGCGGTGCGGCGGCATCTTCGGGCGTTCGGGCCGGCCGGTGCCGACGACGTCGCGTACTGGCTCGGGGTCCGGGTGCCGGTGGTGCGGGCGGCCGTCGACCGGATCGGCGCCGAGCTGGTCCGGTTCGCCGACGAGGACGGGCGGGTGCTGTACGACCTGCCCGACGCGCCCCGGCCCGGCCCGGACGGCGAGGTTCCGGTGCGGTTCCTGCCGGCGTTCGACAGCGCGTTGCTGGCGTACGCGGCGGGCCGCCGTACCCGGATCCTGCCCGACGCGTACCGGGACCGGGTCTACGTACGCGCCAACCTGCGCTGGCTGCCGACGGTGCTGGTCGACGGCTTCGTGGCGGGGGTCTGGGCGACCCGGGTCAGCCGTCGGGTGGCGACCGTCACGGTCACCCCGTTCGGCCGGCTGCCGCGCGGCACCCGGGCCGCGGTGACCGGGGTGGCCGAGCGCCTGATCCGCTTCGTCGAGCCGGCGGCGACCGACCACCAGGTGGTTGTCGAGGGATAACCGGAAGCCGTCCCGCCCCGGGCATGCCTATTCTTGGCGACGACATGCAGACTCCGCCGCCCGCCCGCTCCACGCCCGATCCGACGAGCAGTCCGACCGACCGACGGCTCCACCCGGCCGACCACACGAATCCGCCGGCCGACAGCACGCATCCGCCGGCCGACCGCCAGGATGCCCCGACCAGCCATTCTGGCGGGTTGTCCGACCTGCTGGCCCGCCTGCCCGAACTGATGCCGCGCGATCAGCACCGCCTCCAGCGGCGGGTCGACGGCATTCGGAAGATCCGCGACCGGGAGCGGCGGGCCGCCGCGCTGGTCGAGATCGCCGGCGAGGTCGACCGGGCGGAGTCGCGGCTGGCCGCCCGGCGGGCGGCGGTGCCGGCGGTCAGCTACCCGCCGCAGTTGCCGGTCAGCGACCGCCGGGACGAGATCGCCGCCGCGATCCGCGACCACCAGGTGGTGATCGTCGCCGGCGAGACCGGCTCCGGCAAGACCACCCAGCTTCCCAAGATCTGTCTGGAGCTGGGGCGGGGGGTACGCGGGCTGATCGGGCACACGCAGCCGCGCCGGCTCGCGGCGCGTACGGTCGCCGACCGGATCGCCGAGGAGCTGGGCACGCAACTCGGTGAGACGGTCGGGTTCAAGGTGCGGTTCAGCGACCGGGTCGGCGAGTCGACCATGGTCAAGCTGATGACCGACGGCATCCTGCTCACCGAGTTGCAGCACGACCGGCTGCTCCGCCAGTACGACACGTTGATCATCGACGAGGCGCACGAGCGCAGCCTCAACATCGACTTCATCCTCGGCTACCTGCGGCAACTTCTCCCCCGCCGACCCGACCTCAAGGTCGTCATCACCTCGGCGACCATCGACCCGCAGCGGTTCTCCCGGCACTTCGGCGACGCCCCGGTGATCGAGGTCAGCGGGCGGACGTACCCGGTCGAGGTCCGCTACCGGCCGCTGGTCCTCGAGACCGAGGCGGAGGAGGACGACACCGACACCGACGTCGTACGCGACCAGATCCAGGCGATCTGCGACGCGGTCGGGGAACTGTCCGCCGAGGGGCCGGGCGACATCCTGGTCTTCCTCAGCGGCGAACGGGAGATCCGCGACACCGCCGACGCGCTGAACCGCCTCGACCTGCGGAACACCGAGGTGCTGCCGCTGTACGCCCGGCTGTCGACCGCCGAGCAGCACCGGGTCTTCCAGCCGCACGGCGGCCGGCGGGTGGTGCTGGCCACCAACGTCGCCGAGACGTCGCTGACGGTGCCCGGCATCAAGTACGTCGTCGACCCCGGCACCGCCCGGATCTCCCGCTACAGCCACCGGCTGAAGGTGCAGCGGCTGCCGATCGAGCCGGTCTCGCAGGCATCGGCCAACCAGCGTAAGGGCCGCTGCGGTCGTACGTCGGACGGCATCTGCATCCGGCTCTACGACGAGCAGGACTTCCTGTCCCGGCCCGAGTTCACCGATCCGGAGATCCTGCGTACCAACCTCGCGTCGGTCATCCTCCAGATGACCTCGATCGGTCTGGGCGACCTGGCCGCGTTCCCGTTCATCGACCCGCCGGACCGCCGCAACGTCGCCGACGGGGTGGCGCTGCTGCACGAACTCGGCGCGATCGACCCGGCGCAGGACGACCCGCGCCGCCGGCTGACCGCGCTCGGCCGGCGTCTCGCCCAACTGCCGGTCGACCCGCGGCTGGCCCGGATGGTGCTCGAGGCCGACCGCAACGGCTGCGTCGCCGAGGTCATGGTGATCGCCGCCGCACTGTCCATCCAGGACCCCCGGGAACGGCCGGCGGACCAGCAGGCCCAGGCCGACCAGATGCACGCGCGGTTCGTCGACAAGGAGTCCGACTTCGCGACGTACCTCAACCTGTGGCGCTACCTGCGCGAGCAGCAGCAGGAGCGGTCGTCCAGCTCGTTCCGGCGGATGTGCAAGGCCGAACACCTCAACTACCTGCGGGTGCGGGAGTGGCAGGACATCCACTCGCAGCTGCGCCAGGTGGCCCGCACGCTCGACGTGACCGTCAACGAGCAGCCGGCCGACGCGCAGCGCGTCCACCAGTCGCTGCTCGCCGGCCTGCTGTCGCACCTCGGCGTGCGGGACGAGAAGAGCAAGCCCACCGACACCGGCCGGGGCGGGCGCAACGACTACCTCGGCGCCCGGGGCGCCAGGTTCGCCCTGTTCCCCGGATCGGCACTGTTCCGCAAACCGCCACGCTGGGTGATGGTCGCCGAGCTGGTCGAGACGTCCCGGCTGTGGGGCCGCATCGCCGCCCGCATCGAACCGGAATGGGCCGAGTCGCTCGCCGGCCACCTGGTCAAGCGCAGCTACAGCGAACCGCACTGGGAGAAGAAGCAGGCGTCGGTCGTCGCGTACGAGAAGGTGACCCTGTACGGGATACCGCTGGTCACCTCGCGCAAAATCCAGTTCGGCCGGATCGACCCGGCGCTGTCCCGGGAACTGTTCATCCGGCACGCCCTGGTCGAGGGCGACTGGCAGACCAGCCACGCGTTCTTCGCCGCCAACCGGGCGCTCCTCGGCGAGATCGAGGAACTCGAACACCGGGCCCGCCGCCGCGACATCCTCGTCGACGACCAGACCCTCTTCGACTTCTACGACCAGCGGATTCCGGCCGACGTCGTCTCCGGCCGGCACTTCGACACCTGGTGGAAGCGGGTTCGCCGGGAGAAGCCGGAACTGCTCACCTTCGACCGGGAGATGCTGGTCAACGCCGGCCGGGGCGGCGTCGACCCGGCCGACTATCCGGACGTGTGGCGTTCCGACGGCTTCCAGTTGCCACTGAAATACGAGTTCGAGCCCGGCAAGCCGACCGACGGCGTCACCGTCGACATCCCGCTGCCGGTACTCAACCAGGTCCGGGCCGACGACTTCGACTGGCAGGTGCCCGGCCTGCGCGAGGAACTCGTCGTCGCGCTGATCCGCTCGCTGCCGAAGGCCACCCGGCGCAACTTCGTACCGGTGCCCGACTACGCGCGGGCGGTGCTGGCCCGGATCACCCCCGGCCAGGAGCCGCTGCTCGACGCGGTCACCCGTGAGCTACGCCGGATGACCGGGGTCACCGTCGCCCCGCAGGAGTGGGACCGGTCCCGCATCCCCGACCACCTGCGGGTCACCTACCGGGTGCTCGGCGACGACGACCGGCCGGTCGCCGAGGGCAAGAGCCTGCCGGCGCTGCAACAGCAGCTCAAGACCGAGGTACGCCAGACCGTCGCCGCCGCGGCGGGCGACATCGAACGGTCCGGGCTGACCGACTGGGCCGACCTCGGCACGATCCCGTCCACTGTGGAGCAGGTACGCGCCGGCTACCTGGTCACCGCCTACCCGGCCCTGGTCGACGAGGGCGACACCGTCGCCCTGCGGGTCTTCGAGACCGAGCTGGAGCAGCGGACCGCGATGCGCGCCGGCACCCGCAGGCTGCTGCGGCTCACCGTCGCCTCCCCGGTCAAGTTCCTCCAGGGCCGGCTGTCCAACGAGGCCAAGCTCGCCCTGAGCCGCAACCCGCACCGCAGCGTCGTCGACCTGATCGACGACGCCGCCGGTGCCGCCGTCGACCACCTCGTCGACGCCGCCGGCGGCCCCGCCTGGGACGCCGCCGGGTTCGCGGCGCTCCGTGACCGGGTACGCGCCGACCTCGTCGACACCGTCGTCGAGGTGATCGGCCGTACCCAGAAGGTGCTGAGCACCGCCTACGCCGTCGAGCAGCGGTTGGGGCGTACGTCCAGCCTCACCCTGGTCGCCGCGCTGGCCGACATCCGGGCGCAGTTGTCGGCGCTGGTCCACCGGGGCTTCATCACCGACACCGGCTACGCGCGGCTGGCCGCCCTGCCCCGCTACCTGACGGCGATCGAGCGACGGCTGGACCGGCTGTCCCAGAACCCGCAACGCGACCGGGAGCAGCAGGCCCGCATCGACCAGGTGCGCAAGGAGTACGACGAGATGCTGGCCGCCCTGCCGCCGAGCCGCCGGGCCGACGCCGACGTACGCGACATCCGCTGGATGATCGAGGAACTGCGGGTGAACGTGTTCGCGCAGGCGCTCGGCACCCCTTACCCGGTGTCGGAGCAGCGCATCTACCGCGCGATGGACCAGGCCGAGGGCCGCTGACCGGCACGCGAAGTCTGCGCGGTCAGCGACGTGGCCGACGTGGGTTCTCCGTCTGTTCGTCGCCTTCCGGCAGATCGGCGGAGAACGTTTCCACTTCGCCTCGGGCAATGTCGACGAGTTTCCGGCCGAGGGAATCGACATCCTCTCTGGCACAGCCGGTCCGGATGAAGAATTCCGCCCGGGACAAGCCAACCGTGGCCTCGGTGAGGCAGGCGGCCAATCGCATCGCCTCATCATTGTCGAGCACAATCTCGATCCGGTTCGCATTGCGCTCAGCACGCACGTCGATCACCTAGGCTTTCCGCTGATTGAAATCGTCTGAGGATTCCCTGAAAGCTGTCATCGCCATCCGCTTCCACGGTCTCAGCGGAAACATCGCCGGCGCCACCTCCCGATTGCGGGTCGTCCGGCGGGACAGGACTGTCGGCCGGCTCGTCGAGGCCACGTGACATGCGATGGATACGCTCGCCCATACGTTTCCCCATGTGAACCCAGGCCGGATTCGCAACACCGGGCCCGAGGTGTCGCAACCCGTTCGACCGTCATGCGGCGGCTCCGAGGTATCCGGCGGGCCAGGTGCAGCGCGGGAAGCGCTGCAGGGCGGCATCGACGCGCTCGTTCCAGTCGGGGTCGGTGTGACGCGCCCCGATGGCGGCGACCAACGCGGGCGGGTCGTCGTTGCCGAACACCGTCGTCCGGCGCCGGGCCCCGTCGCGCTGGTCGGCGGCGAACCAGCCCCGCACGACCGCCAGTTGGTCGGCGCTGGCCGCGTACGGGATCCGGGCCTGGTAGGTGGTGTTCCACCCGGCCGTACGAGGGTGGGCCGGCGCCGCCGGGTCGGCGCGTACGGCCTCGGTGAGTTCGTCGAGGACGAGCGCCCACCGGTACGGCGCGGCCAACCACCCGGGTTCCTCGTCGGCGCAGCGGACGGTGCGGCCGGGCAGTCCCGGCAGGGTGGCCAGCACGTGCGCGGCGAGGTCGTCCGGGGTGCAGCCGAGGACGGGGGCGCGGGCGGCCACGGCGCGGTCGACGGCGTGTGACAGGGCGCAGTGCCGCAGCCGGGCCGGCAGTGCCTCGACCTCCGCCATCAGGTCGCCGTCGGGCAGCGGGCTGCCCCAGCCGGTCAGGTGTCCCAGGACGCCGAGTTCGGCCCAGACGACGAGCAGCGGCCGGTCCTCGAGAAGGTGTTCGGCGTGCCGCATCTGGCGCAGGTCGCAGGGCCGGGCGCGGCAGTCGGTGCCGCAGGTGACGCTGCGCCGGCCGATCAGGGTGTCGACGGGTGCGGTGCGCACGGCGGCGGCTTCCCGGTCGGTGCCGTCGGGGACGGTCACCAGCAGCGGATGGTCCATCCCGTCGGTGAACACCGCGCCGGTGCCGGGCCGGAGCGTGACCAGGTATGCCGACTGCGCCTCGGTCAGGTTGACGGTGGCGCCGACGGCGTCCCGGTCGTCGCGGGCCGGCAGCCGGTGGATGACCTTGACCGCGGTGTTCTTGATGACGTCCGGGGCGATCTTGGCGGGAATCTGTTCGGCGATCACCAGGCCCTCGCCGTACGCCCGGATCTCGGCGAGCAGCGACGCGAACAGTTCGACGGCATGGGCGGCCGGCCCCGGACGTTCGCTGCGGCGCAGCAGCCGGTGTGCCTCCTCGAAGACGCTCAGGTGCCGCAGCCCGGCGCGCGCGGGTGCCGGGTCGCGCCGCTGGGCGACCCGCAGGTGTTCGACGAGCCGGATGAGCAGGGCACCCATCAGGAACGCCTTGTCGCGGTCGTCGCCGACGTCCTCGATCTCGAACACGACCCGGGCGGCGAGCAGCCGGTCGAGGTCGAGCGGGTGGCCGCCCTCGAAGAACCGGCCGGTCGTGCCGAGCCGCAGGCTGGCCAGCCTGACCCGGACGAATCCGCGGACGTTGTCGCTGATCTCCGGGCCGTACCCGATCTCGGCCACCACCTGTTCGGCGGTCCGTTGGAGGTCGGTGAGGGTGGGGTGGCGGGGCCGGCGGCCGGCGGTGCGGGCGGCGCCGAGCGGCAGGTCCCAGCCCTGCTCGGTGTAGCAGCGGTGCAGCGCGGCGGCCAGCACCTGCGGGAACGGTTCGTCGGCCTCGAACGCCGCCAGGAACAGCGCGCGGACCAGGTCGAGATGGGTCTGGAGCGGGAACCCGGCGGCGGGTTCGAGCGGGTTGAGGCCGACGGGCGGGGCGTCGGGGTCACCGGGCCGGACGGCGACGACCCGGCCCGGACCGAGCCGGGCGGCCATCGAGCGGTATTCGGCCTTGGCCGGTTCGACGACCAGCCACGGCAGGCCGGCGGCGGTGGCACCGTCGAGCAGGTGCCGGATGGTCTGCGACTTGCCGGCGCCGGTCGCCCCGCAGACGAAGGTGTGCCGGTTGAGGCTCGCGCCCGGCAACCGGAGCCGGCCGGCGGGCGCTCCGTCACGGTCCAGGATCTCGCCGATGTCGATGCCGCCGGGGTCCGCGGCCTCGGGGGTGACGTCAAAGGTCGGCCTGGGTACGACCCGCAGACCGGGCACCTCCACCGCGGGTGGCCGGGCGAGCGCGGCGACCAGCAGCGAACCGGCCAGCAGCGGTTCGCCTCCGGGGCCGTCGGCGGCCGGGTCGAGCGGGCCGGCCGGATCGACCGGGGCTGGGTCGGGGACGAACGCGTACGGCAGTCCGGTCAGGTCGGCGCCGGCGCAGAGCAGACCCGCGACGGCCGTGGCGGCGGCCGGGTCGGGGCCGCCGGCGAACAGCCGTACCCGCCAGAGGCCGGTCGCCTCGGCGGCGCGCAACTCGCGGTGCCGGTGTTCCAGCCGGACGGCGCGTACCGCGTGCTCCGGTGACGAGGCGCGGGCCCGGGCGTCGCGTTCGGCGGCGGCGACCCGGTCGGCCTCGCGGCGGATGTCGGCGGGCGGGACCGGTACGGCGACCAGCAGCCAGGCGAAGGGGCGGTGCCAGGCGCCGAGCAGCCCGTCGGCGAGATCGGGGCGCCGCGCGGCCGGCTCCGGTGTCGGCTGGTCGACGAGGAGGCCGTCGACCACGCCGCGCAGTTCGGCCCAGGCGGGCAGGGCGCCGAGGAGCCCCGCCACGTCGGCGGCGGGACAGGGCTCGCCGCGGCTGCCGGGCGGGAAGCTCAACGGCACGGCCCGCCCGGCGGCGGCACCGCGCGGTGCCGGTGGCGCGTCGCGCGGTCGCGGGACCGGTGCCGTCGGTGCGGTCGAGGCGGTGGTCAGCACGGTGACCGGGCCGCCTTGCGCTGTCCGGCACCAGCCGAAGACCAGCGGTGGGGCCGGGGCGTGGACGCCGAGGTGGTAGGCGGAGACGACCGCCGCGTGCCGCCGGGGCCGGTCCGGGTCGTTGCCGGCGCGGTCCGGGTCACCGGGCGGTGGTGGGGCCGGCGCGAACACCTCGACGACGCGGCACAGGTCGGCGGGCGCGACGACGGGCGCGGACACGGTGGTCACGATGGCGGCCGTTGGCGCGGCGGCCGGGCCGGCGGCGCCGCGGTGAGCGGCAGCGGGGACGCCGCGGGTAACGGGGCGGCGGCGGTCGGGCCCCCGACGGCCGGTCCCGTGACCTCCGGCGGGGACGGCAGCGGGCCCATGCCGACCCGGGGCAGGGTGACGAGGTCCGGGTTGCACTCGGTCGGGACCACGGTGGCGCCGTCGTCGTCGCGGCGGACCAGGATCAGCGCGTAGTCGGGCAACTCCTGGAAGGTCCGCGGTTCGACGGCGTACTCGTAGACCCGCTGCCGGCTCTCGGCGTCGCTCCAGTTGGTGCCGTCGGCGAGGCTGCGGGTGCGGCTCCAGTTCCGGGTGACGCTCCAGTTGGCGCTCTCGCTCAGGTTCCAGCCCCGGTTGCGGCTCCAGGTGGTCGGCGTGGATCCGCGACCGCCGCCGCGGCCGGTGCCGTCCGACGTCCCCCACCCGGTGCCGTGCCCCTCGGTCTCGCTCGCGCCCTCGGTGTCGGCGACCGTGTGCGTCTCGTTGCCGCCCAGGGTCCGGGTCAGCTGGGAGAGCACGAACCGGTGTTCCCGGCCGACGAAGTCGGCGGCGTGCCGGGCCTCCTCGTGGTTGCCGAGCCGCATGAAGCCGACCGTGCCGGCGCCGATCGCCTGCACCACCGGGCCGCGCAGGTGGCGGTGGAGCAGGACCAGCCGTACGCCGCGTCGCTCGCAGAGGTCGCCCAGCCGCTCGACGTGCCGGGCGGGCAGGTCGTCGGCACCGGCGACGACGAGGCTGCCCGGTCGGGCCGGCCCGTGGGCGATCCGCCGGATCAGCCACTGCACGACGAGGTCGTCGAGCAGTTCGGCACGTACGGTGCGACCGCCGGTCGCCAGGGCCAGGCAGGTCAGGGCGGCGGCCGGGCGGGCGTCGCGCCGGGTGCCGAGCGGGGCCAGCGGTTCGACGAACGACTCCAGCCGGCTCAGGTGCTGGTGCGCGTGCCGGCGGTAGTCGTCGCCGAAGAGCCGGTCGGCGACGTGCCGGCGCTCCTCGGGGGTCAGCTCGGGGGTGTCGCCCGGTTCGTTCATGAGGACCCGGAGCGCGGCGGCGAGCCTGGCCATCGAGATGTGCTCGCCGAGCGCCGCGCAGACGGCGGTCAGGATCCGGTCGTCCATCAACCGGCCGGCCAGCTCGGTCGACGGTTGTCCGGAGTGGATCGACTCCACCAGTGAGTCGACGAGCTGGCGGGGAGTGAGCCCGACGAGCAGGTCGCTGTCGGCCAGTTCGTCGGGGAGCAGCAGCAGATCGACGGTCAGCCCGTTGGCGGCGGCGACCCGCAGCAGTTCCCGGCTGACCGCCTCACCGGACAGGTCGACCATGACCATGGGGCCCCGGGTGGCCAGCAGCGACGTACCGCAGACGGTCAGCAGGGCCTCCCAGCCCCACAGGTTGCCGCCCACGACGTCGACCCGGCGGGCGTCCGGTCCCGGCGACACGGTGCCCCATTCCGGCAACGCGTCGACCCGGTCGGTCTCCTGCCGTTCGAACGTGGCCTTGCGGGCCGCCCATTCGGCCTCGGCCCGCTCGTGCCGCTGACGCAGTTCGTCGGCGGTGCGGACGGCCCGGCCGCGCAGTACGCCGTACCGGACGAGGACGCCGGCGGCGGCGCCCAACCCGGCGAGCAGCGACACCGTGCCGAGTGTGCGGAACAGGTCGCCGGCCATCGAGCCGACACACGCCAGAATGGTGGCGGCCGCCGTCCCGGAGCCGGCGGTGACGAACAGGTTCCGGGGCAGCCGCGCTCGGGCGACCACCACTTTGGCCGAGAGATCGACCCGAGGTGGCGGTGGCAGGGGGAGCCTTTCGGGAAAGGGCCGCCGCTGCGTGTTCCGGTCCCGGAAGACCCAGCCGAGACGCTCTCCGGCGGTCAGGAGGGTGGTGGTTTCGTCACCGGGCGACGGCGCTGCCACCGGCACTGTTTCCCATGATCGACACCCCGTCATCGAATGCATGAGCTTCAATTGAAAGAGGTCATGCTAGACCGATTCGCAAGCTCTCCACCAGGGACGTTTCATTGTTGCCGCAAGGGCGACGCCCGCGAAGCCCAGTTATTACGCCACGATCGGGTGATATGACCAAGGGTGCCACTTTGAGCACGTCGCCAGATGGCGCGAACCGTCCTCAGTGGTCGCGGCGCCCCTGCCTGACGGCGGCCCAGCCGCCGGCGACCCAGCCGTCGGCGGCTCAGCCGTCGGCGGCTCAGCTCACGGCGGCGCGGACGAGCGCGGCGGCCCCGCCCAGCGACGCCTTCTCGGCGGCGCTCAGCGTGGGATCGCCGGCCCGCATCGCGACCGCCGTACGAGGTGTCCTTGAGCGGGCCGATGCGGGGGATGCCGGACCGAAGTCCTTCATGCCGAAGAACTGCGATTCGATGTCGCCGCGTTCGACGACGAGGTAGGGGTAGGGCGCCTTCTGGAGGTAGGTCACCTCGAAGCCGAGCGCGTTGTAGAAGTCGGACACCGGGCTGATCTGGGCGCAGGTGAGCAGCGGGATGGTCTTCTCGGCCATGCGGCGACGGTAGACCGGATCGGTGCCCATACGCCTATGGAAAGTTCGGGGCGGCGCCGGACCGGCGGGACGGTGCGGGGCGGCCGCGGTCGCTAGGTTGTCGGCATGGCGGGTGAAGCGGCACGGACGCGCCGGTCGTGGCTCCTGGTCGGGCTGCCGGCGGTGGCCGTCGCCGCCGGGGCGCTCGCGGTGGGC
Source organism: Polymorphospora sp. NPDC051019 (assembly GCF_040683055.1). Lineage (NCBI taxonomy): Bacteria > Bacillati > Actinomycetota > Actinomycetes > Micromonosporales > Micromonosporaceae > Polymorphospora > Polymorphospora sp. NPDC051019. Next base: position 217,981 of record NZ_JBFBCH010000008.1, on the reverse strand, counting down.
CTGCCGGTGCTGCGTGGCCTGGGAGTGACCGGGAACGACCCGCCGGTGGTCGTCGAGCGGTCGGCTTTCGCCGTCGTGTGCGAGGTCAGCCGGCCCGACGACTGCGAGCGGCGGACGCGGCTGCACGCCGACCGGCGGCCGGTGCCCCTGCCGGAGCACATGCGGGCGCTGACCGACTGGCAGCGGGTCGTCCTGCCCGCCCCGTCCGGCGGCGTGGTCACCGTCGACGAGGTACGGGCGGCGATCGTCGCGGCCGGGCACCCCGATCCGGTGGTCCAGATCGCGCTGGCCGACGACCCGGCACCGCCCGGCACGGTCCTGTTCGCGGTGCCGGTGTACGAGACCTGCGTGATCGGTCACCTCGGTGGTGGATCACACGACCTTCAGGTGGTCGGCCGGCTGCCCGACGGCCGCTGCCTGGCCGGCTGAGTCGGGCGGGCCGACACGCCGGGGCGGGCCGCCCGAGCCGGGCGCACCAGTACGCCGGGAAGGGCGGGCCGCCCGAACCGGGCGGGCCGGGTGCCGCCGGGAGGCGGGCCGCCCGAGCCGGGCCGGCCGAGTGCCGCCGGCGCCGGCGCCGGCGCCGGCGCTCCCACGCGACCTCGGCGACCCGCCGGCCACGGGAGACTTTTCAGCACTTATCGCCGTGGCGGACCGAGGGCGACGGACAGAGACCGGTTGATCTGGGCGGGAGAGACCTTATCCACGCGTGGTGAGGTCTCTCCCGCCCAGATCAACGAGGACCGCCCACGACGCTCCGGCAGAGGAGCGTCCGTCGACCGTGCGCCGGGATGGGCGGACCGGTCGGATGGCGATCCGGCGCCTGGCCGTCGGCGCTGGTCGACCCTCATCGCCCGGCAGATTTCGGGATCGTTTCGGACCACCCCCTTGCCTGAGTTGATCGAGACCTTCTAGGGTCCGAGAAAGCGCTTGCCGCAACAGTTGCAGCCGGCCGGCGAGCCGTTTCGCCGGAGGTGGTCCGTGCGCCCGTACCCGCAGATCATGGTCGCCGGGACGGCGGGTGCCGCGCGATGAGCGCCAGCCCCACGACCGCCCCGCGGCGGTGGACCGACGCGGCCGGCGCCTGGCTCGGCCTCGGCGCCGCCCCCGCCGCGCTGATCATGGGCGCCGGGATGGCCGACCGCAACGGCGGCGCGCTCCCCCTGGTCGCCGTACTCTGCGGTGCGGTGCTGATGGCGCTGCTGCTCTTCGGGCAGGGCGCGCTGGGCGTACGTCCCCCGTACGGCGAGGGCGCGACGCTGACCGAGGTGGCCCCGCGCTACCTGCACCCGTCGAGCCGTCCGCTGATCGGCCTGGTCCTCGGCATCGCCATGATCGGCTGGAACGGGTTCAACGTCGGACTGGGCGGCGCCTCCCTGGCCGCCGTGACCGGGCTGCCCGGCCCGGTCGCCGCGCTGCTGCTGGCCGCCACCGTGATCGCCGCGTCGTTCGCCTCGCCCCGGCTCGGCAACCGGATCGCGGTGCTCACCACGCTGTCGGCGCTCGCCCTGGTCGCGCTCTGCCTGATCCGGTTGCGCCCGGACTCGTCGCCGGTCACCGCCGGGGTCGGGGGCCTCGGCATGGCCGCCGACGTCGCCGCGATGTGCGGGTACGCCGCCGTCTTCGCCCTGCGTGCCCCCGACTTCAGCCGTGACCTGGCGGGCCGGCGCGACCTGCTGTGGTGCGTGGGGCTGCTGGTCGTACCGGCGGCGCTGCTCGTCGTGGCCGGTGCCGGGGTGTGGCTGCGTACCGGCTCGGCCGACGTGGTCGCGGTGCTGGGCGGCACCGCGGGAATCGCCGCGTACGGGAACCTGTTCGTCACCGCCGGCATCTTCGCGCCGTCGCTGACCACGACGTTCTCCGGGGCGCTGGCCCTGCGCGGGGTGTGGCCGAGGTTGTCGACGGCCGTCGCGACGCTGCTGGTGGCGGTGCCCGGCGCGGCGCTGGCCGCGATGCGGTTCGACCGGCTGATGCTGCCCTGGCTCACGGTGCTGGCGGCCGCACTGCCGCCCCTGGTCGTGCCGATGGCCGTCGAGGCGTTCCGGCGCCGGCGCGGGCGGGTGCCGCGGACCGTACCGGTGTGGACCTGGCTGCCGGCGGGTGCCGTCGCCGTCACGCTCACCGTCGTGGGCACGCCCGTCGCGGCCCTGGTCGGCCTGCTGCTGGCGGCGCTGGCCACCGCCGGTCACCTGCGGCGCCGACCGCCGGGTACGGGTACGACCGACGGACGCCTTTCGCGCTGACCGACGGAAGTTTTCGGCATCGGGGTCGAACTATGGACTGGTATCGACGAAAGCCGTAACCTCTGCGCAACAGCGCCCGCCTCGAGGAGCCGTGCATGTCGCCGAGAACCGGCCCGCCGTCGTACACCCGGAACCGGACCGGTGGCGGACGCCCCGGGTGGCGGACGGCGCTGGTCCTGCTGCTGTCGGTCGTCCTGGCCGGGCTCGTCGGCGGTGCGATCGGCTATTCGATCGCCGCTCCGGACGCGACCGAGTCGGCGGTGGAGCGGATCCGGGCCGAGGAGGCCCGGCGGGACGTCGCCCAGATCACCGCGCTGACCGCGCAGGCCCGGACCACCCGGGCCGAGTTGGAGACCCTGCTGGGCGAACTCGACCCGGCCCTGGCCGCCGGCGCGCCACCGGCCGACGCCGACCGGGTGGCCCGCTGGCAGGCGACCATGCGGACCGCCGTCGAGCGGCACGCCGAGACCCCGTCGGGTACGACCGCGACCAACGTGGCCCGCGGCGCGCTGCGCGGCGCCGTCGACGGCTTCGCGACCGCGGTCGACCTCTACGCCGCCGCGCTGCCGTTGCCGGCGGCCGACCGGGCCACGCTGCTGACGGTCGTGCAGCGCCAGCGGGCCGACGCGGCGACGGCCTGGTCGGTGGCGGCGGCGCAGCTCGACCAGATCAACATCGACGCCGGCAACGGGCACCAGCACGTCTACCTCGGCGGGCACGCCGGCGAGGGCGCGTTCACCCCCGACGGCGCACCGGAGGGCCACTCCGACGACTGAGGCCGCTCTCCCCCGGGCCGGTTCACAGGGGTTCGACGCCGGCCGGGAGGGTGCGGTCGGCGGCGGCCCTGCGCAGGTATTCGTGCAGGGTCTGGCGCAGCGCCTGGGCGGCGTGGGTCGGCACCACGCCCCGGCGCCAGGCCAGCGCGATCGTGCGCCGGATGCCTGGTGCGGCCAGCGGGGTGGCGTGCAGTTGGGGCCGGCCGGCGACGACGATGCCGGGCACCAGGGCGACGCCGAGGCCGGCCTCGACGAAACTGAGCACGGCGTCCATCTCGCCGCCCTCGACGGCGAACCGCGGGGTGAACCCGGCGTTGCGGCACGCCTCCAGGGTCGCGTCGCGCAGGTCGTATCCGGTGCGGAACATGACCAGCGGCTGGTGGCGCAGCGCGATCAGGTCGACCGGACCCTCCGGTGCCACGCCGAACAGCGGGCCGACCGACGCGACCACGAGGTTCTCCCGCAGGATCGGTTCGGCGGTCAGGGTCGGGTCGGTGCCCTGGCCGGGCAGGATGATCAGGGCCAGGTCGAGTCCGCCCTGGGTGAGTTCGCGTACGAGGTCCTGCGAGCCCCCTTCCTCGACGTGCAGGTCGATGGTGGGGTGGGCGGCCCGGAACCGGCTGAGCACCTGCGGGGCGAGCGACGAGCACAGGCTGGGCGTGGCGCCGAGGCGTACCCGGCCGCGCCGCAGGCCAACGAGTTCCTGGACCTCGCGCCGGGCGGTGTCGACGTCGGCCAGGATCCGGGCGGCCAGCGGCAGGAGGGCGTCGCCGGCGGCGGTGAGGGTGACGTTGCCGCGTACGCGTTCGAACAGGGGGGCTCCGAGCTCGGCTTCCAGGCTGTGAATCTGCTTACTTAAAGAAGGCTGAGTGATCCCGACGCTCTCGGCCGCCTGGGTGAAATGTCGGTGTTTGGCCACAGCCAGGAAGTACTTGAGCTGTTGGAGCTGCATACCGATAGCCTATGGCTATCGTCGCTGCGGCTGCGATGCATTGGACGACTGGATCAGGCGGTCCTTACGTTCGTGCCGTGGCAGTAGCGACCCGGTCGCCGATCCGCTCCAGCGTCGGCATGAAGGCCCTCATGGCGGTGACGGGCATCCTCTTGGTGCTCTTCCTCTTCGCCCACATGCTCGGCAACCTCAAGATCTTCGTGGGCCAGTCGTCGTTCGACGAGTACGCCCACTGGCTGCGCGGCATCGGCACCCCGATCCTGCCCGACACCTGGTTCCTGTGGATCCAGCGCTTCGGGCTGCTCGCCGCGGTGATCGGACACATCGTGGCGGCGACGGTGCTGGCCGTACGCGCCCGCAAGGCCCGCCCGGTCCGCTACGCCCACCGGCCCAAGGTGCAGGGCAGCTACGCGGCCCGCACCATGCGCTGGGGCGGCGTGATCATCGTCCTGTTCGTGGTCTACCACATCCTCGACCTGACCACCGGACACCTGAACCCGATCGGCGACAAGTCCGCCCCGTACGGCAACGTGGTCGCCGACTTCGCCCCGGACCGGTGGTACGTCACCGCCTTCTACACGCTGGCCATCCTCGCCCTCGGCTTCCACCTGCGGCACGGCATCTACAGCGCGCTGCGCACGCTCGGGCAGCAGACCGCGGACGGGGAACGCAACGCCCGGGTGATCGCCCTCGGCGTCGCGGTCGTTCTCTGCGTCGGCTACCTGACGGTGCCGTTCGCCGTACTCACCGGATTGGTGTCCTGAGCCATGACCGAACTGTTCACGGTCGGCGACCCGATCGCCGACACCAAGGCGCCGGACGGCCCGGTCGAGACCCGGTGGGACCGGCGGCGGTTCTCCGCGAAGCTGGTCAACCCGGCCAACAAGCGCAAGCTGTCGGTGATCGTGGTCGGCACCGGCCTGGCCGGTGGCTCCGCCGCCGCGACCCTGGGTGAGCTGGGCTACCGGGTCCGGTCCTACTGCTACCAGGACAGCCCGCGCCGGGCGCACTCGATCGCCGCGCAGGGCGGCATCAACGCCGCGAAGAACTACCGCAACGACGGCGACTCGGTGCACCGGCTCTTCTACGACACCGTCAAGGGCGGCGACTTCCGCTCCCGGGAGTCGAACGTGCACCGGCTGGCCCAGGTCTCGGTGGAGATCATCGACCAGTGCGTGGCGCAGGGCGTGCCGTTCGCCCGCGAGTACGGCGGGCTGCTCGACACCCGCTCGTTCGGCGGCGCGCAGGTGTCGCGGACCTTCTACGCCCGCGGCCAGACCGGCCAGCAGTTGCTGCTCGGGGCCTACCAGGCGCTGGAGCGGCAGGTCGCGGCCGGCACGGTGGAGATGTTCACCCGGCACGAGATGCTGGAGCTGATCGTCGTCGACGGCCGGGCCCGCGGCATCGTGGTCCGCGACATGGTGACCGGCGAGATCAGCACCGACCTGGCCGACGCCGTCGTGCTCGCCTCCGGCGGCTACGGCAACGTGTTCTTCCTGTCGACCAACGCCAAGGGCTGCAACGTCACCGCCACCTGGCGGGCGCACCGCAAGGGCGCGCTGTTCGCCAACCCCTGCTACACCCAGATCCACCCGACCTGCATCCCGGTCTCCGGCGACCACCAGTCGAAGCTGACCCTGATGAGCGAGTCGCTGCGCAACGACGGCCGGGTGTGGGTGCCGAAGAAGGCCGGCGACGACCGGGCCGCCGCCGACATCCCCGAGGACGAGCGCGACTACTACCTGGAGCGGATCTACCCGGCCTTCGGCAACCTGGTCCCCCGCGACATCGCCTCCCGGGCGGCGAAGAACGTCTGCGACGAGGGGCGCGGGGTCGGCCCCGGCGGGCTCGGCGTCTACCTCGACTTCGCCGACGCCATCGGCCGGCTCGGCCGCAAGGCCGTCGAGGCCAAGTACGGCAACCTGTTCGAGATGTACGAGCGGATCACCGGCGAGGACCCGTACACGGTTCCGATGCGGATCTACCCGGCCGTGCACTACACGATGGGCGGCCTCTGGGTCGACTACGACCTCCAGTCGACGATCCCCGGCCTGTTCGTGATCGGCGAGGCCAACTTCTCCGACCACGGCGCCAACCGGCTCGGCGCCTCGGCCCTGATGCAGGGCCTGGCCGACGGCTACTTCGTGCTGCCGAACACGATCGGCGACTACCTGGCCGCCGGGCCGTTCGAGCGGCTCGCCGCCGACGACCCCGAGGTCGCCGCGGCCCGTACGGCGGTCGAGGACCGGATCGCCAGGCTCCTCGCCGTGAACGGCGACCGTACGGTCGACTCGTTCCACCGCGAGCTGGGCCGGATCATGTGGGAATACTGCGGCATGGAGCGCACCGACGCCGGGCTGCGCAAGGCGATCGACCTGATCCGCGGGTTGCGCGAGGAGTTCTGGCAGCGGGTCCGGGTGCCCGGCGAAGGCGAAGGGCTCAACCAGGCGCTGGAGCGGGCCGGCCGGGTGGCCGACTTCTTCGAGTTGGCCGAGCTGATGTGCGTCGACGCGCTGCACCGCACCGAGTCGTGCGGCGGCCACTTCCGGGCCGAGAGCCAGACCCCGGAGGGCGAGGCCGAGCGGGACGACGAGAACTTCAGCTACGTCGCGGCCTGGGAGTTCACCGGCACCGGCGACGCGCCGGTGCTGCACAAGGAAGACCTGATCTTCGAGTACGTCCACCCGACGCAGCGGAGCTACAAGTGAAACTGACCCTGCGCATCTGGCGCCAGAACGGCCCCGAGGACAAGGGCCGGATGGTGTCCTACCAGCTCGACGACGTGTCGCCGGACATGTCGTTCCTGGAGATGCTCGACGTGCTCAACGAGCGGCTCACCCTCGACGGCGAGGAGCCGGTCGCCTTCGACCACGACTGCCGCGAGGGCATCTGCGGCATGTGCGGCATGGTGATCAACGGCGTGGCGCACGGGCCGGAGCGGGCCACCACGACCTGCCAGCTCCACATGCGGCACTTCAAGGACGGCGACACGATCGACATCGAACCGTGGCGGGCCCGGGCGTTCCCGGTGGTCAAGGACCTCGTCGTGGACCGCTCGGCGTTCGACTCGATCATCCAGGCCGGCGGGTACGTCTCCGCGCCCACCGGCAGCGCGCCCGACGCCCACGCCACCCCGGTGCCGAAGGCGAACGCGGACGCGGCGTTCGAGGCCGCGGCCTGCATCGGCTGCGGCGCGTGCGTGGCGGCCTGCCCGAACGGCTCGGGCATGCTCTTCACCGCCGCCAAGATCACCCACCTCGGGCTGCTGCCGCAGGGCCAGCCGGAGCGGTCGGCACGGGTGATCGACATGGTGGCCGCCCACGACGACGCCGGGTTCGGCGGCTGCACCAACGCCGGGGAGTGCACCACGGTCTGCCCGAAGGGCATCCCGCTGACCACCATCGGCCGGCTCAACCGGGACTTCCTCAAGGCGTCGGCGAAGCGTCCGGACAACGCGTAAACCGGCCGACCGGGCCGGTCGGGGCGGGCCGGTCGGCGGTTCGATCGGCCGCCGGTGGCGCGATACCGTTTCGGCTCCCGTGTTGATCACGGGCGGGATCGGGAGGTGGATCGGTGCGGGTCGTGGCCGAACGGGTGTTGCCGGCCGAGATCGCCGAGCAGGCCTGGCAGATCTACGCCGAGGCGTTCGAGGAGATGAAGATCCGGGCGGTGCAGCGGCACGTGCTCCACCGCCACGAGTTCGACGAGGTGATGACCGACGAGCGGGTGCGCAAGCTCCTCTACGTCGACCAGCGCCGGCCCGACCGGATCCGGGGCGTCGCCACCGTCACCGACGACCTGTCGGCGATCCCGTTGATCTCACCGGAGTACTTCGCGCACCACTGGCCGGACCTCTTCGCCGCGCGCCAGATCTGGTACGTCGGCTTTCTCGCCGTACACCCCGCCGCCCGGGGCACCGGCGCCTTCGCCCGGCTGACCCGGGAGATCTGGCGACCGGTGCTGGCCGCCGGCGGGATGGCCGTGGTCGACGTCTGCCGGCACAACGACGAGCTGGGCTTCCACCGGGCGATCCACCACGCGCTGGGTTCGCTGGGCGGCGGCGTACGCGCCGAACACATCGACGACCAGTCGTACTGGATCTACGAGGCGCCCGTGCCGTCCTGAACCGGTCCCCGCCATGCCGCCGCCGTCGGCGGGCCGGACGGCACGGTCGCCGGCGGCCCCGGTGACCGGGACGGCACGACCGGCGACCCCGGTGGGAGGGCCGGCAGCGTGGACCAGCGCTCCCCGAACCGGGCAGGGCCGATCGGGGCGCCCCACAGCAGCCCCTGCCCCATCACCACGCCGAGTTCGGCGAGGACACCCTGCTGGGTCGTCGTCTCCACGCCCTCGGCGACCACGGTGAGCCCGAGCGCACTGCTCATCGCCGTGACCGCCCGGACGATCTCCTCGTCCTGCGCGTTGACGCCCAGGCCCCGGACGAACGACCGGTCTATCTTGACGCCGGTGACCGGATGGCGCCGCAGGTAGCCCAGCGCGGAGTAGCCGGTGCCGAAGTCGTCGACGACGATGCGTACGCCGATCTCGCGCATCTGGCGCAGGACCTCGTCGGTCACCGCCGACGCGTCGATCATCACCGACTCGGTGATCTCCAGTACGACGACGTCGGGCGGGACGCCGTACTCGGTGAGCGTCGAGGCGAGCACGTCCGGCAGGTAGGGGTCACGAAGCTGGCGGGGCGAGACGTTGACGGACATCCAGAAGTCGTCGCCGACGGCGTCGGTACGCCGCCAGTCGGCAAGCTGCCGCACGCTCTCCCGCAGCACCCACCGACCGATCTTGGCGATCAGGCCGGTGTCCTCGGCGATCGGGATGAAGACACCCGGCGGGATCGCCCCGCGCGTCGGGTGGTTCCAGCGGATCAGCGCCTCGGCGCCGAGCAGCCCACCGGTACGCAGCTCGACGATCGGCTGGTAGGCCAGGTGCAACTGCGGCGACACCGCCGACCCGTCGGGGGTCTCGGCCGGCAGGGCCTTGCGCAGGTCGACCTCGATGTCGACCCGCTCCCGGACCCGCTGGTGCATCGACGAGTCGAACATCGTCCACTTGCCGGGGCCCTCGGACTTGGCCTGGTACATGGCGGTGTCGGCCTCGCGCATCAGGTCGTCGGCCGTGACCTCGGTGCCGGCGTCGACCGGCCGGCCGGCGATGCCGACGCTGGCGCTGATGACGACCTGGGCGAACGGCATCGACAGCGGCGCGCCGAAGCAGTCCAGGACCCGTTCGGCGAGCGCGACGGCGTCGTCCCGGCTGCCGACGTCGACCATCACGAACTCGTCGCCGCCGACCCTGGCGACGGTCGCCGGCACGGGCACGACCGTACGCAGCCGCCGGGCCACCTCGACGATCAACTGGTCGCCGGCGGCGTGCCCCCACGAGTCGTTGACCCGTTTGAAGCCGTCCAGGTCGAGATAGAAGACCCACACCATCGCCCCGGGCGGGGCCGGCGTGTGGAGCAGCCGACCGACGTGCTCGGGCAGCATCGTCCGGTTGGGCAGCTGGGTGAGCGCGTCGTGGGTGGCCTGGTGCTGGTAGCGGTGCTGAGCGGCGGCGTACGCCGACACGGCCGACACGGCCCGCCCGAGCAGCAGGACGACCATGGCGACACCGCCGACCGCGATCACCACCCGCTGCAGCGCGCTCTTGTCGGGCAGCAGGACGGTGAGCAGGAACGGCACGGCGAGCGCCGGCACGATCAGCAGCAGCCGCGGCCACGACCACGCCTGCACCGGCAGCGGGGTGGCCCGCCCGAGTTCGACCATCGACGGGTGCAGGGCGGCCGCGCCGATGAACGCGAAGCTGAACAGGAACGGCAGGTCGAGCAGGGGCGACCCGGTCAGGTGACCGGTCCGGCCGATGATCGCGTACGCGACGTCGCCGATCAGGACGCCGGTCATCGTGGCGACCAGCAGCAGGTAGCTGGGCCGCCGGGCGGCGGTGGTGAACGCCAGGTTGACCACCAGCAGGACCAGCACCGTGTCGAAGAGCGGATAGACGCCGGCCAGCGCCGACACGACGGCGGACCGGTGCGCGATGCTCGCCGCGGGTACGGCGAACAGCAGGATCGACACGATGGCCATGCCGACGCAGACGATCAGCCCGTCGATGACCGCGTGCTTCTCGATGGCGCGCCGGGCGCGTAACAGGCCGGCGAGACTGAGCAGCATCAGGACGTATCCGGGCACGGTGAACATGTCGGCGGCCAGCTCGCTGACCCCGGTCCGGCCCGACGCCCACGGGCGCAGCAGTGCCCCCGCGGTGAAGACGACGATGGCGGCGGCCAGCAGCGTCCAGGGGTTGCGCAGTTCGGTGCGGTGCCAGCGGGGGCCGACGAGGAGCGCGACCACACCGGCGATGGCCACGACGATGAACGTCAGGCCGGACAGGACCGGGCTGACGTCGGCGACGTAGAGAACGGCGGCCAGAAGCCCGCCGACGACGTAGAGGCAGGCGGGCAGAGCCGAGGCGGCGGGGCTGTCCGACGGCGAAGCCGTACGCGGCATCGGCATCGCCCCCTGAACGGACACGTGTGCTGACTGATCGTCTGGCAGGGCCACACAGTATCAAGGCAAGCCGGAACCGGTGGGTGAAGATCCCCACCCGGCCCGTCGGCGCCGCCGGGCAGGTCACAGCACGAAGGCGTCGGTCCAGAGCTGACGGGAGCGCCCGGAGAGGGCGTCGAGCAGGGCGACCGCCTGCCTGTCGGTGAGCGCCGCGACGAAGTCGATGACCGCGCGGCCGCGGGCCCGGGCCCTCAGGTCCGGACCGCTCCCCCGGCCCGTACCGGCCGCGTCGACGCCGGCCGACGGCAACTCGGCCTCGGCCAGCTCGACCAGGTCGTGCAGCCGGCGCGGGAGCCGGGTCTCCTCGCCGGGGTCGAGGATCCAGGCGACCAGCGCCTCGACCAGGGTGGCCAGCAGCCGGGCCTGCCCACGCTGGTGCAGGGCCAGATCCGGACGTTCGAGCACGAACCGGTGGTGGACGAACTTGAGCACCTGCACCTCGTGCCACTGTGCCGCGTGCAGCAGGACGTGCCCGGACCGCATCGACGGCTCGGCGACCACCTCGATCGCGTCGACCAGCCGGCGGGTCCACCGGCTGGAGAACCCGGTGACGTACTGCTCGGCCGCGAGCGAGCCGTCGAAGGGGGCGGCGAGCAGCCCGTCGACCAGTTCGGCCCGGACGTGCTCGACGGCCGCCGCGAACGCCTCGTCGTCGCTGATCCAGCCGTCGCGGCGGTGCAGCCGGCGACGCAGCCGTTCGATGGCCGCGCCGGGCCGCCGGCCACCGGCGTCGAGTTCGCCGTCGGGCAGTTCACGCAGCCGGGTCGCCTCGCGCTGCCAGCCCATCAGCTCGCCGGCCACCGCCCCCTGCTGGAGCACGCCGACCCGGTGGAAGTCCTCCAGGTCGTGGATGGCGTACGCGATGTCGTCCGCGGTGTCCATGATCGACGCCTCGACGGTCTGCTGCCAGTCGGCGACCCGGCCGGCGAACGGGGCCCGGGCCTGGCGCAGGTCGTCGACCTCGGTCGTGTACGCGCCGAACTTCAGCGACCCGCTGCCCGGGTCGTCGGCCGGCGGGGTCGCCCCGCGCGGCGCCGGATCCAGGTCACGCGGGTGCGGATCTGGATGATCGTGGCGGGTCCACGGATACTTCAGGATCGCCGCGCGGACCGCGGCGGTCAGGTTCAGACCGATCGTCGCCGTCCCCCGGATCTCGGTGCTGGTGACGATCCGGTACGACTGCGCGTTGCCCTCGAACCCGTCCGGCAGGCCGAGCCGCTGGCGGGCCAGCCGGTCCAGCACCTGCTCGCCGAGATGGCCGAACGGCGGGTGTCCGAGGTCGTGTGCCAGCGCCGCGGCCTCGACCACGTCCGGGTCGCAACCACCGAGCTTGTCCAGCAGGTCGCGGTAGCGGTCGTCGGCCGACAGCCGCTCGGCGACCGCCCGGCCGACCTGCGCGACCTTGAGGCTGTGCGTCAGCCGGTTGTGCACCAGCAGGCCGGACCCGCCCGGGCTGATGACCTGGGTCACCCCACCGAGCCGGGAGAAGAACGGCGAGCCGACGATCCGGTCGCGGTCGGCGCGGAACGGGCTCGCGGCCAGATCGCCGTACGCGGTGGCGCTGTCGCCGAACAGGCGCTGGGCGCGGGGATCGACGGGGTGGGTCATGAAGTCGACCGTACTCCCGACCGGTTCGGGCGCGCCGGGCCGGTCCTCGGCGTGCCGGGAGGGTCGGGTCGGACGGGGCGGTCCGGTCGTCGGTGGCGGAGCGGGATGGTCCGGTCGTGGGTGGCGGGGCGGGCCATCCGGTCGTCGGTGGCGGGCGGGACGGTCCGGTTGTCGGTGGCGGGCGGGGCGGGGTTGGGCCTCCGGACGACCGATGTGCGGCCGCCGCAGGCATGGATTGCTGTCGCGGCCCACAGCGAATTCGGCGTATCCACAGCGATTTCGCTGTGAGCCCGGACGGCTACACCCGTCCGAACTCCGCGGCGAATCCGGACTGACCATCAGTAACGGGCATGAGCCGGTCACCGCTTCTCCTTGATCGCGTCCCTCCTGGTCGCGACACCCCGGCCCGGCACCCCGCACCCGGCGACCGGGGGCCGCCGGCCCGCGTCATCGCGGCGGGGCCCGGGGGCGGGGACTCTACGGGGCCGGCCGCCGGGCCAGCCACTCGGCGAAGGTCTGGGTGCCGTGCTCGGCGGCCGGGCCGGCGACGAGCGCGCCGTCGCGCATCGCCCGGCCGAACGCGCCGGGCAGCGGGAACTGGATCACCGGGCCGCGCGCGCCGACGGAGCGTGCGTAGGCCCGGACCAGGTCGGCCATCATCTCCTCGCGTGGCCCGCCGAGGTCGGTGGCCCGGCCGACCGGTTCACCCTCGGCGAGGTCGACGAGTCGTTGCGCGACCTCCCGGGCGGCGACCGGCTGTGACCTCATCGTCGGGATGAGCGTGAGCGGGCCGAATCTGAGCTGCCGGTAGATCTGGGTCGCGAACTCGTGGAACTGCGTCGCGCGCAGGATCGTCCAGGGCTGTCCGCCGTTCGCCACCAACCGCTCCTGGGCGACCTTTCCGGCGTAGTAGCCGAACGGGGCCCGGTCGATGCCGACGATCGACAGCACGAGGAGGTGCCGTACCCCGGCGGTGAGCAGGTTCGTGGTCACGGCCCGGAAGAACCTTTCCGCCACCTCGGCGGAGCGGGTCGACACCGAGGTCACGTCGACGACCGCCCGTACGCCGCCGAGCGTGGCCGCCAGGCCGGTGCCGGCGACGAGGTCGACGCCGGTGGAGCGGGCGAGCACGACCGCTTCGTGCCCTCGTTCCCGCAGGACGTCGACGACGTGCCGTCCGACGGCGCCGGTTCCTCCGGCGACTGCGATCCTCATCCGTGTCTCTCCCGCCTGTGCTGGGTGCGGTTGCCGTCATGGAGGACGGGACAGCACCGACGGATGTGACGGACCGGTTGTGGACGGCTGCCGGCGTCAGGTGGCGGGGTGGGTGAGGTGGTGCGGGTATTCACCGATCTGTTCCGGCCGGCCGGCCGGGCCGAAGTGCCAGCCCTGGGCCAGGTCGCTGCCGAGGGTGGCGAGCCGCTCGGCCTGCTCGGCGGTCTCGACGCCCTCGGCGGTAACGCTCATGCCGAGCATGTGGGCGAGGCGTACGACGGTCTCCACGATCTGCTCGTCGACCCGGTCGGGGGTCGGCAGCCGCATGCCGGCCATGAACGCGCCGGCCAGCTTCAGCCCGTGCACGGGCAGGTGGCGCAGGTGGGCCAGGTTCGAGTAGCCGGTGCCGAAGTCGTCGATGACGATCCGTACGCCCATGTCGGCGATGGCCTGGAGGGTGGCGACGGGCCGGTCGTACGACTGCATCACCGCGCTCTCGGTGATCTCCAGTTGCAGTGCCTGCGGGGGCAGCCCGCTGTCGCGCAGTGCCCGGGCCACCTCGTCGGCGAGGTCGGGTTCGGTGAACTGGCGCATGGAGACGTTGACGCTGACGAACCGGGGTGGGCCGCCGTCCTGCCAGCGGGCGGCGTCGGCGCACGCCTGGCGCAGCACCCAGCGGCCGAGCGCGACGATCACCCCGGACTGCTCGGCAACCGGGATGAAGGTGTTGGGCGACAGCCGGCCCAGCTCGGGGTGGTGCCAGCGCAGCAGTGCCTCGGCACCGCGCAGCCGGTGGTCGGTCAGCGAGACGATCGGCTGGTATTCGAGCTGGAACTCGCCGCGGCGCAGTGCCTCGGGCAGCCGGCCGGCGAGGTCGTAGCGGCGCATCTGGGCGGCGTTGCGGTCCGGGTCGAACAGCGCCCACCGGCCCCGCCCGTCGGCCTTGGCCAGGTAGAGGGTGGCGTCGGCGGCCCGCAGCACCTCCTGGAAGTCCTCGCCGTAGGCGGGCCGTTCGAGCACCCCGATGCTGGCCGACACGGTCAGCCGATGGCCCTCGACCTCGACCGGCGTGTCGAGCACCTCGAGGAGCTGCTCGGCGAGCGCGGTGACCTGGCCGGGGCCGTCGGTGTCGCGCAGCAGGACGACGAACTCGTCGCCGCCGACGCGTGCGATGACGTGGCCGGCGCCGGTGACCCGGTCGTGCAGCCGGCCGGCCACGGCGACCAGCAGTTGGTCGCCGATCCCGTGCCCGAGCGTGTCGTTGATGATCTTGAAGTCGTCGAGGTCGAGGAAACAGACGCCGACCCGACGGTCCGGGGTGGCGGCGGCGATGGTGTCCTTCAGCCACCGGTAGAGCAGGGTGCGGTTGGGCAGGCCGGTCAGCGGATCATGGTGGGCCTGGTGGTGCAGCTCGGTCTGCAGGCGGTGCCGGTCGGTCACGTCTTCGGCCATCGCCACCAGGTAGGCCGGCCGGCCGTCGTCGCCGTGGACCAGGGAGACCGACAGCGTCATCCAACCCGTCGTGCCGGCCGCGTCGACGAACCGCTTCTCCATCCGGACCAGGCGCCCGCCGGAACCGAGCAGCCGTTCGACGATCTCCTGCCGGATCGACGGCACGTCGTCGGGGTGGAAGAAGTCGAGCACCCGCCGGCCGACCAGCTCGGCGGCCGGGATGCCGAGCATCAGGGAGACGGCGGGGTTGGCCTCGACGAGCCGGCCGCGCAGGTCGGCGATGGCGATGGCCGTGCCGGCCGCGCTGAACACCGCCCGGAGCCGGGCCTCGCTGTCGCGCCGGGCGTGCTCGGCGGTGTCGACGGCCGCCAGCGCCGCCGCCCGGATCCGCTCCTGCCCCATCAGGGTGCGTTCCCGCTCCGCCGCGCAGAAGCCGGCCGACAGGCCGCCGAGCAGTTCGCCGAGCCGGACCTCCACCGCTCGTCCGGCCAGTCCGGCCTCGGCCGGGAGCCGGGCCAGCGTGGTGATCGAGTCGCGCAGCACCTCGGGGGCGGTGAGCCGGGCGCGGACGAGGGCGACGCCGACATCGTGCCCGACCCGCTCGTGCTCGGCCGGGGCGCGCAGCGCGCCGGCCATCCGCCGGACGAGTTCGTGCAGGAAGACGCGCAACTGGTCACCGTCGGGGGCCAGGTAGCCGCTGGCCCGCACCGCGGACACCCAGCGTTCCGTCAGGTCGGACAGATCCCGTCCGGCTGTCGTCTGGTCGCTTTCGGTGCCATGCACGCCATCACCGCCCTTTCGGCCGCACCTTAAACCAAACCGTCCACCCACGGGACCCCGCACCCCGCCTCTCCCGCCCACCCGCAGGCCCGCCCGCCGCCCGCCCGCCGCCGTCGCGCCGGCCCGGCCGCCACCCGCCCGCCACCCGCCCGCCGATCAAGGAGGAATCGTGGGGGGGTTATGTCCACTTTGGGCAGCCACGAGTCCTCGATCAACGCGGCGGTCGACGTCGGGCCGGTCACCCGTCCCCTGAGTACGATTCCTTTCCAGTCAACGCGAAAGGGCGGCAACTCTATGGGGACCGTCGACCGACCGGTCGTCGTCGGACTGGACAACGGTGGCAACAGCACGAACGCGACCGTCCTCGACGTGTCGGGCCGGTTCCTGGTCGACCGGCTGGTCGAGACACCGAGCCGGGTGCTGGAAGGGCCCGCCGCCGCGGTCGAGGCGATGGTGACGGCGATGGACGCCGCGCTCACCCTGACCGGGGTCGCCCGGGAGCGGGTCCTCGCGGTGGGCCTCGACACCCCCGGTCCGGCCAGCGCCGACGGGGTGATCAGCTCGAAGGGCTCCACCAACTTCTCGCAGCCACCGTGGCGGGGTTACGACATTCGTACGGCGCTGGCCGACCGGCTCGGCCTACCGGTGGTCTACAACAACGACGGCAACGCGGCCGCCCTCTACGCCCACCACGTGCACTTCGGCGCCGACGCCGGACAGCACTCGTCGATCTCGGCCATCGTCGGCACCGGACTGGGCGGCGGGGTGGTCGAGTCCGGCCGGGTGGTCCGGGGCGCGGCCGGGATGGCCGGCGAACTCGGGCACGTACACATCCCGCTGCACGGGCTGCTCGCCGAGGGGCAGCCGATCCCGACCTGCCGGTGCGGCTTCGCCGGCGACGTGGAGAGCGTCGCCTCGCTGACCGCGATCGAGCGCAACCTCCTGCCGTACTGGTTGGGTCGCTACCCGGACCACCCGCTGGCCGCCGCCGAGTCGCCGCGCGCCGCGGCCAAGCTCGTCCGCACGTACGGCGAACAGGGCGACGAACTGGCCCGCCGGGTCTTCGACCAGCAGGCGATGGCGCTCGGACGGCTGTTCACGATCGCGGCCAACTTCACCGACCCGAGCGTGTTCTTCGTCGGCGGCGGTGTGGTCGAGACGGATCCGGGGTTCCGGGAATGGTTCCTCGGCCGGATCCGGGAGCACACCCTGCTGCGTACCGAGCAGGCCGCGGCGTCGCACTTCGCCCTGGTTCCCGACCTCGACATGGCCGGCGCCCGCGGTTCGGCCATCGCCGCCCTGAACGTCCTCCCCCGCTGACCCACCCCACCCACCCCGTCTCGCATCCCGCCCACTCCCGCCCCGCCCTCGCCCGCCCTCGCCCGCCCCGCCCCGCCCTCGCCGATCAAGGGGATCCTCTTCGGAAAGCGGGCGGGCAACACCACAACTTCCCCTTGATCGGCGCTCACCCGACGCTCACCCGGCGCTCACCGGGCGCTCACCGGGCGCTCACCGGGCGCTCACCGGCGGCGGAGGCGCGGGAGGTGCCGCACAGCGTGGGGTGGGCCACGGGGGCCGACGCGCCGGGGTGGGCGCGCGACAAGCGGGGTCGGGCCCGGGCAGAATGCAGCGGCGAAGTCCACCGGAAAGGGACGGATCAGGATCGTGACTACGGCGGTTTACCAGCGGATCGCGCAGGAGCTCGGCGTACGCGAGCGGCAGGTGCAGGCGGCGGTCGACCTGCTCGACGGCGGCGCCACGGTGCCGTTCATCGCCCGCTACCGCAAGGAAGCGACCGAGATGCTCGACGACGCCCAGTTGCGGACCCTCGAGGAGCGGTTGCGCTACCTGCGGGAGATGGAGGAGCGTCGCAGCGCGATCCTCGAGTCGATCCGCGCCCAGGGCAAGCTCGACGACGCCCTCGAAGCGTCGATCATGGCCGCCGACTCGAAGGCCCGGCTGGAGGACATCTACCTGCCGTACAAGCCGAAGCGGCGGACGAAGGCGCAGATCGCCCGCGAGGCCGGGCTGGAGCCGCTGGCCGACGGGCTGCTCGCCGACCCCACCGTCGACCCGAAGGTCGCCGCCGAGAAGTACGTCGACGCCGACCGGGGCGTCGCCGACGCCGTCGCCGCGCTGGACGGGGCCCGGGCGATCCTGGTCGAGCGCTTCGCCGAGGACGCCGACCTGATCGGCGGGCTGCGCGAGCAGATGTGGTCGCGGGGCCGGGTCACCTCTGCCGTACGCGACGGCAAGCAGGACGAGGGCGCCAAGTTCTCCGACTACTTCGAGTTCGCCGAGCCGTTCACGAAGCTGCCGTCGCACCGGGTCCTGGCCCTGTTCCGGGGCGAGAAGGAGGGCGTGCTCGACCTGTCGCTGGAGCCGGACGAGCAGCCCGCCGACCCGACCGCCCCGGTGACGCCGAGTGACTACGAGCGGCGGATCGCCCACCGGTTCGGCATCGCCGACCAGGGCCGTCCCGGCGACCGGTGGCTCGCCGACACGGTCCGCTGGGCGTGGCGCACCCGGATTCTCGTACACCTCGGGGTCGACCTGCGGACCCGGCTGTGGCAGGCGGCCGAGGACGAGGCGGTCCGGGTCTTCGCCGCCAATCTGCGCGACCTGCTGCTCGCCGCGCCGGCCGGGACCCGGCCGACGATGGGGCTCGACCCGGGATTCCGTACCGGGGTGAAGGTGGCGGTGATCGACGGCACCGGCAAGGTCGTCGCGACCGACACGATCTATCCGCACGAGCCGGCGCGGCGGTGGGACCAGTCGGTCGAGACGCTCGCCAAGCTGGCCGCCGCCCACCAGGTGGAACTCGTCGCGATCGGCAACGGGACCGCGTCCCGGGAGACCGACAAGCTCGCCGGTGACCTGATCAAGCGGCATCCGCAGCTCCGGCTGACCAAGGTCGTCGTGTCGGAGGCCGGCGCGTCGGTCTACTCCGCGTCGGCGTACGCCTCCCAGGAACTGCCCGGCCTCGACGTGTCGCTGCGCGGCGCGGTGTCGATCGCCCGGCGCCTGCAGGACCCGCTCGCCGAACTGGTGAAGATCGACCCGAAGTCGATCGGGGTCGGGCAGTACCAGCACGACCTGGCCGAGACCAAGCTGTCCCGGTCGCTCGACGCGGTGGTCGAAGACTGTGTCAACGGCGTCGGCGTCGACGTCAACACCGCGTCCGCGCCGCTGCTGAGCCGGGTCTCCGGGATCGCGCCCGGACTGGCCGAGAACATCGTCATGCACCGCGACACGAACGGGCCGTTCCGCAGCCGCAAGGCGCTGCGGGACGTACCCCGGCTCGGGCCGAAGGCGTTCGAGCAGTGCGCCGGCTTCCTGCGCATCCCCGGCGGCGACGACCCGCTCGACTCCTCCAGCGTGCACCCCGAGGCCTACCCGGTGGTCCGGCGCATCCTGGCCAGCACCGGCACCGACCTGGGCGCGCTGATCGGTAACAACTCGCTGCTGCGCGGACTGCGCCCGGAAGGGTTCGTCGACGACACGTTCGGTCTGCCGACCGTCACCGACATCCTGCGGGAACTGGAGAAGCCGGGCCGTGACCCGCGGCCGGCGTTCAAGACGGCGACGTTCGCCGACGGCGTGGAGAAGATCTCCGACCTGACGCCGGGGATGCTGCTGGAGGGGGTCGTCACGAACGTGGCGGCGTTCGGCGCGTTCGTCGACGTCGGGGTGCACCAGGACGGGCTGGTGCACGTGTCGGCGATGTCGAACACCTTCGTCAAGGACCCGCGCGACGTGGTCAAGCCCGGCGACATCGTACGGGTCAAGGTCGTCGACGTGGACATCGCGCGCAAGCGGATCGGGCTGACGCTGCGCCTCGACGACGACGTGACCGCCGGCCGGGGCGACCAGCGGTCCGGCGGCGGCCGTCGCGAGGGCGGCCAGCGCGGGGACGGCCCGCGCGGTGACGGCCAGCGCGGCGGGCAGCGCGGGGACGGCCAGCGCGGCGGCGGGCAGCGCGACGGGCGGCAGGGTGGTCGCGGCGGTTCCGGCGGCCGGGGTACGTCGGGCGGCTTCACCGGCGGCGGTGCGCTCGCCGACGCCCTGCGCCGCGCCGGCCTCGACAAGGGCCTGGGCGGGTCCGGGCGCTGATCAGCGCCCGCGGCGCGGGCCGGCTTGCCGTCGCGCGCCGCGGGCTGGCGTGCCACCGCGCGTTGATCAAGGAGAAAGCGTGCCCGTTCCGGGAGGCTTTGTCGCCCGACTTCTCCTTGATCAACGCGCAGACCCGGCACGTACGGCCGCGCGCCGACGCGTGCCCGTCGCGCACGCGGCCGCGCGTCCGACGCGTGCCGGGCGCGCGGGCTCAGCGGGCGGCGTGCATCAGTTCCGGGGAGGAACTGTCCAGCGGGACCGCCTGGGGCGGTACCAGGCCGAGTTGCACGCCCTGCCGGGGCAGGACCGAGCCGACCAGCCAGTCGGCGAGGACCCTGATCCGGTTCCCCGGCATCGACACCAGGTGGTAGCCCCGGGTCACCACCTTGGCGACCGGCCCGGACAGCGGCACCCCGAGCGGGTTGCCGGCCGCCTGCGTACCGCCGAGGTCGACCACGAAGCCGAGGTCGTGGTGCTTGTACGGGCGCCGCGCCCCCCGCCCGTACGAGGCGGCGATGTTGTCGGCGGCCAGCCGGCCCTGCCGTACGGCGTGCTGGGCGGTCATCGTGGTGATCTCGCCCGGCCGGGTCAGGTCCGGTACGGCGGCCGCGTCGCCGCAGGCGTACACCTCGGGGTGGCCGGGGACGTTGAGGTACTCGTCGACGACGAGCCGGCCCTTGGCGGTCGGCACGCCGAGGTCGGCGACCAGCGGGTCGGGGCGTACGCCGACGCACCAGATCAGTGAGCGGGTCGCGACGAATCCGCCGTCGGTGAGGCGTACGCCGTCGTGGGTGGCCTCGGCGACCGACGTACCCATGCGGACGTCGACGCCGCGGCGCCGCAGCACCCGGTCGGCGGTGCGGGACATCCGCTCGTCGAGTTCGGGCAGGACCCGCCCGGCGACGTCGAGCAGCAGCCAGCGCGGCGGGTTGCCGGCCAGGCCGGGCAGCCGGCGGGCGAGCGCGTCGGTGTAGAGGATGCCGTTGCCGGCGACCTCGGTGCCGGTGTAGCCGGCGCCGACGACGACGAAGGTGCGGCGGGCGTCGCG
The DNA here is from genome assembly GCF_040683055.1 of Polymorphospora sp. NPDC051019. Classification (NCBI taxonomy): domain Bacteria; kingdom Bacillati; phylum Actinomycetota; class Actinomycetes; order Micromonosporales; family Micromonosporaceae; genus Polymorphospora; species Polymorphospora sp. NPDC051019. Next base: position 197,210 of record NZ_JBFBCH010000008.1, on the reverse strand, counting down.
TTCGGCCGCGTCGGACGTCTCGGCCGCGAGTTCGACCTGCCGGGTCAGGTGGTCGCGCAGGAAGAGCGCCTCGGGGATGCCCCGGAAGCCGTGCGCGTGCTCGGTCAGGCCGGGGATCGGCAGCAGCTTGTTGACGCTGCCGGCGGCCAGCACCAGCCGGTCGTACGTCAGCTCGCGGGGCCCGCCGCCCGGTCCCCCGTACGTGACGCACCGCCGGCCGAGGTCGATCCGCTCGGCCTCGCCGAGGATCAGGCGTACCCCGGGCAGGGTGTCCACCAGCGACACGGTGACCCGGCGCGGCTCGAGCACCCCGGCGGCGACCTCCGGCAGCAGTGGGAGGTAGAGGAAGTAGTCGTGCGGGTTGACCAGCACGATCTCGGCGGCACCCCGGGCCAGGCGGGACAGCCGGCGGGCGGCGTGGTAGCCGGCGAACCCGGCTCCGATGATCACGATTCGTGGTCGGCTCATGCCTGGGTCTCCGATCGGTCGTCGGTGCCGCCGGATTCCCCGCCCGTCGGCGGACAAACCCGGCCGCCCGGTTTACCGTGCGTGCCGCGGGTATACCGCGCCGTCCGGACGGACGATCCGACAGCGGAGGGCGTGACATGGGCGAGGGCAAGAAGAAGCGGACGGACGACCGGGAACCGGCCGGTGAGCGCGACGAGCGGCAACTGTCCCCGGACTGGGCCGACGAGGCGGCCGAGGCCCGGACGGCGGACGACCCGAGGGCGCGGGCACCGCACGACCGGACCGGGACGCCGAGTACCGGCGCGGCCCGCTGACCGGCCGCGGTGACGGTTGTCGAGGCGCCGGCGCAGAGCCGGCTGCGGTTGCGTGACCGGTGCCTGGACCATTTCGCCGACGATCTGCTGACCAACGACCCCCGGCTGCGTGACCTGCGGGTCAACGTGACGTTCGACCGGGGGGTGGCGCACGTGACGGGCGCGGCGGACAGCCGTGCCCATCTCGCGATCCTGCGTGACCTGCTCGGCCGGTTCGAGGGCGTGTACGCCGTCTGGGACCGGGTCGCGGTCGCCGGGCGCGAGCCGGTGGTCCTCGACCTGGGGTGTGGGGACACCCTGCAACAGCCGGGCAGCCTCGGCATCGACTGGCGGCCGGGGCGTGGGGTCGCGGTGGTCGCGGACCTGGCGGCCGGGATCCCGGTACGCACCAACTCGGTCGACCGGATCTTCACCGTGCACGTCCTGGAGCACCTGACCGACTACCTGCCGCTGCTCGACGAGTGCCACCGGGTGCTGCGGCCGGACGGCGTGCTGCACGTGCTCGCGCCCTGGTGGCGGCATGTCAACGCGGTGGCGGACCCGACCCACGTACGGTACTTCGACCCGCAGACGATCAAAAGCATCTGCGAGCGGCGGGACGCGGCGTACCCGTGGCGGCCGCTGCACGCGGCGTGCGACGGCGCCACGGTCTTCGCCGACCTGTCGCCGGCCCGGCCCGGCGACGACACACCCGGCCCGGCGTTCCTCGCCCGCTTCTTCGACTGAGCCCGCCCGACCGGCCGGCCCTCGGCCGCAGCGGCCTCGGCCGTGCCGGCCCGGCCGTCGGCCCGTCATGATCCCGGTGATCAGGGGCTGGTGACGGCGGCACGCCGACGACACGCCCGACGTACTCCCTGATCACGCGGATCTAGGGCGGGTCAGCCGCTCAGGCCGGGGCGGCCGAACAGGACCGCGTAACCGGACGGGAGCTGGCCGAGCACGTCGTTGAGTTCGCCGCCGGTGACCGAGTCGGCGACGGTCGACAGCACCGCGCTCGCGTCCCACTCGGCGGTCATGTCGGTCGCGCCGGTCTCCTCCGCGACCCGCTCCAGGAACTCCCGGACGCTGAACTGCTCGGCGGCACCGGACCGGGCCTCGAACGGTGTCGCCGCCGCCCCGGGCAACTGGGCCCCGAGGTCGTGGGCCTCGCCCGGCGAGAGCCGCTGCGCCAGCACCCCGAGCACCGTCGTGGTGATCCGTTCGGCCTCGTCCCGGTCGACGTACTCGCCGCGTTCCCGGACGTCGGCCAGAAACTTGTCGTACCGCATTGCGTACCTCCCGGTCCGCGTTCGCGCCGGACTGCCCGGCCCGTCGGGCCGAACGGGTGGCCGGCCCGTCGAGCCCCACGGATACCCGGCGCGGCGGCGACGATTCCGGTTTGCCCGTACGGCGGCCCGGGAACTCGCCGCGTCCGGCAATCGTGGAGGAGCAGCCATGACTCAGACCGCACAGCGCGCGATCAATCTGCCCTCGGGTGACGCCGTTCCCGTTCTCGGCCTCGGCACGTGGGGAATGGCGGAGGACGTACGCCGCCGCGACGAGGAGGTCGCCGCCCTGCGGCTCGGGCTGGACCTGGGCATGCACATGATCGACACCGCCGAGCTCTACGCCGACGGCGCCGCCGAACAGCTGGTCGGCGAGGTCATCAGGGGCCGGCGGGACGAGGTCTTCATCGTCGACAAGGTGTCGCCGACGAACGCGAGCGCCACCGGCGCGGTCAACGCCTGCGAGCGCAGCCTGCGCCGGCTGGGTACCGACCGGATCGACCTGTTCCTGCTGCACTGGCGGGGCACGGTACCGCTGGAGGAGACGATCACCGCGATGACCACGCTGGTCACCGAGGGCCGGATCCGGCACTGGGGGGTCAGCAACTTCGACCTGCCCGACCTGGTGGAGCTGACCAGCCTGCCCGGCGGCACGGCGGTGGAGGCGAACCAGGTGCTCTACAACCTCGGCAACCGGGGCATCGAGTGGGAACTGCTGCCCAGGTGCCGGGAGGCGGGGCTGCCGGTGATGGCGTACTCGCCGCTGGGACGCGGCCGGGTGCTGGGCGACCCGGCCCTGCGCGAGGTGGCGATCCGGCACGACGCGAAGCCGGCGCAGGTGGCGCTGGCCTGGACGCTGCGCCAGGAAGGGGTGTGTGCGATCCCGAAGGCGAGCACGCCGGGCCACATCCGTGACCTGTGGGGGGCGTTCGACCTGCGGCTCACCGGCGACGACCTGACGATCCTGGACCGGGCGTTCCCGCCGCCGAACGGCCAGACCACGCTGGAGATGCTGTGAGCGTACGGTCGTCGGATGGACGACGAACGCGGGTGGCAGGAGCGGCGCAGGCTCGCCGTCGAGGCGCACGGGGCGGCGCTGGCCCGGGCCCGGGCGGCCGAGGAGGAGCGGGCGGCGGCCCTGATCGCCGGGTTCGTCGCCCGGGCACGTGACCGTGGCCTGGCCACGGCCGCGCTGACCGCCCGCTCGTACGGCGGTCGCGGCCGCTACCGGACCGGGCTGCGGGGCTGGTACCTGCGGGCCGACCTGGCGGTCGGCGAGGACGGCAACCTCTACCTGCTGACCGTCCCGGCCAGCCTGCGGGCCCGGTTGGTGGGTACGGCGCTACCGCCGTACCCACCACGGCTGGTGATCGGCGAGGGTGGCCGGGACGGCGAGTCGATCCCGCTGGAGGTGCTGCTGCACCGCCGGCTGGACGCCGACGGCTGACCGACGGGTCAGGCGCTCTTCACCTCGGTCGGGGTGTCCACCGCGCCGTGCACCGTCCCGGCCGCGCTGCTGAAGGCCACCAGGGAGAGCAGCAGTTCGCGCTGGGCCCGGCTGGGCATCCGGTCCAGCACCGCCTGGACCGCCTGGTAGCGGCGTTCCTTCAGTTCCTGGAGCAGCACCCGGGCGGACGCGGTCACCGAGAGCTGGACCTCGCGGCGGTCCCGGGGGTCGGGGGCGCGGCGCAGCATGCCGGTCGCCTCCAGCCGGTCGCAGAGCCGGCTCGCCGACGACGGCACGACGTCGAGCAGTTCGGCGAGCCGGTTGACGTTGGTGCCGGGCCGACTGCTGATGATGGACAGCACGCGGAGCTGGGTCGGCGACACCGTCGAGTCGTGGCTGGACCGTGCGGCGTCGAGCACAGCGATCAGCGACTCTGCGGCCGCCTCGACCGCGGCGGCGAGATTCGCAGATCGCTCCATGCCGTTGTCCTCTTGCCTTGGTCTAGCCCGTCCGATCCGGTTCGATCCTGCGTACGCCGCTACCCGCGGTATCGAGTTTCATACCATCCCAATCCAGACAGACGATGACGGCGTCGTCTTCGAGATCAGCATGTTCGTGGTAGGCGCGCAACTCGCGCATCACCGTACCAACCGCTTCGGTCGCCGGCTGCAGCCGAGTTCGACGGATGGCTCTGGCAAGGGCACTCTCGCCGTACGGGGCCCGGCCGCCGGGAGCGGCGGTGTAGACGCCGTCGCTGACGACCACCAGCCGGTCGTCCGGTTCGAGCTTGAACTCCTGCGCCTCGTAGCGGGTGTCGGCGAACATCCCCAGCGGGAGCTGCTGGTCGAGCCGGAGCAGTTCGACCTGCTGGCCGCGCATCAGCAGGGCGCGGGGCGAGCCGGCGTCGACGACCCGGACCCGGCCGGTCGGCAGGTCGACCTCGACGAGCAGGGTGGCGACGTGCCGGGTCCCGCGGTGTTCGGCGAAGACGGTGTCGGAGGCGAGTTCGGCCTGCTCGACCAGGCTGCCGCCGGACCGCCGGGCGTTGCGCATGGCGTTGACGGTCACCGCGGTCAGCAGCGACGCGGCCAGGCCGGCGCCGTATCCGTTGAGGACGGTGACGGTGAGCCGGTCGTCGGTCAGCGCCCAGTCGAAGTGGTCGCCGCCGACGGTGTACGCGGGTTCGAGCTGGCCCGCCAGCCGGTAGGCCGGATGTGTCTGGCCGCGGCCGGGCAGCAGGTCCCACTGCATCTCGGCGGCCATGGTGAGCCGTTCCCGGCGGCGGGCCCGGCGGTAGCGGTCGGTGTCGCGGTCGGCGGCCCGCAGCGCGACGGCGAGTTCGTCGGCGACCAGGCCGACCTCGTCGACGAGTTCGCCGTCGGGGGTGGCGGCGAAGTCGGTGACCAGCACCCCGATCCGCTCGCCCCAGGCGGTGACCGGAAGGTGGAGCCGTACGCCGCCGGCGGCCAGTTGCTCCACGACGGACCGCTGGCTGCCGAAGCAGCGTACGGCCGCGCTGGTCTCGGCCAGCGGGCCGTGGGCGGGGTGCGACTCGCCCAGCACCGGCCAGAGTCCGGAGATGCGGTAGTCGGCGACCAGCACGTCGGTCCGGGCTCCACCCAACCGGGTCCGGATGAATCCGTCGGCCACCTCGACCAGTTCATCCGGCGCGGCGGCCCGGAGAAGGGCCGCCACGGATCCGCGTGATTCCGGCATTTAATGGCTCTCCCGATCAATGTTTGCCACAGGGCAAGCATCATATGCGCAGAGAGATGTGGGGTGTCGCCCGGCCGTCCACCCGGGACCGGCGGCCCGGGCTCACCGCAGCGCGCGGATCCGGGCGGCGGTGACGGCGCGTAGTCCACCGACGACGGCCGCCATCCGGCGCGGCCGGGACACCGTGACCCGGCCCCGGTCCAGCGTCCGCAGCACCACCTCGGCGGCCTCCGCCGCGGACATCAGCAGCGGCCGGTTCGGCGCCTTGCCCATCTTGGTGTCGACGAACCCGAACCGGACCACCGACACCCGCACCCCTCTGGGCCGCAGCGCCAGCGCCAGACCCTTCAGGTACGCCGTCAGCCCCGCCTTCGACGCCGGATAGGCCGGCGCGTCCCCGGAGACCAGCACGTCGGCCAGGCTGGACAGCCCGACGAAGTGGCCCCGCCCGGCGGCGACCATCCTGGGCACCACCACCTCCACGGTGCGGGCGGCACCGAGCAGGTTGACCTCGAACGCCCGGGTCTGGGTGGCCAGGTCGGCGAGGTCGAGCGGGTCGCCGATCCCGGCGGCGTAGACGCAGGCGTCGATCCGGTCGACCGGCTCGACCGCCGCGGCCAGCAGCGCCGGGTAGTCGGGGGCGGTGACGTCGGCGACGACGTGGCGGTAGCCGTCGTGCGTGACCGGGCTGTCGCGCCGGGAGACCCCGGTCACCGTCCACCCCGATTCCAGCAGCCGCCGGGTCAGCACCAGGCCGATCCCGTCGCTGTTGCCCACCAGCAGGGCGTGTCCCCTGGTCCGCGTCATCTGTTGTGCCGTCCCTCGTGGTGCGTGTGCCGTGGAACCCCGCCGGTGGCGGGCCGCCGATGCTACCGACGCGGAACCACCCGGCGCCCCGGGTCGGTCCACGGCGGACGGGTCAGGCCCGTCCCGTACGGCGGGCGCGGGCCAGCGCGGCGACGGCCGGTACGGCGGTCAGCGCGACCAGCCAGCCGGCGAGCACGTCACTGGGCCAGTGGACACCGAGCAGCACCCGGGTCGCGCCCACCACCGCCGGGGCGGCGACCGCGCCGGCCAGCACCCCGGGACGGCCCGGCGCCGGCACCTCGGACCAGGCGACCCCGGCCACCACCGCCGCGGCGAGGGTGGCGTTCGTGGCGTGGTTGGACGGGAAGGCGTATCCGTCGGCGATCCGCAGTGCCCGGTCCGGCCGGGTCCGGGCCACCCGGGCCCGGACCAGCCGGCACAGCAGGGTTCCGGCGGCCGGCGCGGCGGCCACGAAGGTGAGCGCCCGCCACCGGCGGCGCCGGGCGACGACGGCGGCGGTCGCGGTGAGCACGCCGACGACGACCCGCCCGTCACCGAGGTGGGTCAGCCGGCCGGCGGCGGTGGCGACGCCGGGGTGGCGGACGGCGAACCGGTGTGCCCGGCGGGCCAGTGCGGTGTCGGCGGTGACCAGTGCCGGCCGGCGGGTCGCGACGGCCACGGCCAGCGCGGCGAGCCCGGCGCCGGCGACCGCCGCCGCGCCGAGCATCGGACCGGCCGGCGTCGTGCGGGACGCCGCCGGACGGCCGTACCACCGGTCCCCTGTCATCACTGACCGCAACGACCGGCGCGGGCCACCGTGACGCCCGGCTACCCCGGGTGGCACCAGGTGCGCAGGCTGACCGTACGGCCCTCGGCCTCGCGGGTCACCGGCGGCTCGTCGGTCGGTGCGAAGCCGGCCGAGTGGGCCACCGCCACGCTGGCCACGTTGGCCGGGTCGATGCGCAGCACGACCCGGCGCATCCCGAGCGACCGGTGGGCGTACCCGGTCAGCAGGGTGACCGCCCGGCGGGCCAGGCCCCGGCGCCGGTGGGCGGCGCCGACCGCGTAGCCGACCTCGGCCTCGTCGGGCCCGCCGCCGGTCTGGAAGAGCAGGACCTCTCCCAGCGGGGTACGGCCGTCGGTGGTGATCGCGAGATGCAGCCCCCGGTCCTCGGCGCGGGCCCGGAACGCCTTGTCCAGGTATTTCCGCGCGGCCGTCAGGTCGAACGGCGAGCGGAGCGGGGTCCACCGGTCGACCTGCGGTTCGTCGAAGAGTTCGGACAACGCCGGCAGGTCGTCGTCGGTCCACTCGCGCAGGTGCAGCCCGTCGCCGGTGATCTGCGGGTGGGGCGGAATCCGCAGGGTGCCGTGGTCGGCCGTCGTCATGGGGTGATCATGCCGGACGGGCGCCGCCCCGCCCACGCGTTTTCCGACCGTGGCGGGGTGGTTCGCCCGGTCGTGGCCGGATGCCGCGCCGGCGCCCGGCCCGGCGGCTAGGCTCGGACGGTTCATGCCACCGACCGTTCAGGAGAGCGACACGATGAGCAAGCCACAGGTCGACCCGATCCAGGGCCAGCCGCCCGCAGACCTCGTGATCGAGGACATCTCGGTCGGCGAGGGCGAAGAGGCCAAGGCCGGCCAGTCGGCGACGGTCCACTACGTCGGGGTGGCCCACTCGACCGGCCAGGAGTTCGACGCCTCGTGGAACCGGGGCGCGCCGTTCACGTTCCCGCTCGGCGGTGGCCGGGTCATCGCCGGCTGGGACCGGGGCGTCGTCGGGATGCGGGTCGGTGGCCGCCGCCGGCTGGTCATCCCGCCGCACCTGGGCTACGGCGACCGCGGCGCCGGCGGCGCCATCCGCCCGGGTGAGACGCTCATCTTCGTCGTGGACCTGCTCGACGTGAACTGAGCGCCGGCTCCCCGTCCGGTGTCTACTCGGCACCGGACGGGGTAAGCGCCGCGAACCCGACCTGGGAGCGGCGAATGGACGCACACGGTATGACCGTCGGGGTTCTCGGCTCGTACGGCGGCCGCAACCTCGGCGACGAGGCCATCCTCACCAGCCTGCTCGACGACCTGAAGGTCCGGGCGGACCGGGCCCGGATCCTGGTCTTCACCCGCGACCCCGACCAGACCCGGCGGGCGCATCCCGGCGTGGAGGCGGTCCGCTGGCAGGACAGCAACCACGACGGCCGGCTCGCCCTGCTGCGCGGCCTCGACCTGCTGGTGCTCGGCGGGGGCGGGGTGCTCTACGACACCGAGGCCCGGCGCTACCTGCGCATGGTGCGGGCCGCCCAGGAGCAGGGCGTCCCGGTGTTCACCTACGCCGTCGGGGCCGGCCCGCTCACCGAGCCGCTCGACTGCGCGATGGTCGTCGAGACGCTGAGTGCCGCGATCGAGGTGACGGTCCGCGACGAGGAGTCCAAACGGGCCCTCGAGGATGCCGGGCTCACCCGGCCGGTCACGGTCACCGCCGACCCGGCCCTGATGCTCGAACCGGAGCAGTTCGACCTCGGGATTTTGCACGGCGACCGGCTGCCGGAGCAGCGGCGGCTGATGGGGATGAGCGTACGGGAGCCGGGGCGGGCGGCGGAGAGCCTGGACCCGGCCGAATACCACCGGTTGCTCGCGCACGTCGGCGATTTCCTGGTGCACCGCTTCGACGCGCACCTGCTGTTCGTGCCGATGGAGAACCGGGACCTGCGGCACGCGCACGCGGTGCTGTCGCACATGACGGCCGCCGAGCACGGCCGCATCCTGCACGGCGACTACCGGCCCCGGCAGATCCTGGGGCTGATGGAGCACCTGGAACTGGTGGTGGGGATGCGGCTGCACTTCCTCATCTTCGCCGCGCTGGCCGGGGTGCCGGCGCTGCCGCTGCCGTACGCCGGGAAGGTGTTCGACTTCGCCCGGCAGATGGGCGCCCCGGCGCTGCTCGGCGTGGTCCGTGAGTCGGCCGGCCCGTTGCTGGCGGAGGTGGACCGGCTGTGGGACGAGCGGCCGGTGCGGTTGCCGCAGAACACCGCCCGGCTGTCGACGCTGCGGGACCGGGCGGCCTGGACCGGGGTACGCCTGGAGGCGGTGCTCGGCGAGGTGCGGGCCGGTACGGCTCGTCCGGTCGTCCGGGTGGGGTGAGACGGGGGTGAGCAGATCGGCTCAACATTTCCGGAATGCCAGGTAATCAGTCGAATGCTCGATGAGGAACCGGGTACCCGAGCATTTCAGGAAATAAGGGGGGAAAGCAATGTTTGTCATCAAGCGTTTGGGCGTGCTCTGCGCCGCCGCGGCACTCGCCCTGGCGCCGGCCGGGGCGGCAGCGGCGGTGGAGGCACCGGCGGCCCCGCCGATCGCGGCGCAGCCGTCGCAACAGGACACCCAGTTCCTGCAGACGATCCACCAGGTCAACCTGGCCGAGGTCGCGATGGGCAACCTGGCCCAGCAGAACGCCGGGAACCAGCAGGTGAAGGACGCCGGGGCGCGTTTCTCGGCGGACCACACCGAACTCGACAAGCAGGTCCAGCAGGTCGCGTCCAACCTGAACGTCAGCCTGCCCAACCAACCGACCGCCGAGCAGCAGGCGACGATGACCCAGCTCCAGGGGCTGACCGGCAACGAGTTCGACTCCGCCTGGGTGACCGCCGAACTCAACGGCCACATGCAGACGATGCAGGCCGTCGACACCGAGATCGCCCAGGGCAGCGATCCGCAGGTCGTGCAGCTGGCCCAGACCGCCCAGCCGGTGATCCAGGCACACATCGACCTGCTGGTGTCGCTGGCGCAGGGCCTGGGCATCGCGGTGCCGAGCATCACGCCGAGCCCCGGCGGCACGGTGACCCCGGCCCCCGGCGCCACCACGACCACGCCGGCCCCGGGCGGCACGCCCACCACGCCGTCGCCCGGCCGCACCTCGGTGACGCCCGGCCCGGGCGGGACCGAGACCCTGACTCCCGAGCCGGAGGTCTCGTAACCGCGAACCGCTGAACGGCCCGCCACCGGTCGCGCCGGTGGCGGGCCGTCGCGTGTGGACCGGCTACCGGCCCGGTACGTCCACCGCGATCTCGGCCCCGAGCGAGTAGCCGCCGGTGAGCCTGAGGTCGTCGCCGCTCCAGAAGCGGCCGGGGTCGTACCAGTTGGGGCGACGGCCGGGCGCGAGCAGCCCCATCGCCTCGTACGTCACCGCGACGACCTCGGCGCAGTAGGCGCTCTCCAGGTCGTTGTCGCGTACGCCCCGGCGGAACGCCGGCACCCGGCCCCGGGCCCACCGCCAGGCCAGTTGCGCGGTGGAGGGGAACGGGACGCCGTCGAGACGGGCGATCGTGCGCAGCACCGCGTCGTCCATCTCGCCGGTGACGGCCGGGTCGAGTTGGCGCAGCCAGGCGCGCTGGCCGTAGCGGCCGGCCCAGACCGAGACGGCGTCGCGCAGGTCGTGCAACTGCACCCCGCGGTGGTGGGTGCCCGACCACATGTCGGGCAGTGACCGGCCGAGTTCGGCGTGCCACATCAGCGGCGGCAGGTCGTCGAGGACGACGGCCATGCCGACGTGGTTGACCGGGCTGTTGGTGGTGAACTGGATGGCGCGGTCGGCGCCGCTGGTGCCCCGGAAGACCCAGAGGTCTCCGGTGCGGGTCAGGTTGACCGCGTCATCGAGGTTGATCGGCGTGGCGGACACGAGCCCTACCATAGGCAGATGCGTTGGTGGAAGATACTTGGGCTGGCCGGTTTCGTCGGCGTGGCGGCGTCCGGGGTGGTCATCGCGCGGGCCGAGCGGCGCCGCCGGGCATACACCCCGGAGCAGGTCCGGCAGCGGTTGCTGGAGCGACACGCGGCGGCGGCCACCCCCACACCCCCCGCCCCCGCCGAAGGCGCCTGGCCCTGACCGTCCTACCCTCCCGCGATCTTGGAGTTGTCTCCCCCTTTTGTCGGGTTCGTCGGGCGACAAGTGCAAGATCGCGGGAGAAGGTCAGAGCAGGCCGGCAGAGCGGAGCAGGGTGACCAGCCCGGCACCGTCGGGGGCCGACACCCACTTCTTGGCGAACCGGCCCGGCGAGTCGACGCCGCCGAGCTGGGGCGGCAGCATGCCGGCGATGTGTGCCGGCAGCGCGCCGGCCAGCACGACCTGGGCCGGTGACAGCCGGCGGATGGCGACCGCGGCGACGTTGTCCGGGTAGGCGGCCGCGAACTCGGCGTAGATCTCCTGGTCGTGCTGGCCGTCGTCGCCGATCAGCAGCCATTTGATGTCGGGGAACTCCTCGGCCAGCCGCACCAGGGTGGCCCGCTTGTGTTCCCGGCCGCTGCGGAACCACCGGTCGACCGTCGGACCCCAGTCGGTGAGCAGCAGCGGACCGGCCGGGTAGAGGTGCCGGCCGAGGAACCTGGTCAGCGTGGGCGCCACGTTCCACGCCCCGGTCGACAGGTAGAGCACGGGCGCGCCCGGGTGGGCGTTCACCAGGCGCTCGTAGAGCACCGCCATGCCGGGCACCGAGGCGCGGGCGTGTTCGTCGAGCACGAACGTGTTCCAGCCGGCGAGCAGCGGCCGGGGCAGCGCGGTCACCATGACGGTGTCGTCGATGTCGGAGACGATCCCGAACCGTACGGCGGGGTCGACGACGCGTACGGGGGCGTCGACCGGCTCGCCGCCGGGGCTGCTCAGCCGTACGGTGTGCCAGCCCGGCTCGAGGTCGGCCCGCACGACGACGTCGACGAACCCGCCCCGGTCGGCGAGGACCTCGTGCCGCTGGTCGCCGGCCTCGATGACGACGGGGGCGGAGTTGACCGACACGGTCAGGAAGCTGCGCCAGCCGCGGACCTTCTTGGGTCGCCGCCGGGGCTTGCCGCCGGTGCGGCTGAGCAGCACCCGGCCCAGCACCCGTATCCAGCCGGGCGCGCCGTAACCGGTGTACGGCAGGAGCACGACGTCCCAGCCGCGCTGGCGCAGCCGGCGCTCCATGATGTTGCGGACCGCGTCTTCGAACCGGGCGGCGCGGTGCAGGCTGGGCACGGCCGGTTCACCCACCGGGATAAGCGACACACTCCAACCCTGCCCTATGGCCATGGGTGACAAACCGCCGCCCCGCCCACCCACGGCAAAAAACGACCTTGCCCCTGTCGCCGCCCGGATCAGGTCGAACGGGCGGTGACAGGGACAGGATCGCGTCGGGTGGTACGGGTGCGGATCAGGCGGGCAGACCGCCGACCTGGGTGTTGATCCAGGGGCGGATCGACGACAGGTCACCGTAGATGGACGGGCCGGTCGCGCACACCGAGTTGTTGTTGCCGGCGCGGCTGGTGGCGCCGATCAGGTGCCAACGGTTGTTGATCATGCGGACCTGCGGGCCGCCGGAGTCGCCGTAGCAGGCGCCCGCGTTGCCGTTGGTGTTGTTGGTGCAGATCTCGTACGGGCCGTTGATGCCGATGCAGGCGCTGTCGGCGCGGATCGAGGTGTCCAGCTCGTGGGCGACCAGCGGGGCGCCGCCGCAGCCGGGCTGCGGGCAGGTCTGGCCCCAGCCGATGATCCGGGTCGCCGTGCCGACCGCGCCGGAGCTGGTCGGGATCGGCGCCGGGGCGTAGCTGACGGAGCTGCCGAGTTGGAAGAGCTTGACGTCGATCGTCGGGTGGTTGACCACCCGGATCACCGACACGACGACGCCGCCGCTGCTGCGGTTGACGCTGCCGACCCGTACCGTGCTCGGGCTCGGACAGTGCTTGGCGGTGACCGCCCAGTTCGCCTTGATCAGCGAGCCGGTGCAGCCCGAGACGTAGACCATGAACGAGTAGTTCTCCGAGGCCGGGCGGCCGTTCACGACGAGGGTGCCGACGTCGCCCTGCGGGCCGCTGGCCGCCTCGGTGGCGGCGTACGTGGGAGTGGCGGGCGCCGCGCTGGCCACGGCGGGTGCGGCGAGGCCGGCGGCGACGACGCCGGCCGCCAGCAGGAGACGGGCGAGCAGGACGGGTGCCTTCATCATGCTTGTCCTTGTCTGTGGGAGGACGCCGGACCGGGGGTGGATCCGGCGGCTGACCGCGTGCCGGCGCGCATCCGGCGGCCGACCGGATGCGCGGGCGCGCATCGTTGGAGGTGAAGCACTGGGACGCCCAGGGAAAACCATATCGACACGGTGAAGAATTTCAATCTGTCTATCTATATTGATTCGCGCCCTACCCCCGTGTGATGACCGTCGACACCGGCCCGTGACGCGTAGAGCCGGCCCGTCCCGGGTATAGGCGCATCCAACGCAGGTGAGGGAGGGATCGCGGTGACGTTCGCAGCCGTCTCGGCGCACATCGAATCGGGCGCTCTCGTGATCACCCTTTGTGGACCGCTGACCGTGCCCGCGGTGGCCGCCACCCGGCGGGCGCTGGCCTGGTGCGTCGCCCACCGGCCACCGGCCGTGCTGGTCGACTGTGCCCGGGTGGCCACCGGCCGGCGTACGACCGCGACGGTGCTGACCGCCGCGATGGCGCGTACGGCGAGCCGGTGCGGCACCCGGCTGGCGCTGTGCACCCCCACCCGCCGGGTGGGCGGCCTGCTGCGCCGGGCCCGGCACGCCCCGTTCCGGATCTACGGCGGTCTCGGCGCGGCGCTGCGCGAACTGCGGCCGCACCACGTACCGGCCGGCACCCGGCGGGCCCACCTGCGGCTGGAGCCACAGCCGGACGCACCGGCCGCCGCCCGCCGGCTGCTGCGGGCCAAGTGCGCCGAATGGGGCCTCGACCAGGTCGTCGACCCCGGCCAGATGATCGTCTCCGAACTCGTCGCCAACGCGGTCGAGCACGCCGGCACGCCGATCGACCTGACGCTCAGCCACGCCGGCCGCAAGCTGCGAATCGCCGTCGCCGACCGCTCGCCGGCCCACCCGGCCTTCCCCGGGTCTGAACCGGCCCCCCGGGACCCGGCGGCCGGCCTGTCGATCCGCGGCCGGGGACTGGGGCTGGTCAGCCTCGACGCCGACGGCTGCGGCGTGGTGACCGGACCGGACGGCAAGATCGTGTGGGCGAGCGTGACGACGCCGGCCCGGGTCCGGGTGGCCGGCCTGCGGCGCTGGCACCCGGCATCCCTGTCCGGCCAGCCGCGACGCGTCCCCCGCTACCGCACCGCCTGACCCCGCGGTCAGGTTGGCGGACCCGCCCGCGCGGGTAAGGAACCGGCCATGGGCGCAACCGGAAAGCCACGCCGCGTCGCCGTCGTCGCGCACGCGAAGAAGACCCTCGACGGCGGTCTCGACGAGCTACGCAAGCTGATCGCCGACGAGGACGTCGACGAACTCCTCTGGTACGAGGTACCCAAGAGCCGCAAGGCCCCGAAGAAGGCCCGCAAGGCGGCCGAGGCCGGCGCCGACCTGGTGTTCGTGTGGGGCGGCGACGGCACCGTGCAGCGCTGCCTCGACGCGCTCGCCGGCACCGGCACCACCGCCGCGATCGTGCCCGCCGGCACCGCCAACCTACTGGCGTCCAATCTGGACATCCCGCGCGACCTGGCCGAGGCGGTCCGGATCGGCTTCCGTGGCGACCGCCGCGACCTCGACCTCGGGCGGGTCAACGGCGAGCACTTCGCCGTCATGGCCGGCGCCGGCTTCGACGCCGCGATGATCGGCGAGGCCGACCGCGACCTGAAGGACCGGGTGGGCCGGCTGGCGTACGTCTGGACCGGCCTGCGCCACATGCGCGACGGCGCGGTCGGGGTACGGATCCGGGTCGACGGCACCGGTTGGTTCGACGGGAAGGCGAGCTGTGTCCTGATCGGCAACGTCGGCACCATCACCGGCGGCATCGAGGCGTTCGACGACGCGCGGCCCGACGACGGCTGGCTCGAGGTCGGCGTCGCCACCGCCGACGGCGCCGTGCAGTGGGCCCGTACCCTCGGCCGGATGGCGGCCAGCCGCTCCGACCGGTCCCCGTTCGTCCGCATCACCCGGGCGAAGAAGATCGACGTACGGTTCGCCGAGCCGGTGACGTACGAACTGGACGGTGGCGAGCGGGGCACCACCCGCCGGCTCAAGACGAAGGTCCGGCCGGGCGCGGTGACGGTGTGCGTGCCACGCCCCGGGCCGGCCTGAACCCGACGGCCGCCGCCCCCTCCCCGGCGGCCAGGACCCGGGCGAGGGGTGTAGCTGGCCCCACCCGGGTCGGCAGCTTTCCGTATACCCTCCCGACCCGCCCGGTCCATACCATCGACGCATGACAGCGATCGAGGTACGCAACCTCCACAAACAGTACGGCGACCGGGTCGCCGTGCGCGACGTGTCGTTCGCCGTCGAGGAGGGCGAGATCTTCGGAATCGTCGGCCCGAACGGCGCCGGCAAGACCACCACGGTCGAGTGCGTGACCGGCCTGCGGCGCCCCGACGGCGGCTCCGTCTCGGTGCTCGGCCTCGACCCGGTCCGGGACCACCAACGGGTCAGCGAGCTCGTCGGCGCGCAACTGCAGGAGAGCGCCCTGCCCGACCGGCTGCGGGTCGGCGAGGCGCTGGAACTGTTCGCGTCGTTCTACGCGTCGCCGGCCGACCCGGCCCGGCTCATCGACGAGCTGGGGCTGGCCGACAAGCGGCGGACCCCGTACGCCAAGCTGTCCGGCGGGCAGAAGCAGCGGCTGTCGATCGCCCTGGCCCTGGTCGGCAACCCCCGCATCGCCGTACTCGACGAGCTGACCACCGGGCTGGACCCGCAGGCCCGCCAGGACACCTGGCGGCTGGTCGAGCAGGTCCGCGACCGGGGCGTCACCGTGCTGCTGGTCACCCACTTCATGGCCGAGGCCGCCCACCTGTGCGACCGGGTGGCGGTGATCCGCGACGGCGAGGTCGTCGCGCTGGACACCCCGCACGGGCTGACCGGCGGTGTGGAGTCCGGCCAGCGCCTCGGCTTCCGCCCGGACCGCGACTTCGACGAGCGGCTGCTCGCCGACCTGCCCGGGGTGACCTCGGTCCGCCGGCAGGACGGCGAGGTGCTGGTCACCGGCACCGGTGACCTGGTGTCGGTCGTGCTCGTCGAGCTGACCCGGCGCGGCGTGGTGCCGACCACCGTCCAGCTGAGCCAGCCCAGCCTCGACGACGCGTACCTGGCCCTCATCGGCGGATCCGCCCGGCAGGAGGAGACGGCATGAACACCCGACTGGTACGCACCGAACTGCGGCTCTTCCTGCGCGAGCCGGCCTCGGTCGGCTTCGGGCTCGCGATGGCCCCGCTGATCCTGGTGATCCTGGGCTGCGTCCCAGCGTTCCGGGAGGTCAACGAGGACCTCGGCGGCCTGCGGGTGATCGACCTCTATGTGCCGATCATCATGCTGATGGCGATCGCGATGATGGCGGTGAACGCGCTGCCGAGCGAACTGGTCACCCGCCGGGAACGCGGGGTGCTGCGCCGGCTGTCGACGACCCCGGTGAAGGCGTCGGCGATGCTGTCCGCCCAGATCGTGGTGCACCTGCTGCTGACGGCCTGCACCGTCGTGGTCATCCTCGCCCTCGGCCGGCTGGTCTTCGACGTCCGGATCCCGCAGAACCCGGCCGGCTTCCTGCTGGCACTGGTGCTGAGCACGTTGGCGCTGTTCTCGATCGGGATGTTGATCTCGGGCCTGTTCCGCACCAGCCGGGGTGCGCAGGGGGTGGGCACCCTGCTCTTCTTCCCGATGCTGTTCTTCGCCGGGCTGTGGGTGCCGCGCGAGGCGATGCCGGACCTGCTCAACCGGATCGGCGACTTCACCCCGCTGGGCGCCGGCGCGCAGGCGCTGCGGGACACCTCCGACGGGGGCTGGCCGTCCGCGCTGCACCTGGTGGTGCTGCTCGCTTACGTGATCGGTGTCTCGGCCGCCGCGGTCCGGACGTTCCGCTGGCAGTAGGGGCAGGTGCGGGGGCGGGCCGGGCGGCCCGCCCCCCGCCTCGTCAGGGTGCCGCCGGCACCGCCCGAGTACGGCGCCGCAGCAGGCCGTAGCGGGGGGCGAACAGCCAGGTGCCGACGAAGACCGCGCTCAGCGTCAGCACGATCAGCCCGCCGGCGGCCAGGTTCAGGTGGTACGACAGGTAGAGGCCGGTGACCGCGCAGACCGCGCCGATCCCGGCCGAAAGCGACATCATCACGCCCAGCCGGTCGGTCAGCATCCGGGCGGTCGCCGCCGGGGTGATCAGCAGCGCCAGCACCAGGATGTTGCCGACCGCCTGCAACGAGATCACGATGGCCACCGTCACCATCACGTACAGCGCGGTGTCCAGCCAGAAGACCGGCAGCCCGGACGCCGCGGCCGTCTCCCGGTCCAGGCTGACCGTCACCAGTTCCCTGCGCAGCGCCAGGACCGCCGCGACCAGCAGCCCGCCGACCACCGCCACGGTCACCACGTCGGCGTCGGACAGGCCGAGGATCTGTCCGAACAGGAACGACGCCAGGTCGCCGGTGTAGCTGCTCCGGGTGCTGACCAGCACGATGCCCAGCCCGAAGGCGAAGGCGAAGAACACCCCGATCACGGCGTCCTCCTTCAGCCGCCGGTTCTGGGCCACGACGGCCACGGTCAGCGCGGTCGCCACCCCGGCCACCGCACCGGCGACCGCCAGGTTGACCTGGAGGACATAGCCGACGGCCACCCCGGGGAACACCGCGTGGGCGACCGCGTCGCCGATGAACGCCATGCCGCGCAGCACGACGAAACTGCCCACGACCGCGCACACCACGCTGGCGAGCACCGCCACGACGAACGCCCGCTGCATGAACACGTGCTGCCAGGGTTCGGTGAGCGCCTCGATCACCGCCGTACCCCAAGGGTGTCGAGCAACCGGTCGGACGAGGTGACCCCGAAGGCGCGCAGCCACAGGGCCGGGTCGGTCAGCCGGTCCGGCGGCCCCTCGGCGACCACCCGCCGGTTGAGCAGGCACAGCCGGGTGCAGGACGCGGCCGCCGCCGGCAGGTCGTGGGTGGTCGTCAGCACCGCCACGCCCTCGCCGCGCAGCCGGTCCAGCAGCGCGGTCAGCAGTTCCTGGGTGGGTACGTCCACCCCGGTGAACGGTTCGTCGAGCAGCAGCACCCGGGGACGCAGCGCCAGCGCCCGGGCGACCAGGACCCGCTGGCGCTGGCCGCCGGAGAGCTGCCCGACCGGGCGGTCCCGCAGGTCGGTGAGACCGGCCAAGGCCAGTGCCTCGGTCACCGCCGCCCGGTCGGCGGGTTTCGGCCGGCGCAGCCAGCCGATGGCGCGGGTACGGCCGGTCAGCACCGCGCCGGCCACGGTGACCGGGAAGTCCCAGGCGAACTCGTGCCGCTGCGGGACGTACCCGATCAGGGACCGGACCCGGGCGGCGGGTGAGCCGGCGACCAGCACCCGCCCGCGCTGCGCCGGGACCAGCCCGAGCACCGCCCGCAGCAGGGTGGTCTTGCCGGCGCCGTTCGGGCCGATCAGCCCGACGATCTCGCCGGCCCCGACGGTCAGGTCGACGTTGTCGACGGCGAGCCGCTCCCCCAGCCGGACGGTGAGCGCCTCGACCCGCAGTGCCGGGGTCACGACGCCCGCCCCGCCCGCCGCCGGCCGAGCCGGACCAGCAGCGCGCCGGCGCCGAGCAGGACCAGGCCGCCGACGGCGGCCGGCAGGACCCACGACTCCCCGGTACGCGGCAGCCGGCCGCCCGGCCCGTCGCCGTTGCCGGCGCCGCCACCGGGGGTGACCCGGCCCGGGTCGGTGCCGTCACCGACGGCGACCGTGAGGGTACGGCTGTCGGTGACCGGCGCGCCGCCGGTCGTGGTGGCGCTCATCGCCACCTCGAGCCGGTAGACGCCGGGGGCGCCGAACGCCCAGTTGCCGTGGGCGTGGGTGTTGAGCGGGATGTCCAGTTCCCCCGGCAGCCTGGTGCCGTCGAACAGCACCTGTGGTCTGCCGAACGAGCCGGTCAAGAACAGCGTGAACGCGCCCGGTCCGGTGACGCTCTTCAGCGTCCAGGTCACCGGCCCGCGGATCCCGCCGACGACCGCCTCGTGCTGGGTGTTCCAGCCCGGCCAGACGATGCCGTCCTGCTGCGCCTGCGGCAGCAGCCACACGCTCCCGCCGGCCGGGCCGAGGAAGGCGTGGTCGGCGCCGTCCGGAACGGTGATCCTCGCCTTGTCGCGTACGTGCAGCACGGTGTCGCCGAGTTCCCGCCAGACCGGCGGGCTGACCGTGCCGTCCTTGATCCGGATCCGCCACCGCCCGTCGGTCAGCGTCGGCCCCATGTCGACGTGGCCGTCGTCGATCACCTTGCGCTCGCCGGTGCCGGCCGGAGCCGTCGCGGCCAGCGCCGCCGGTGCGGGTGCGGCGGCCGGGACCGCCGGTGGCGCGGCGGCCCGCGCGAGCGGTACCGGCCCGGCGGTACGGTCCCCCGCCGGGGCGGACGGCGGGCCGACCGGCGGCGGGCTGATCGGCGGCGGGTCGACTGGCGGCAGGTCGATCGGCGGCACCGTCACCCGCCAGGTGGCCGCCGCCGGGCCGACCGGCCCGGCGGCGGCGGTGAACGTCAGCTCGTAGTCGCCGGCGGCGTCGAAGGCCCACACCACCCCGCCGGTCCGCGTACCGGCCGGCAGCAGGACCGAGTCCGGTAGCCCGGCCCCGCTGCCGAGCAGCGGTGTCGGGGTGCCGAAGCCGGACAGCGTGTACGCCGTGAACCGCCCGGGGCCGGTCACACCGGTCAGCGCCAGCGTCACCGGGCCGCCGGACACCCCGGTGGTGTCCAGGGCCGGCAGGGCCGGGTCGCCGCCGGCCAGCGCCCACACCGGCCGGCCGGCGGCGCCGAGGAACCGGAACGCGGACCGGTGCGGCACCCGGGCGGCGAGCCCGCCGTCCGGCCCGAGCCGCACGTCGTCGGGGCGGTACCCGGCCTCGCCCCGGGCCGCCTGCCGGGCGTCGCGGAACCGCAGCGACAGTTCGCCGCCGTCGACCCGCACCGAGAGCAGGTCGGCCCCGGCCACCACCGCTGTCGGGGGCGGCGGCGGGGACGGCGGCGCGGCCACGGCCGGCGGCGCGCCGCCCAGCAGTACGGCGGCCAGCACGCCGGCCGCCACCCGCATCGGTCTCATCGTTCTCCTCCCAGGCAGCGCAACAGCTCGTCGGCGTTGTGCCGCATCATCGCGACGTACGAGGTGGTGTCGTGGTCGAAGGCGTCGCCGTAGATCCGGCAGACCCGCACGCCCTGATCGGCGGCGACCCGTTTCAGCACGCCGGCCCGGGCGGCGAGTTGCGGTTCGACGAAGACGGCCGGCACCCGCAGGTCGCGGATCGTCTCCGTCAGCTTCGTCACCTGGGCCGCGCTGGGCTCCTGGGCCGGGTTCGGCACCACGAAGCCGGCGATGGTGAGCCCGTACGCGCTGGCCAGGTAGCCGAACGCGTCGTGGGTGGTGACCAGGTTCCGCCGGTCGGGCGGGACCTTCGCGAGCTGCGCGCCGACGTACGTGTGCAGTGTGGACAGTTCGCCGAGGTAGCGGTCGAGGTTGCCGGCGTACAGGTCGGCGCCGGCCGGGTCGACCTCCGCCAGGGTGTCCGCGATGACCTCGGCGTACGCCCTGGCGTTGCGGACGTCCTGCCACAGATGCGGGTCGATCTCGCCGTGCACGTGCTTGCCGAGCACCGCCTGCGGCAGCTGCCACACCCTCGTGCCGGGTGCGCCGAGGAACGCGAACCGGGCGTCGTCCGGCACCTGCTCGACCGCCCGGTCGGGTACGTCGACGACGACCTGCCCGGCCGGGATGTCGCCCTGTTCGTCGGTGCGGGCGAACACCTGCCCGGTGTCGAGGTCGACGGCGAGGTCGGTGTGGCCGGCGTCGAGCAGCGTGGTCCGGCCGTCGCGCAGCGCCCCGCGCGGGTCGACGCCGACGGCGAAGGCGAACGTGCCGCTGCCGAGCTGGCGGGGCGGGCTGCCGTCGCCGGCGTCGACCCGCGCGGTCATCGTCACCCGGTACTCCCCCGCCGCGCCGAACGACCAGTTGAGGTGGGTGTGCGCGTCGGGCGGCAGGACGGCCACGTCGGCGTCGGTGATGCCGTCGGCCGAGTCGTAGTAGACCCTCGGCTGGCCGAGGGCGTCGGTGAGATAGGCGGCGAAGCGGCCCGGCCCCTCGACGGCGGTCACCGACAGCCGTACGTCGGCGGTGCGGCCCGGCCCCTTGCCGCGTACGGCGAGGCCCAGCCAGACCACGTCGAGGTCGAGGTTCTCGACCAGCGGGATCAGGGTCGCGCCGTACGGTTCGGCGCTCTCGGCAAGCGAGACGTTCGGGGACCCGGTGGGGACGTTGCTGTCGAAGAGCTTGATCAGCGAGTGCTCCTCGAGCAGCAGGTGGTTGGTGAAGGCCGCGTCGGCGCGGGCCACCTTCGCGGCGTCGGCCGGGGTCGGCTCGTAGGAGTGCGGGTCGCCGCCGGCCGGCACGACGGTCTCCACGGAGATCCGGTCGCCGCCGACGTTGCGTACCAGGTCGGCGATGATCTCGGTGCTCGCCACCACGGTCACCGCGCCGTCGGCGGCGGCGCCGGTGCAGCCGGCGAGGGCCAGGGTCACGGCCAGGGCGGCGGCGCCCGGGCCGGTGCGGGGCCGTCTCACGGTCGGTCCTTTCCGGTGGTCACGGTCGGTCGGCGGTCGTCCACGGGCGGGTCGGCGTCGGTGTCCGACCGGCCGGCGGCTTCGGCGCGGCCCTGGGCGCGGGCCCGCGCGACCGCCTCGGCCAGTGCGGCCCGGCGGCGCCGGCGCAGCCGGACCGCCGCGAGGGCCAGCAGCCCGAGCACGGCGAGCAGCAGCAGGTGCGGCCACGGCCAGGCCCACACCACGGCCCGCGCCGGGTCGGCGGCCGGCGGCGGATCGAGCACCTGGTCACCGACCGCGGCCGGGGTCACCCCGGCGGTCGCGGCCAGCCGGAGGAGCGGCGGTACGCCGGACAGCCGGACCTGGGCCCGCAGTTCGCCGCCGGGCAGGATCTCCGGCAGCGGTTGGGCGGTCGCGGTCCACCGGCCGAGCCCGAGCGGGCCGGTGGCGGTCAGCGACGGCCGCCCGGTGAGCCGGACGTTGCCGGTGTTGCGGACGGTGAACGTCGCGGTCAGGTCCCCGCCGGTGAACGGGTGGACCGGGCCGTCGTACCCGATCCGCAGGTCCCCGACGGCGAGCACGGGTCGCAGTTGACCGGTGACCCGCAGGTGGACCCGGGTGCCGACCCGGTGGTCGACGGCGACCCGGTTGCCGTCCGGGCCGGTGCCCTCGGCGGCCAGCGACGCGACGATGCCGCCGGCGTGGTCGCCGGGGGTGGCGTCGGCCGGCACCCGCAGCTCGAACGGGATGTCGACCCGGGAGGTGGCGGGCACGGTCACCGTCCGGGCCGGCAGCGTGATCCAGGAGCCGACGTCGACCGGTGCCGCGCCGGCGGCGAGCAGGTCGAAGCCGCCCTGTGCGGTGGTGAACGCGTCGCTGGCGTAGACGTCGAGGGTCAGCGGGCGGGGCGTGTGGTTGGTGACCGCGACGTGGTCGGTGAGCACGGCGCCCGGGTCGAGCTTGTATTCGAAGCCGGGCCGGCCGTCCGGCCCGGCCGGGCCGGACGGTGCCACGCCCCAGGTGACGGCGCCCGCCGCCGGCCCGGGTGCGGGCGAGGGGGTGGCCGGGGCCGGGGTCGGCGCGGGCGCGGCGAGGGTGACGGCGGGCGGCGGGTCCGCCGCCGCGGCGGGTGGGGCCGGGCCGGCCGGTACGGCGGCCAGGAAGGCGGCGGCGAGCGCGGTGGGCAGGCGCATGGGTGGTTCGGTCCGTTTCCGGGGCGAGGGATGTCGGGGTCGGTGGCCGGGTCCGCCGGTCCGGTCGGCCGGCGGTCCCGGCCGGGACGCACCGGCGAGGCCGGCCGGCGGTCCCGCCCGCCGGGGTACGGCCGGTGGCCCGTACCCCGGCGGGGCGGCTCAGATGGCGGTGAGGGTGAGGGTCGCGGTGTACGTACCGGGCGGGGTCTCCGTCGGCACGCTCAGCCGCAGGCCGGCGGAGAGTTCGGCGGTGCCGCGGCCGGCGCCGCCCGGGGCGGTCGCCAGTACGCTGCTGGCGCCGAGGCCGGTGCCGGTGGCGTACGGGGCGACCTCCGGGCCGGCGACCGCGCCCTGCCCGCTGCCCTGGCTGACCACCCGGGGCGTCCAGCCGAGGTGGCCGGCGCCGAAGGTGATGCCGTCCGGGCCGGCGAAGTCGGCCGGGATCTGGCCGGAGACGCTCCAGCCCGGGGCGGCCGAACGGGTGTCGGTCACCTTGACCGGCCGCAGTTCGCCCTGGCTCTCCCACCGGTCGCCGGCGGCGTTGAGCCGGGCGGTCGGCAGCACGACGGACCGGTCGTCGGGGTCGACGCTGACCACCAGGGCGCCCTGCGTGGCGTCGATGGAGGCGGTGATGGTCTGCGCCGCCCCCGGCTGTTGCGGCTGGTCGGCGACCCGCAGCGTGACGGGGGGACTCGTGGCCACGACGCCGTGGCCGGGCCCGTAGAGCTTGACCACGTACTCGCAGGCGTCCAGTCCGCGGGTGGCGGTGAAGCGGTAGGTCTCGCCGGCCTCGCCGGGGATGATGGCGAAGTCGGTGGCGCCGGGGCACCGGCTGAACCAGTGGTAGTGGTCCAGTTCGGACGGTGGGGTCTGGACGGCGCGCAGGGTGACGGTGTCGTTCGGCTGGTAGCTGTCGGCCAGGCCGCCGATGGTCAGCCCGTTCTCGGTTCCGCCGCCGGTCAGGTCGCCGACCACGAAGGAGTAGTCGACCGGGCCGGTGGTGAGGGCGGTGCCGTCGGCGAGCGTGGCGTCGGCCCGGAACTTCAGGGTGTATTCGCCGAGTGCGGTGAACGCCCAGCTCGCGTGCGCGTGGGTGCCCACCGGTACGTCGATGGCGTCGGGCAGGCCGTCGGAGCTGCGGAACCTGACCAGCGGGTCGCCGAAGGCGTTGACGCCGAAGAGCGTGACGGCGCCCGGCCCGGCCACGTCGACGAGGCTGAGCCGGACCTGGTTGCCGGCGAAGACGCCGGTGCCGAGTTCGGTGGTGTTCCAGCCCGGCCAGAGCAGGTCCGGGTCCTGGGTCTGCGGCAGCACCCAGACGTCGGCGCCGGGGGTGCCGAGGAAGGCGTACCGGGGGTCGTCCGGCACGGTGGTGGCCGCGCCGGGTGCCACCTGGAAGGTGACGTCGGCCGGGTCGCGCTCGACGGACGGCTCGACGGTGCCGTCGTGCACCTTGAGCTGGAGCTGTCCGCCGGTGTAGTGCACGTCGACGGCGTCGACGTGCCCGCGGGACAGCACGACGCGCTCGGCCGCCGCCGCGGGTTGCGCCGCCAGCAGGGTGCCGGCGACGAGTACGCCGCCGGCGATCAGGGACGCGAGGGTACGCGTCCGCGTGGTGTCGGTCATTCCTCCCCTTTCATCGCGACCGGTGGTGGCCGCCGCATGGACGGTCCACTCCGGACAGTTCGCGCCGCCTCCCGGTCCGGCCGGGACGGCGTGACGCCACGGCAGGGCCGGGCCGATCGGCCGGGCCGCCGCGAGGCGAAGCCAACCTATAATGACAATCATTTTCAAATAAGTCGAGGGGGTATCCGGACCCGACCCGCCGGAACCGTCGGGGCAGTCGGCTCCCAGCAACGTCGGCTAGCCTCAGTGCGCGCGTGACGAAGCGGCCGGACCGGTAGCCCGGTCAAGGGTGAGGAGCCGACAGGTGCCCGGACGGCAGGCGAAAACCGGTCGGGGTGCCGGCGGCACCCTCGACCGGTGGCGTGGACTGCCCGCCGCGCTCGTCTTCGTCGCCCTCGTCTGGCTGCTCGACGTCGTCAGCCAGACGCACGCCGTGTTCATCGGCTTCCTGGCCCTGGCACCGCTGATCGCCGCCGCCGTCGAGGGCGGCCGGCGGACCGCCGTCGTGTCCGGGGTCGCCATGACGGTCGCGGTGCTCGCCGGGCTGCCCAGCGGCCTGTTCGGCAGCCTCGACCACCTGCTGCGGGTGGCCGTCGTCTTCTCCGTCGGGCTCGCCTCGATCTACGTCGCCCGCTCCCGCACCCAGCGCGAACACCGCCTGCGGCAGGTCAGCGAGATCGCCCAGGTGACCCAGCGGGCCGTCCTGCGGGTGCTGCCCGAGCAGGTGGGTGACCTGCGGGTGGCGGCCCGCTACCTGTCGGCGTACGAGACGGCCAAGGTCGGCGGCGACCTCTACGAGGTGGTGGTCACCCCGTACGGCGTACGGGCCATCATCGGTGACGCCTGCGGCAAGGGACTCCAGGCGGTGCTGACCGCGTCGACGGCGCTCGGCGCGTTCCGGCACGCCGCCTACGTGCACGAGGACCTCGCCGCCGTCGCCGTCGACCTGGACCTGGCCGTCGCCCGGGACCCGGCGGGCGGGGCGGCGCCGGTCGCCTTCGTCACCGCCGCCCTCGTCCAGTTCGGCGCGACCGAACTCGAGGTCGTCAACTGCGGTCACCCCGCCCCGGTGCTGCGCTCCGGCGGGGACGACCTGGTCACGATCGAGCCGCCCGACCGCTACCCGCCCCTCGGCCTGCGCCGGGGGGCGCCGCCGCCGACCCCGGTCCGGCACGCCTGGCGCCCCGGCGACCGGTTGCTGCTCTACACCGACGGACTGCTCGAGGCGCGCGACCGCGACGGCGGGTTCCTGGCCCTGTCCGAGATCTACGACTGTCTCGCCGAGTCGACCGGTGACGAGTGCGTCGACCGGATCGTCGCCCGCCTGCTGGCCCACACCCGGGGCCGGACCCGCGACGACGCGGCCCTGATGGTCCTCGACCGCACCCCGAACCCGGCCCGTTGATCAAGGAGTAGTCGCCCGATCTTGCCTGTCCGTCGTTAGCGTGAAGCCATGAACTACGACCAGGAACTGGTCATCGACGCCGACGCCCACCACCTCCTCGCGATGGTCGCCCGCCATCATGGACAGACGATGGAGAAGGCGCTCACGTCGATGATCGAAGCCGAGGCGGAACGGGTCGAACCCGGCCTGGTCGAGGACATGCGCCGTCCCGGCGCGGCGGTCAACCGGTTCTACGCGGCGATGAGCCGTCGGGTACCGGTCACCTTCCTCGACTCCGAGCGCTGATCCCGCCCACCGCACACCACACCTCACATACAACCCATATCCACCATTCCGCCCGTCGGACGGCGGTCGGGGACGGCGGCCCGGACGCGTGAGCAGGGCCGTCCCGGGGACGGGTGGGTGCCACTCGCAGGTGGGGGCGGTACCGTGTCTGGCAGTTTTTCGCCGGCACCCCACCCCCTCACCCCCGCCGGCCATGACCCGACGGGAGTCGACGTTGAGTGACCGGGTTCAGAACCGCCCCCGCTTCGAGCCGCCGGAAGGGCGCACGCTGACCAAGCCGGAGAAGCGTGCCCTCGCCAAGGAGGCGAAGGCCAAGGCCGTCGCCGCGCAGAAGCGCCGGCAGGCGATCCTCGGCGGCGTCGCCGGGCTGGCCGTCATGGCCGTCATCGTCGGCGCGTTCTTCCTGCTGAGGCCCGGTGACGACGACACCGGCACGGCGAGCCTCCCCAGCCCGGGCGCGAGCGCGCCCGGATCGCAGGCCGGCGACCCGCCGGCCGGTCCGCCGACCGAGGCGCCGTTCCCGCCGCTGCCCGAGGGCGCCGACCCGGCGCTGGGCACCAAGCCGACGGTGACCGCCGGCACCGGCGAGCTGACCGAACTGAAGGTCACCCCGATCATCGAGGGCACCGGCCCGGCCGCGGCCAACGGCCAGACGATCACCGTCAACTACGTCGGTGTCTTCTACGGCTCCGGCGAGGAGTTCGACGCCTCCTGGAACAGCTCGCGGCCGTTCTCCTTCCAGCTCGGCGCCGGCGGGGTCATCCCCGGCTGGGACCAGGGCCTGGTCGGTGTGAAGGTCGGCAGCCGGGTGCAGCTGGACCTGCCGACCGCGCTGGCGTACGGCGAGAACCCGCGCCAGGGCGCGCCGGAGGGCCCGCTGCGGTTCGTCGTCGACGTGCTCGGCGCGCAGCAGTAACCGCGGAACGCCGGATCCGCCGTGTTCGACCACTGGGTGATGGCCGTCGTCGTCGGCCCCTTCGCGGGAATGGTGGTGGTCCGGCTGCTCGCCGAGCGGCTGCGCCCCGGTGACGCGGCGGTGGTCTTCGCCTGGTCGGCGGTGATGCTGGCGGCGTCCAGCACGGTGAGCCTGTTCGTCTTCGCGCTGAAGGCCGCGGCCGAGCTTCCGGCGGTCGCGGCCCGCGGCAACTGGTCCCACGAGCGGGTGCTGCTCGACACCGCGCACGTGCCGTGGGCGTCGTGGCTGTCGCTGGCGCTGCTCGTCGCCGCGTTGCTGAATCTGGGGCGTACCCGCTGGTCGCAGCGGCGCGCGGTCCGGGCGGCGCGGCGGCACGCCGCGGCGCTGCCCGGCGACGGGCCGGGCGGGGTGGTGCTGCTGCCCGACGGTGCGGCGGACGCCTTCACGCTGCCCGGCCCCGACGGCCGGATCGTGGTGACGACCGGGATGCGCGAGGCGTTGACCGACGAGCAGTACGCGGCCCTGGTCGCCCACGAGCGGGCCCACCTCACCGGCCGGCACCACCAGCTGGTGATGCTGGCCTGGCTGGCAGCGGCCACCCACCCGCTGCTGCGGCCGATGGCCCGGCACGTCGAATACCTGGTCGAGCGGTGGGCCGACGAGCGGGCGGCGGAGCAGACCGGCGACCGGCGGACGGTCGCGCAGGCGGTCGGGGTGGCGGCGCTGGCCGCCGGCCGGCGCGGCGGGCTGGCGCACGCGGGGGCCCTGCACGTCAGCGTGACGACCCGACCCGGGGCGGTGCCGCGCCGGATGGCGGCGCTGCTGCGGCCCGCGGGGCCGGTACGGCACAGCTACCTGCTGTACGTACCGGCGATGGTCGCGGTCGCCTCGACGGTGTGGGCCGGCGAGGGCGTCTACGACCTGCACGAGTTGCTCGGGCTGGCGCGCGTGCGCTGACCGGCGGCGAGCGCTCTGCTAACTTCTACAAACCTGTAGAAGAAAGCGGGGTGGCGATGGAGCTGAACCGGCTGGAGCACTTCATCGCCGTCGCCGAGCAGCGCAGGTTCACCGCCGCCGCCCGGCGACTCCACCTCGCGTCGGTGCACGCCCTCGAACGGGAGCTGGGGACACCGCTGTTCGAGCGCGCCGGCACCCAGCTCTCCGACGCGGGACGGGCGCTGCTGCCGGAGGCCCACCGCGTCATCGCCGCCGCCCGCGCCGCCCGGCAGGCCGTCAGCGACGCCCGGGCCGGCCAGCGGCAGCCGGTCAACGTCGGCATCCCGCACGGCCTGCTGCCGCCCGGCCTCTTCACGACCCTGACCGCCTTCGGTGTCCAGCACCCCGGCGTCGACCTGCGGTTCGTCGGCGCGGGCGGGCGCGGCTGCGCCGACCAGGCCGACGGCCTGCGCGCCGGCCGGCTCGACGTGGCGTTCCTGGTCCGCGCCGCGGCCGGCACCGGCCTGCGGATGCACGTCGTGGCGACCGAGCCGGTGCTGCTGGCCACCGCCGCGGACCACCGGCTGGGCGGGCGCGACACGGTCGAGCTGACGGACCTGCGCGACGAGGGCTTCGTCGACTTCCCCGCCGGTTGGGGCGTACGTGCCGTGGTCGACGAGGTGTTCGCCACGGCCGGCGTCGGGCGTCGCCCGGTGGCCGAGATCGGCGACGCCGCCACCGCGCTGGACCTGGTCCGGCACCGGCTCGGCGTGACACTGGTGCCGAGGTCGTGGGCGGCCCGGGCGACGGATCTGCGGTATGCCGAACTGGGGCCGCCGCGGCCGGTGGTCGAGGTCGTGGTCGCGACCCCGGACAGCGCCGTGCCGACCGCCTCGACGGTGGCGCTGGTCGCCGCGGTGCTACGGGCCGCCGACGAGACGACCTGACCCCGCCCACGGCACCGGTGCGGGGAACGGGCGGGTGGCGGACCGGGGCGGGGATCCGGTCCGCCACCCGGAGCCGTCAGTTGCCGTGCCAGGTCCAGGTCACACCGTTCCCACCGCTCCCGGAGCCGGCGAGCGCCGGGGTGAGCGAGCCGGCGAAGAGTTGCTGGACGCGGTTCGCCTCGGCGGTGCTCGGCTGGGCGTTGGTGCACGACACGGGTGCGCTGCTGCCGGACATCAGGTCGGAGCAGAGGCCGGTGCGCCGGTCGGGCAGGCCCAGGATGTGTCCCCACTCGTGGGTGGCGATCCGGGTCCGGTCGTAGCCCTGGTTGACCGCCTGCCATCCCATCCAGATCCGGCCCGCGCCGAGCGAGGTGGTCTGGGCGCGGGGCCAGCCGGTGTCGACGTAGATGACCACGCTGGCCGGGGTGCCGGCCTGGAGGCGGATGTTGCTGACCCGGCTGTTCCAGATCTGCGCGGCCTGGGCGAAGTTGGTGGCGAAGACGCCGGCGCGGCTGGCGTCGTAGTAGATGGTGCGTACGGCGGCCGACATGTCGGCCGAGGCGGGCGCGGCGGTGACGGCCTGGATGCCGGCCACCGGCAGGAGCGCGGTCAGGACCGCGAGGGCGGCCTGCAGGAAACGTCGTCTGAACATGACGGACTCCTCGTGTGGGGGGTGGATCCGGCGCGCGCCATCGATCGACGCTAGACAATATAGATGCTGGTCGGTGGGGTCGGCCGCATAGCATCTGCCCCATACCGGGCCGCGTAGGCTCCGGACATGCCGAGCCTGACCCGCCACGAGGCGGCCGTCCGCGCCGACCGGCTTCGCGTCGAGGCGTACCGGGTCGAACTGGACCTCGCGGCCGGACGCGACGCCGACCACTTCACCTCGACCACGACGGTGCGCTTCGCCTGCACCCGGCCCGGCGCGACCACGTTCGTCGAACTGCGGCCGGTGTCCGTGTCGCGGGTCGTCCTCAACGGCCGCACCCTCGACCCGGGCACCCTGATCGGCAACCGGCTGCCGCTGGACGACCTGCGCGCCGACAACGAACTGGTCGTGCGGGCCACGATGGCGTTCTCGTCGACCGGGGAGGGCGTACACCGGTTCACCGACCCCGACGACGGCGAGGTCTACGTCCACTGCCACGCCCCGCTCGACAGCGCGCAGCGCGTCTTCGCCTGCTTCGACCAGCCCGACCTGAAGGCGCCACTGACGCTGACGCTGACCACCCCGGCGGACTGGACCGCCCGGGCCAACGCCGCCGTCGACTCCACCGTGGACACCGCTGACGGCACCCGCCGATGGGAGTTCGGGGCCACCCCGCCGGTCTCCACCTACCACTTCACGTTCGTCGCCGGCCCCTGGCACGTACGGCGGGCCGAACACGACGGCATCCCGCTCGGGCTGTTCTGCCGCCGGTCGCTCGCCGCCGACCTCGACCGCGACGCCGACGAACTCTTCGCCGTCACCGGCGCCTTCCTCGACCGCTACCACGAACTGTTCGCGTCGCGGTATCCGTTCGCCAAGTACGACCAGGCGTTCGTGCCCGAGCTGAACTCCGGCGCGGTCGAGAACCCCGGCTGCGTCACCTTCACCGAGGACCTGCTCTTCCGGTCGGCGGTCACCGACGCCGACCGCGAACTGCGTACCGTGATCGTCGCCCATGAGATGGCGCACATGTGGTTCGGCGACCTGGTCACCATGCGCTGGTGGGACGGCATCTGGCTGAGCGAGTCGTTCGCCGAGTACATGGGCTGGCGGGTCACCGCCGAGGTCACCGCCCACCGCGACGCCTGGACCAGCTTCACCATCCGGCGCAAGAGCTGGGGGTACGTCACCGACCAGGGGCCGTCGACCCACCCGGTCGCCCCCGAGGGCGTCCCCGACACCGCGCACGCCCTGCTCAACTTCGACGGCATCTCGTACGCCAAGGGCGCCGCCGCGCTCCGCCAGCTCATCGCGCACCTCGGCGACGACACGTTCCTCGCCGGTGTCCGCGCCTACTTCACCGCGCACGCCTTCGCCAACGCGACCCTCGACGACCTGCTGGCCGCCCTCGGCGCCGCCGCCGGCCGGGACCTGACCGGGTGGGCCCGGCTGTGGCTGCGCCGCGCCCAGGTCAACACGCTACGGCCCGAGGTGGCCCTGGACGCCGACGGCCGCTACCGGTCGGTGACCGTGGTGCAGACCGCGCCGCCGGAGCATCCGACACTGCGCCCGCACCGCCTCGCCGTCGGCGTCTACGGCACCGGCGACGCCCCGGGCACCCTGCTGCGCCGGTACACCGTCGACCTCGACCCGACCGCCGACGGTGGCCGGACCCCGGTGCCGGGGCTCGCCGGCACCGAACCCGGACGGCTGCTGCTGCTCAACGACGGCGACCTGACGTACACGAAGGTCCGCCTCGACCCGGCGGACCTGGACCGGCTGGACACCCTGCTCGGCGCGCTCGACGACCCGCTGGCCCGCGCCGTGGTCTGGACCGCGGCGATCGACGCCGCCCGCGACGCCGAACTGTCCCCGGCGCGGTTCGTGGCGCTCGCCGCCGCGGGACTGCCCACCGAGACCGTGACCTCGGTCTTCGAGGAGGTGCTGCGCTTCGCCCGCGACTTCGCCGCCGCCCGCTACCTGCCGGAGCCGGCACAGCCCGCCGCCCTGGCCACCCTCGCCGCCACCTGCCTGGAGACCCTCGACCACGCCGCACCCGGCAGCGGCCGGCAGCTCGCCGCCGCCCGCTGGCTGGCCGCGTGCGCCGGCCCGACCGACACCGGCCGGCTCGCCGGCTGGCTGGCCGGCGACGGCGTACCCGAGGGCCTGGCCGTCGACGCCGACCTGCGCTGGACACTGCTGTACCGGCTGGTCGCCCTCGGCGCCGCCGGCGAGACGGAGATCGCCGACGAGGTCCGGCGCGACCCGCAGGGCATCGAGCCCGCCGCCCGCTGCCGGGCCGCCGTCGCCACCGAACAGGCCAAGGAGCGGGCCTGGGCGGCGATCCGCGACGACGACACCCGGTCGGCCCACCTCGCCCTCGCCGCCGCCCAGGGCTTCTGGCACCCCGGCCAGGCCGGGCTGACCGCCCCGTACGTCGACCGTTACTTCGCCGACCTGCCCACGCTCGCCGGCCGGCGTACCCCGACCGCGACGGCCCGGATCGCCGCCACCGCCTATCCCAGGTACGCGGTGTCGGCGCGGACCGAGGAGGCGGCCGGGACCCTGCTCGGCCGGGCCGACGTCGACCCGGTCCTGCACCGCGTCGTCCTCGACGCGACCGACGAACTGCGCCGCGCCCGCGCCGCCCGGACCGTGACCTGATCCCCGCCTACCGTCTGCGTCTGGCCCCGCTCGGCCGCCGCTTCACCCCGGTCCGGCGGCCACCGTTGCCGCCGCTGGCGTTGGTAGCGCTGCCGCCGGTGGGCCTGCCGGCCGTGGCGGCCGGGTGCCCGCGGCGGCGACGTTCGCCGAGGACCGCCGCGACGACGATCGCCCCGGCGAATCCGGCGAAGGCGACGAGGGCCGCGACCTCGAAGACCCACGTCGTCTCCAGGTCGACGGCCAGGCGTGGCGCGAACACACCCAACGGATCGGTGATCACCTCCAGCGACGAGCCGGGCGGATACTCACCGGTCTCCTGCAGCTTGCCCGGCAGCGTGGTCCCGTCCGGCCCGGTCAGCGTGTAGCTGTAGAGACACCTGCCGGTGCGGGCGTTGTAGTGGCAGGTGGCGTCGCCGACCGTGGCGGTGACCGGATTCCCGACGGCCCGCATGTGCCACTCGGCGGGAACCGCGAACGCGGACCCCGCCAGCACGATCGCGAAGACGAACGCCACCCAGCTCGGGCCGGTACGTCCCTCGCTCAACCAGTAGAGCGAGAACGGCAACGCGATGAACACGACGATCGGTACGGCCGCGACCAGCCACCAGACCGGGCTCGCCAGGGCCGACCCGACGCCGAGGACCAGCCAGGCGAGCACGGTGACGGCGAGCAGCCCCGCCACCCAGATTCCGGCCCGCCCGGGCTTGAGCAGCGTCTTCTCGGACTCGTTCATGGTCGACATCCTCGTACGTCCGGGCCGGTCGGCGACCGTCCGGCACGACCGGATGGCCCGATCCTGGGACCTACCGCCGGCCCCGCCCCGCCGCCGGTCCGGTTTTGGTCCCGGCCGATCCGGTCAGATCCGGTCCGGTCCGGTCCGGTCCCGGGAACGTGCCAGAGCGGTGCCCCGGTTGATCCACCGGCATTACTTCGATGACAAGCTTCCGGTCATGCGAACGAAGCAGATCCTGACCGCCGCGATCGCGGCGCCGCTGCTCCTCCTCGGCCTCGCCGCGTGCAGCGCCAGCACCACCACGAAGAAGTGCAGCGGCAACACCTGCGAGGTCACGGTCAAGACGAAGAGCTCGGCCAAGACCAAGATCTTCAAGTACGACCTTCGGGTCAGCGAACTGAAGGACGACTCGGTGAAGGTGTCGTACCGGGGCGACTCGAAGACCCTCAAGGAGGGCGAGACCGCCACCGTCGGCCGGGTGACCGTCCTGGTCAAGGACGCCGACCCGGGCGAGGCCGAACTGACCGTCAGCCGCTGACCGACCGCGCCCCCGGCGCCGGCGACCCACCGCCGGCGCCCGGCCGTTTCCCCACCGCTCTACCTTGCCCGGCGCCGCTGTCTTCCCGGTGCGCCGCTGTTTCCCGGCGCCCGGCCGGCTCCCGGTACCCGGCCCTTCCCGGCGCGGGCCCGGGCGGCCGCCTCAGTTCCAGCCGTAGTCGCGGCGCAGCTCGGCGGCGACCAGGTCGAACCGCCGCCGGTCGAGGATCGCGCCCTCGCGCCGGATGCCGTCCTCGTCCACCTCGATCACCCGGTCCAGGCGTACCCAGCTCGGCCGCGACTCGCGGTCCCAGGCCCCCGGGCCGAGCCCGAACCAGTGCCGCTGCCCGTCCCGGTCGTCCTGGCTGGAAAGCATCAGCCCGAGCAGCGTGGCCCCCTTGCGGCCGACGACCAGCACCGGACGGTCCTTGCCCTGCCGGGGATCGTCCTCGTAGGGCACCCACGTCCACACGATTTCGCCCGGATCCGCCTGCCCGTCGAGCTGCGGCGCGTAGACGAGAAGCCGGCCGTCACGGACCTCCCCCGTCGGACGGTTGCGCGGCGGCGCGGGACGGGCGGCGGGGATCGTACGGCCGTTCGGCGTACGGCCGGGTGTCGGCGCCTCCCGCCGGGCGGGCGCGGGCGCCTCCCGCCGGCCGGTGAGCTTGCCGAGCTTGGCCGTGACGCCTTTCCACAGGCTGGTCATGGCGCAACCCTAGACGAACCCGATCACCGGCGGCCGCAGGCCGGGCCGTCCCCTCAGGACGATCACCCCCCGCCCGCGTCGGTAGGGTTGGGGACGCCGGCCAGGCGGGTGGAGCCGGGTGCCGTCGTACGGCGGCCAACTCCGCGCGGGCCGCACCGTTGCCGGAGGAGCCGCCGCTGTGACCAGCACCTGGAACTCGTTCCACGTCCACCTGCACGGCGGGCCGGAACAGATGGACACGGTGCTGCGCGAACACATCGGGCCGTACGCCACCCGGCTGCTGCGGGACGGCTTCGTCGAATCGTGGCACTTCGACCGGTCCTGGCAGGGCGGCCCGCACCTGCGCTGGCGGCTGGCCGGCGCCGACCCCGACACCCTCCGGCAGGTCCGTACCGACCTGGCCGCGAAGGTCGCCAGGCTGCCGCCGCCACCGCGCGAGCTGGTGCCGGAACACTGGTACGCCCGGTTCGGGTGGCCGGACGGCGCCGACCGTCTCGGCTGGCATCCGCACGGGACGGTCGTCGAGTCGCCGTACGCGACGGGGTCCGGGCCCGACGGCGGGCCGGGGGTGACGGGGGCGGGGGTGACGGGGGCGGGACCCGACGAGGAGCCGGTGGGAGCTGTGTGGCCCGGCGGAGCCGCCGGGGCTGGGGTGGCTGGTTCAGGGCTCGCCGCGACCGGAATGGCTGATGGTGAAGCGGCCGAGGTCGGGATGGGCGAGGTCGGGATGGGCGGCGTCGGAGCGGCCGGGGCCGGGATGGCCACGGTCGGGGCGGCCGCGCGACTGGCCGCCGAGTCGAGCCGGGCCGCGCTCGCCGTGCTCAGGCTGCCGGCCCGCCGGCGGCTGGCCACCTGCCTGGATCTGCTGTTCGCGACGGTCGCCGCCGCCCGGCTCGGCGACACCGACGCGGCCGCCCTGCTGCGCGGTTACGCCAACGGCCGGGTGCTCGGCCCGGAAGCCGTCGGCACCGAACTGTCGACGGCACTCGACGCCGCCGAAGCCGACCTCCAGGACGATCCAGACCGGGTACGGCAGCGCCGGCTGGTCGTCGCCGCGTCGGTCGAGTCCCGCGAGACACCCCGTACGGCGGTCGCGCTCTGGGCGGACGCGGTCGCCGCGCACCTCGGCACGCTGCGCTACCGGACGGTCGGGCCACCGGCCACCGTGCGGTCGGTGCTCGCCACCCAGATCCACCTGCTGCACAACCGGATCGGGCTCGACACGGCCGCCGAATGCCAGGTCGCATGGCTCGCCTCGTTCGCCTATCTGGCGGGGACCGGACCAGCCGGCTTCCACGACGGCGGACCGGACCGGGTCTACCACGAACGGGCGAAGTACGTCCGCTCCCGCTGGTCGGCGCAGTCCCCCAGGCACGGCCCCCACCCGCCGGCCAACGCCGTCGCGGCGGGTGGAGACGTCCCGCCGTCCGCCGGGGACGTCGTACGGCCGCCGTCCGCCGGGGACGTCGTACGACCGCCGTCCGCCGGGGACGTCGTACGACCGCCGTCCGCCGGGGACGTCGTGCGACTGCCGGCGGTCGCGGCCGGGGTGCTCGGGGACGTGTCGCTCGCCGACGCGCTGCTGGCCCGGCGCAGCCACCGCCGGTTCGCGGCGGCACCGCTGGCCGCCGACGACCTGTCCCGGTTGCTGCGTTACGCGGCCGGCGACACCACGCCGGACGGTGGCGCCCGGCCCCGGCTGGCCCATCCGACGGCGGGTGGCCGGCCGGCCGCCTCGCTGTCGGTATGGCCACGTCGGGTCGACGGGATCGTGCCCGCGCTGTACGCGTACCGGGCGGCCGGACACACGCTGCACCGGCTCGCGCCCGGCCCCACCGACGGGCGGCTGCGGCGGATCGCCCCGCAGCTCGCCGCCCGGCCACGGCTGACCGCGCCGCCCGACGTCGGAGCCGATGTCGGAACCGAGGTCGGCGTCGACGTCGACGCGGTGCCGCTGTGGCTGTTCGTGACCTCTGATCTCGGCGGGCTACGGGCCAGGTTCGGGCAGCGTGCCTACCGGTACGCCGCGATGGAGGCCGGCCACCTAGCGCAGAACCTGCTGCTGGCCACGACCGCGATGGGGCTGTCGGCGCTGCCGCTGGGCGGCTTCTTCGACGACGACCTCAACCAGCTACTGCTCCTCGACGGCGTACACGTCACCGCCTTCTACGCCCTCCCGGTCGGCCACCCAGCCCTCTGAAGATCCCCGTGATCAGGGAGTAGGTCGGGCGTGTCGTCGGCGCGCCACGCTCGGTACTCCCTGATCACGGGGATCTTGAAGGACGGCACCGTCGCATGCCCCGGCCAGCACGCAGCCACCGGCCAGCGCACAGGCACCAGCCGGCGGGCGAGCGCCGGTAGGCGCCGAAGCCGGGCGGAGTGCGGCCCCGGTGATCCGCGTGATCAGGGACGTACTCCCCCGACACGCCGCCGACCCGCCCGATTTAGTCCCTGATCACGCGGATCTTGGAGGGCGGGTCGGGGCAGGGACGTGGGGCTTGAGGGCGGGGGCGGGGTGGGTCAGGGGAGGCGGTAGGTCAGGTCCGGGGTCAGGTCGGCCACGTCCATCTGGGCCTTCTGCAACGTGCCGGAGTGGTCCCAGTTGACCGACTGCCAGCGGGTGAACTGGTCGAGGACCCAGATGCCGGACTGGCGGCTGCCGTTTCCGGAGAGGCCGTTGCCGCCGAACGGCAGGTGCGCCTCGGCGCCGGAGGTGGTGTTGTTGACACTGACCATGCCGGCACCGATCCCGCGGCGGAACGCGAACGCCTCCCCCGCGTCGGCGGTGTAGATCGCCGCCGACAGGCCGTAGCCGGGCAGGTTGCCCAGCCGGATCGCCTCGTCCAGGTCCCGGTAGGTCGTCACGCCGACGACCGGGCCGAACGTCTCGTGGCGGAACAGGTCGTCGTCGGGACGTACGCCGTCGACGATCGTCGGGTGGTAGAAGAGGCCGGCCGCCGGGTCGCCGACGAAACTGGGCCGGGGCCGGTCGGCGGTGATCCGACCGGTGTGCGGCGAGCCGGAGACGGTGTGGTGCGGCCGGATCCAGCCGAGGTAGTCCTCGAAGCGGCGGGCGAACCGCTCGTTGATCAGCGGGCCGAACACCACGGGCGCGGTCGGGTCGCCGACCGGTGCCGCCGCGACCGCCTCGGTGAAGCGGGCCAGGAACTCGGCGTGCCGCGACTCGTGCACGATAACCGTGCCCAGCGAGGTGCAGCGCTGGCCGGCGGTGCCGAAGCCGGAGAAGA
Source organism: Polymorphospora sp. NPDC051019 (assembly GCF_040683055.1). NCBI lineage: Bacteria > Bacillati > Actinomycetota > Actinomycetes > Micromonosporales > Micromonosporaceae > Polymorphospora > Polymorphospora sp. NPDC051019. The sequence goes on along the minus strand of NZ_JBFBCH010000008.1, from coordinate 159,847 downwards.
GCGCGCCGCGTACGGCGAGGTCGAGGTCGGCGGACGGGGTGACCACCATCGGGTTCTTGCCGCCCAGTTCGAGGCACGGCGTCTGGAGGTGCCGGCCGCACAACTCGCCGATCCGGGCGCCGACCGCGCTGGAGCCGGTGAAGCCGACCTTGTCGACGAGTCGTTCGTCGAGGGCTCGGGACAGCCCGTCGAAGGTCGTCTCGCCGTCGGCGAAGACGATGTTGAGTACGCCGTCCGGCAGCCCGGCCCGCACGAACAGCTCGTAGAGGGCGAGCGAGGTGGCGGCGGCGTATTCGGCCGGCTTCCACACCACGGTGTTGCCGGCGAGCAGGGCCGGCACGACGTACCAGGCCGGGACGGCGGCCGGGAAGTTTCCGGCGGTGATGACATTGACCACACCGACCGGGTTACGGAAGGTGAAGAGCTGCTTGTCGGGCATCTCGGACGGGACGGTCTGCCCGTAGAGGCGCCGGCCCTCGCCGAGGAAGAAGTCGCAGGTGTCGACGATCTCGCGGACCTCGCCCAGCGCCTCGGCGTACGGCTTGCCGATCTCGCGGGTGAGCAGGGCGGCGAGTGCCTCGGCGTTGGCCTCGACGAGCCGGCCGATGTGCCCCACGGCCCGACCGCGCACGGGGGCCGGAACGTCGGCCCAGGCGGCCTGGGCGTCCCGGGCGGCCCGGCAGGCGGCGAGGTAGGTGTCGGCGGTGCCGAGGATCACGTCCGCCACGACCTGACCGGTGTCGGCCGGGTCCACCGACCGGTACCGCCCGCCGGGGCCGGCCGGTTCACCCTGGCCGGCGGGTTTTCCGGCGATGCGGGAGGTGACGGTGACCGGCATGGGGAACTCCGTTCTTCGGGGGCGGGCGGTGCGGGCCGGCGGTGGGACGGGTGCCCCTGGCCGACCAGTGGGAAAGGTAGCCTTGGTTGGAAGTTCGTGGGGGATCATGTTTCTTTGGCCTTTCGGCACGCGGGAGCAGTTCGCCCACGGCCGGCGCAATTCAGCCTATGGACGGGAGCATGGTGGCGGGACGCGCGGAAACCCTCAGAAGCCTTCTTGAGCAGCGAATTCTCGTTCTCGACGGGGCATGGGGGACGATGCTGCAGGGCGCCGCCCTGACCCCGGCGGACTACCGCGGTGACCGATTCGCCGATCACGGCCACGACCTGACCGGCGATCCCGACCTGCTGAACATCACCCGGCCGGACGTGATCCTCGACATCCACCGCCAATACCTGGCGGCCGGTGCCGACATCACCACCACCAACACGTTCACCGCGACCAGCATCGGCCAGGCCGACTACGGCATGGAAGCGGCCGTACGCGAGATGAACCTCGCCGGTGCGCGGCTGGCCCGGCAGGCCGCCGACGAGGCCGGCGGGAAGTTCGTCGCCGGCTCGGTCGGGCCGCTCAACGTCACCCTGTCGCTGTCGCCCAAGGTCGACGACCCGGCGTTCCGCGCGGTGACGTACGACCAGGTGAAGGCGGCGTACGCGGAGCAGATCGCGGCGCTGGCCGAGGGCGGCGTCGACGTACTGCTGATCGAGACGATCTTCGACACGCTCAACTGCAAGGCGGCGATCACGGCGGCCCGCGAGGTGGCCCCGGACCTGCCGCTGTGGATCTCGGTCACCATCGTCGACCTGAGCGGGCGCACCCTGTCCGGGCAGACCGTCGAGGCGTTCTGGGCGGCGGTCGCGCACGCCGAGCCGCTCTTCGTCGGGCTCAACTGCTCGCTCGGCGCGAGCGAGATGCGCCCGCACATGGAGGCGATGGCGAACATCGCCGGCACCTACACCGCCTGCTACCCCAACGCGGGGCTGCCGAACGCGTTCGGCGGCTACGACGAGCAGCCGCACGACACGGCCCGGCTGCTGGGCGAGTTCGCCGAGGCCGGTTTCGTCAACGTGGTCGGCGGCTGCTGCGGCACCACGCCGGCGCACATCGCGCGGATCGCCGAGAAGGTCGCCACGCTGGCGCCCCGCCCGGCGGTCGCCCGGCCGCCCGCGTCGCGGTTCAGCGGGCTCGAACCGTTCGAGATCACCGCCGACACCGGGTTCGTGATGATCGGCGAGCGGACCAACGTCACCGGCTCGGCCCGGTTCCGCCGGCTGATCGAGGCCGACGACCACCAGGCCGCGGTCGACGTCGCGCTGGAGCAGGTACGCGGCGGCGCGAACCTGCTCGACGTGAACATGGACGCCGACCTGCTCGACGGCGAGCTGGCCATGACGACGTTCCTCAACCTGATCGCGACCGAGCCCGAGGTGGCCCGGATCCCGGTCATGATCGACAGCTCGCGGTGGAGCGTGCTGGAGGCCGGCCTCAAGTGCGTGCAGGGCAAGGCCGTGGTCAACTCGATCAGCCTCAAGGAGGGCGAGGAGCAGTTCCTCGAGCAGGCCCGGCGGATCCGTGACTACGGCGCCGGCGCGGTCGTGATGGCCTTCGACGAGCAGGGCCAGGCCGACACGGTCGAGCGCAAGGTGGCGATCTGTGCCCGGGCGTACGACCTGCTGACGCAGAAGGCGGGCTTCGCGCCCGAGGACATCATCTTCGACCCCAACGTGCTCGCGGTCGCCACCGGCATCGAGGAGCACAACGGCTACGCCAAGGCGTTCATCGAGGCGCTGCCGCTGATCAAGGAACGCTGCCCGGGGGCGCGGACCAGCGGCGGCATCTCCAACCTGTCGTTCTCGTTCCGGGGCAACGACGTCGTACGCGAGGCGATGCACTCCGCGTTCCTGCTGCACGCGATCCGGGCCGGGCTGGACATGGGCATCGTCAACGCCGGCCAGCTCGTCGTCTACGAGGACATCCCGGCCGACCTGCTCGAACTCGTCGAAGACGTGATCTTCGACCGGCGGCCGGACGCCACCGACCGGCTCGTCTCGTTCGCCGAGACCGTCAAGGGTGCCGGCACGAAGCGGGCCGTCGACCTCTCCTGGCGCGAGGCGCCGGTCGAGAAGCGGCTGGCCCACGCGCTGGTGCACGGCATCGTCGACTTCATCGAGGAGGACACCGAGCAGGCCCGGCTGGAGGCGGCCCGGCCGCTCGACGTCATCGAGGGCCCGCTGATGGACGGCATGAAGGTCGTCGGCGACCTGTTCGGGGCCGGCAAGATGTTCCTCCCCCAGGTGGTCAAGAGCGCGCGGGTGATGAAGCGCTCGGTGGCCTACCTGGAGCCGTTCATGGAGGAGGAGAAGCAGGCCGCGATCCGGGAGAACCGGGTCGGCGGCGGGCGGGCCCAGGGCAGGGTCGTGATGGCCACCGTCAAGGGCGACGTGCACGACATCGGCAAGAACATCGTCGGTGTGGTGCTCGGCTGCAACAACTACGAGGTGATCGACCTCGGTGTGATGGTGCCCGCCGCGAAGATCCTCGACACCGCGGTGGCCGAGCGCGCCGACGCGATCGGCCTGTCCGGGCTGATCACCCCGTCGCTCGACGAGATGGTCAGCGTCGCCAAGGAGATGGACCGGCGGGGCATCCGGTTGCCGCTGCTGATCGGCGGGGCGACCACGTCGAAGCAGCACACCGCCGTACGGATCGCCCCGGCGTACACCGGTTCGACGGTGCACGTGCTCGACGCGTCCCGGGTCGTCGGTGTCGTCTCCGACCTGCTCGACCCGGTCCGGTCCGACAAGCTCGACACGGCCAACCGCGAGGAGCAGGAGCGGCTGCGCGAGCAGCACGCGGCCAAGGAGAAGCGGCCGCTGCTGCCGCTGGCCGAGGCCCGCGCCAACCGGGTACGCCTCGACTTCGCCGACCTGCCGACCCCGCCGTTCACCGGCACCCGTACGGTCGAGCCGGCGCTGGCCGAGGTGCGCGCGCTGATCGACTGGCAGTTCTTCTTCACCGCCTGGGAGCTGAAGGGCAAGTTCCCGGCGATCCTCGACGAGCCGGCCGCCCGCGAACTCTACGACGACGCGATCGCCATGCTCGACGAGATCATGGCCGGCGACCTGCTGCAGGTCCGTGGCGTCTACGGCTTCTGGCCGGCACACGCCGAGGGCGACGACATCGTGCTCGCCGACGGCACCCGGTTCCCGCAGCTGCGCCAGCAGGCGCTGTGGGAGGGCGGCCGTCCCAACCGCAGCCTCGCCGACTTCGTCGCGCCCGCGGACGGCGGTGACCACGTCGGCGCCTTCGCCGTCTCGGTGCACGGCGCCGACGAGCTGGCCGCCGGCTACGAGGCCGAGCACGACGACTACCGGGCGATCATGGTCAAGGCGATCGCCGACCGGCTCGCCGAGGCCGCCGCCGAATACGTGCACCTCGCCGCCCGGCGCGGCTGGTACGAGCCGGACGCGAACCCGTCGCTCGCGGACCTGCACGCCGAGCGGTTCCGGGGCATCCGGCCCGCGTTCGGCTACCCGGCCTGCCCCGACCACACCGAGAAGGACAAGCTCTTCAAGATCCTCGACGCGACGAGCATCGGCATGGGCCTGACCGAGTCCTACGCGATGACGCCGGCCGCCAGTGTCAGCGGCCTGCTGTTCGCGCACCCGGAGTCGCGGTACTTCGCGATCGGGCGGATCGACCGGGACCAGGTCGAGGACTACGCCGCCCGCAAGGGCGTCGGCGTCGCCGAGATGGAACGCTGGCTACGCCCCAACCTCTCCTACGACCCGTCCTGACGATCACCCCGGCATGATCGTCTGCTGTTCAGACAGTCGACCCGCCGACACCTGAGCAGCAGACGATCATCTCGGCAAACGAGCACGCGCTCGCCACCATGGAGCGGGCCGCCCGCGGCCCGAGGGCACCTGTGATCATCAGCTGCCCAGCAGCTCGACACGCCGTGCAACAACGGCGGAACAGCTAACGATCACCACGCACCGCCATCTCCCGAAGAGCGCGGGGGTGGCGGCCGGTTGACGCACCGTAGAAGCACTGACCGGTTGTCGAGCGGCTGTCGGCGGTGCCGAAGTCGTGTCTGGCGTCAGCGGCCCCGTCACACGACTTCGCCGCAGAACGACCGGGTGACGGCGATCAGGCTGTCGGCGCAGGCGGACGTGTCGGCGAGGCTGACCCACTCGACCTCGGCGTGCGCGCCGTCCCCGCCCGGTCCGAACAGGACGGTCGGGATGCCGGCGGCGGCCAGGAACCCGGAGTCGGCCCAGTAGCTCATCCCGGTCACCTCGGGCGTCCGCCCGGTCACCCGCGCGACGGCCGCCCCCAGTGCGGTGACGATCGGGGCCGACGGGTCGGTCTCGAACGGGTCGCGGGCCAGTGTCGTACGGCTGGTGACGACCAGGTCCGGGTCGACGGCCCGGCACCGGTCGAGCAGTTCGGCAAGGTCGCGTTCGACGGCGGCGACGGTTTCGCCGGGCAGCGTACGGCGCTCGACGGTGATCAGGCAGCGGTCCGGGATCGTCGACTCCTCCCGCCCGCCCTCGATCAGCGAGCCGTGCAGGTTGCCGCTGCCGAGCAGCGGGTGGACGGTCCGCCGCAGGCGGGTGTCGAGTTCGGCGAGGGCGACGAGCACCGGCCCGGCCTTGAGGATCGCGTCGACGCCGAGGTGCGGGCGGGAGCCGTGCGCGGCCCGCCCGGTCACCTCGATCTCGCTCCAGACGAAGCCGCGGTGGCCGACCGCGACCGCCATCTCGGTCGGTTCGGTGACGATCGCCGCGTCGACGTCCAGCCCGCCAACGGCGAGCACGTCCTGCACGCCCCGGCTGGCGTGTTCCTCGTCGGCGACGGCCGCGACGACGACCTCACCCGCCAGCCCGTCCCGGGCCGCCTGCCGGGCGGCGATCAGTGCCGCGGCCAGCCCGGCCTTCATGTCGTACGCGCCCCGCGCGTAGAGCCGGTCGCCGTCGACCCGGGGCGTCAGCGGGTCGGTCATCGTGCCGTGCCCGACGGTGTCGAGGTGTCCGCAGAGCAGCAGCCCGCGCCCGCCTCCCCCACCGCCGCCGCGCACGATCACGCTGGGCCGCGCCGGGTCCGGGGCGACGATCCGCGCGGACAGGCCGTTGTCGCGGGCCCACCGTTCGACGTACCCGGCGATGGTCCGCTCCCCGGCGGCCCCTGGCACCAGCGAGGGGTTCGCCGAGTCGATCGCGACGAGTTCGCGCAGCAGTTTGACGACGTCGGCGGTCACGCCGGCCGCCGAGCGACAACGTCGGCGGTCACGCCGGCCGCCGAGCGACAACGTCGGCGGTCACGCCGGCCACCGAGCGACAACGTCGGCGGTCACGCCGGCCGCCCGGCGGCGCCGTCGGTGCTGAGCAGGACGACCGTGGACGCCCGGTTGAGGCCGAGGCCGGTGTGGTGCCGCATCGCGCGCAGCCCGGCGAGCGGCGCCGCGCCGCTCGGCCCGGCCGGCACGCCGAGCGCGGCCAGGTCGGCCCGCGCCCGCACGGCATCGTCGTCACTCACGGTGGTCGCGGCGTCCAGCCCGTCCCGAAGGTACGGCCACGCGAGGCTGGACGGCACACCGCAGTTGAGCCCGGCGAGCACGGTCGTCCCCGTGGGCACCTCGGTCAGCGTGCCGGCCCGCAGGCTGGCGGTGACGCAGCCGGCGACGGCCGGTTCGACGCCGAGCAGGGCCGCCGGCCGGCCCCGCCCGTCGCGGTGGTGCACGACGGCGGCCTGGGCCAGCGAGCCGACCCCGACGGGTACGCCGACGAGCGCCGCGGGTGCCGCGCCGGCCGCCGCCAACTGCTCGTCGACCTCGTGGAACAGGGTCGAGTAGCCTTCGACGATCCAGGCCGGGACCTGCTCGTAGCCGGGCCACGCGGTGTCCTGGATCAGCAGCCGGGACGGATCGCCGGCCGCGTACGCCGCCGCCCGGCGTACGGTCTCGTCGTAGCCGTCGGGGACCGTCGTCACGGTGGCACCCTCGGACCGGATGGCCGTCGCCGACGCGGCGCCGATGGTCCGCGGTACGAAGATGTGGGCCGGCCGGCGGAGCATCCGGGCCACCCGGGCGACCGCCCGTCCGTGGTTACCCTCGGTGGCGGCGACGAGCGTGACCGGCCGGCCGTCCGCGCGGTCCGCCAACGCCTGCCGGATCGCCCACGAGGCGCCGAGGATCTTGAACGCGGGCAGCCCGAACCGGTCGGACTCGTCCTTGACGAAGAGCCGACCGACGCCGACCTCGGCGGCCAGGGCCGGCAGTTCGACCAGCGGCGTCGGCCGGTAGCCGTCGAGGGCCCGGTGGAACCGGGGTACGTCGGCCGGCGCCGGACGGCACCGCCAGGCCCGCGCCCCGGGTCGCAGATACGAGTCGGTGGCAGCAGCGGTCAGCATGGTTCCAGCCTCCGCGCCGAGCCGTACGTCAGTCCAGCGGATGTTTCCGAACGAAACCCGTCAGTTCCGCTTACGGTTTACTGATGCTGGACGTACACCGGCTGCGGCTGCTGCGCGAACTCGCGATGCGCGGCACGATCGCCGCCGTCGCCGAGGCCCTCTCCTACAGCCCGTCGGCCGTGTCGCAACAACTCTCGGTCCTCGAACGCGAGGTCGGCACCCCGCTGCTCGAACGCGTCGGCCGGGGTGTCCGTCTCACCGCCCCCGCCCAGGTGCTCGTCGGTCACGCCGACGCGATCCTGGCCCGCCTCGAACGTGCCGAGGCCGACGTCGCCGCCAGCCTGACCGAGGTCACCGGGACGCTGCGGGTCGCCGCCTTTCAGAGTGCGGCACTCACCCTGGTCCCCCGCGCGCTGACCCGGCTGCGCGACCGGCATCCGGCGCTGCGGATCGAGGTCACCGGCATGGAACCCGAGATCGCGCTGCCGGCCCTGCTGGCCCGCGACCTCGACCTCGTGGTCGCCGAGGACTACCCGGACCGGCCGGCGCCCCGGCCGCCGGAGTTGCAGCAGGAGGACCTGTGCCGCGACGAGATGCTGCTCGTCCTGCCGGCCGGCACCCGGATCACCCGGCTCGCCGACCTGGCGCGGCACCCGTGGGTGATGGAGTCAGTTGGTACGGTCGCCCGGAGCTGGTCGACGGCGCTGTGCCGGGCCGCCGGGTTCGAGCCCGACGTGGCGCACACCAGCACCGACCTGCTCGTGCAGGCCGCCCTGGTGCGCGCCGGTCAGGCGGCGGCGTTCCTCCCGGCGCTGGTGCCGGCCGAGTTCACCCCGGACGTCGTACGGCTGCCGATCCCCGACGCCCGCCAGCACCGCCGGATCTTCACCGCCGTACGCGCCGGGAGTGACGGTCACCCGGCGGTGACCGCCACCCGCGCGGCGCTGCGCAACTCGGCGTCGTCCTCCTGTGGACTACCTATGGGTCAGTAAGCGGCGTGAAGGAGGACATCGATCTCATTCCAAGCCAGTTGCGCGGCCTGCACCTGGTCGAGGTCACCGACCCACCGCTCGCTGCCGGACCAGGCGCGGCCGACGGCGAAGCCGCCGGTGGCCGACCATCCGCCGGTGTAGTGCGCCTGCGCCAGGGTGCCGCCGAAGTCCGGTGGCCCGTTTACGAAGAGCTTGATCAGCCCGTGGTACGGCTCGTAGACGCCGACCAGGCTGACCCACTCACCGGCGTTGACGAAGTCGGTCGTGCAGGCCGCCGCCCGCTCCGCCGTCGAAGAGTCGGCCATGGCGAGGGTGAAGCACCAGGCCGGGTCGGGCTGGCCGTCCCCGTCGACATCTACGTCGTCGCGGTAGCCGAGCCGGAACATCGACGCCTGCTCGCCGTCCTGGGAGACCGCCGTCCGCGACTGTCCGAGGTCGGTTAGCCGGGCCCAGGCGGCAACGGTGAACCCGGCCGGGGCGGCGGTGTCGAGCACCGGCGCCGACGTGGAGAGGTCGTCGGTGCCGGCCAGGGTGACCGCGCTGGCTCCGACCCGTCCCGGAGCGGCCCACGAGACGCCGGGGCCGGTGAAGGTCAGCGGGTGGCCGGCGGGATCGGACTCTGCGACGGTCCCCGCCCCGGCGTCCATGTTCCAGCTCCACGCACCGATGCTCGGGTTGACCAGGAAGCGGTAGACCGTCGTATCGGAGCCCACCCACGCCGAGTTGTAGGACTGCACGGACAGGACGTTGGGGCCGTCCCGGATCGGGGTGATCGACACCTCGCTCGTGGTCCCGACGTACTCCCGGACGGACAGGTCGTCCCAGTACACGGTCTTGCCGGAGCCGACGTCGAACCCGTTGTAGAGCCGGAAGAAGGCGTCGGTGGCGGTGGGCGGAACGTCCATGATGACCGAGAGCCGTTGCCAGGTGTCGGTCCTCGACGCCCGCCACGAATGCACCGCGGTGTACGTCGGGCCAGCCTTGTAGAAGGCGACGAGGCGCAGGCCCCGCTCCCGGCCGATCGTCCCGGTGGGCGCCAGGCCGGTCGCCGCCGGCACGTAGATCCACGCCGAGATCTCGTACCGCTTCCCGGGCTGCATGCCGGACCGCAGCCCGCCGCGGTCGCCGTCGACGGTGGCGAACGTGTCGCCGATCGCGCCGCTGGCACCGCCGCCCGCCGCGATCGGGGTGACCGCCAGCGAGTCGTCGGAGTCGTGGCCGAGCGTGGTGACCCGGGTCCGGGTCGCGTTCACCGCCCCGTAGCCGGTCACGTCGGTCGAGACCTGGCGCTGGTCGGCGGGCAACTGCTCGGCCCGCGGCTCGCCGGCGGTCGCCCACACCGCGTTGCCGCCGTTGAGCTGGTAGACGTAGCGCACCACGTCGGGCGAGCCGTTGGCGCCGAACGTGAAGGTGCCCGGCTGGCCGACCCCGCCGTTCCAGGTGCCGGCCGACATCGGGACGTACGGGTCCCCCGACACCGTCGGCGGCGGCGGGCCGGCGGTCGTCGCGGAGATCGGGGCCGAGGACGCGGGAGCCGGGCCGACCGCCACCAGGGCGACGGCGACGACGGAGGCGGTGACCAGGCGCGGCAGCCGGCCGGCGAACCGCGCGGGGTGAGGGCGGTATCGAGATCTTGAGAGCACGTCCAAACATTAGAGATCGACACTCACCGCGCACAACCGTTTACGCGGAGCACCGAAGCTCCGCCGTCGTCACCTGCGGGCGGGTACGACGCTGGCGTTGACCGGCCGGCTCCGCCCCCGGTAGGCGCGCATCTTGGCGCGGCTGCCGCAGATGCTCATCGTGCACCAGCGGCTGCGGCCGGCCGGGCTGTGGTCGTAGTAGACCCATCGGCAGTCGTGGGCGCCGCAGGCCTTCAGGCGGGGCCAGGTGCGGTCGGCGGCGGCGGCGAGGATCCGGGCCGCGAGTGCGGCGGTGAGGGCGGACAGGCCGGTGAGCCCGGGGCGCGGCAGGGCACGGGCCTGCCCACCTGCGTCGACCGAGAGCACGAGCGGCGCCCCGTCCAGCATCGCGTCGAGGACGGCGAGGCTGGCCGCCGGGATCTCGACGCCGGTGTGCGCCTCGCACACGTCGCGTAGCGCCTCGCGGAGCCGGCGGGCCTCGGCGATGTCGGTCTCGTCGAACCACACGTCGGTGAGCCCGTGGGCGGCGCAGAGGGCGGTGAGGTCGTCGGGGCCGCCCAGGCCGTCGCGCCCGCCGGCGAGGTCGGCGGTGTTGGCGAAATCCTGCACGAGCGTGAGCGCGCCGGGTGCCGGTGCGCGGTCGCCTGGCTGCGTCATGACTACACGTTACCGCTGTGGCATCATCATGCGGTAACCGTTACTGGAAGGGAACCCCCAAGTGGTAACGAAGACCGGCCTTCTGCGCCGCAACCAGGACTTCCGGCGGTTCTGGTTCGGCCACACCGCGTCGGTCGCCGGCACGCACGTCACGGCGGTGGCGCTGCCGCTGCTGGCGACGCTGACCCTCGACGCGGGCGCGGCCGGGGTCGCCGCCATCGCCACCGCCACGTTCCTGCCCAACCTGCTGCTGTCGCTGTTCGTCGGCCACTGGCTGGAGCGGCGCCGGCGCCGGCAGGTCATGGTGGTGACCGACATCGTGCGGGCGGTCGCGCTGGCCGCCGTACCGGTGGCCTATGTGGTCGACCTGCTCTCGATTCCGTTGCTGGTCGTGGTGGCGTTCGTCGTCGGGGCCGCCAGCGTGGTCTTCGAGCTGGCGAGCTTCGCATACGTCCCGACGCTGGTCGAGGAGGACGACCTGCCGGCGGCGAACCAGGCGACGCAGGGGTCGACGACGGCGGCGCAGGTGGCCGGGCCGGGACTGGCCGGCGGGCTGGCCCAGCTCGTCGGTCCGGCGATGGCGGTGGCGCTGGACGCGGTCAGCTACGTGCTGAGCGCCTTCGGTGTGGCCGGGGCGCGCCGTCCCGAACCCCCGCCACCGCCGGTGGCGGGCCGGCCCGGGCTGCTGGAGGGGCTGCGGGCCGTCGCGGTCAACCCGTTCCTGCGGGCGCTGGCCGCGTACGCGACCGTCTACAACGGGGCGTTCCAGATCCTGACGGTCAACCTCGTCGTCTTCGCCGTCACCGACCGGGGCCTCAACGCCGGCATGTTCGGGCTGGCCCTGTCCGCCGCGGGAGTCGGCGCGTTCATCGGCACGATGCTGGCGCTGCGGCTGACCGGCCGGATCGGCTACGGGCGCGGATTCATCGTGGGCATGCTCCTGTCCTGCGGGTTCCCGCTGGTGATCGCGGTGCTGCCGGGCACCGGCACGGTGCTCGCCGCCGGGTTGGCCGCCGTGCAACTGGTCAGCGGGATCGGGCTCGGCATCGCCAACGTCCTGTCGGTCACCCTGCGCCAGATCGTGGTGCCGCGCGGCTCGCTGGCCCGCACCAACGCCGGCTACCGGCTGCTGATCTACGGCATCCTGCCGCTGGGCAGCGCGGCCGGCGGGTTCGTCGGCCAGGCTGCCGGCAGCCGCGCGGGCGTGGCCGTGGGCGCGGTCGGGTTGGCCCTGTCCGGCCTGCCGATGCTCACCCGCCGGATGCGGACGCTCAAGAGCCCGCACGACGTCCGGCCGCCCGCCCCGCCCGCCGCGGCGCCGGTTTCCGAAGGTGTGACAGCTTGAACCCGCCGCCTACGGTGCGGGGATGGCCCTTCCGTCCACGCCTGACAAGATCGCCAAGACCCGCACGGTCAGCGCCGAGGCGATCCTGCGCAACCAGGTCGACCTGCGCGCATATCCGTTCCGGCACGTGTCGGTGGTCGCCCGCCACGGTTTCTCGGGCGGGACGTCCCCGGTCACGGAAGTGCTCATGGCGGTCGAGGTGTTGCAGCAGGCCGGCTGGGAGTTGGTCAACGTGTCGGAGTTCAGCAACGGCCGCTTCGTGCACGGCATCGTGCGCCGGCGCTGAGGCACCCGGGTGGGCCGGGTCGACGTCGGGCCGCTCCCGCGTCCGGGGTCGTACCGGCACCGGAGCGGCTGTCGCCGTCCGGGATGGAGTCGGCGCGTCAGGCCGGCACCCGGCAGACGATCTCGCCGTGCGGGACGGCGAACCAGCCGTCGGCGGCCTCGACCCACTCCCGCCAGCCGGCCGCGATGCGCCGCAGGTCGTCGTCGGTGGCGCCGAGCGCCCGGAGTTGGCGGGCCAGGTCCGACCGGGTGACCCGCTCGGCCCAGTTTCCGCCCCACCACCGGCGGTCGTCGGGTTCGGCGAAGCACCAGACGCCGGCGGTGGCGGTCACGTCGGTGAACCCGGCCACCCTGGCCCAGGACAGCAGCCGCCGGCCGGCGTCCGGCTCGGCGCCGTTGGCGCGGGCCGCCCGCCGGTAGAGGTCGAGCCATTCGTCGAGTTCCGGCACCTGCGGAAACCAGGCGAACGCGGCGTAGTCGGCGTCGCGGGCGGCGACCACGCCGCCGGGTCTGGTCACCCGGCGCATCTCGGCGAGCGCCCGGACCGGGTCGGCGACGTGTTGCAGGACCTGGTGGGCGTGTACGACGTCGAAGCTGCCGTCGGGAAAGTGCAGCTCGTGTACGTCGGCGACGGCGAAGTCGATGTTCCGCTGGCCGCGGGCGGCCGCCTCGTCGCGGGCCAGGCCGAGCGCGGCGGCGGTGATCTCGACGGCGGTGACCCGGCCCGGGGCGACCCGGGCGGCGAGGTCGGCGGTGATGGTGCCGGGCCCACATCCGACGTCGAGGACGGACATGCCGGGGACGAGGTGGGGCAGCAGGTAGGCGGCGGAGTTGTCGGCGGTTCGCCACCGGTGCACGCGCAGCACCGACTCGTGGTGGCCGTGGGTGTAGATCGTCATGTCGCCCGCCTCTCCTCGTCGAGGCGTCGACACTATCCCCCCGCTCCCATTTCTCGGGACAGCCATCTCACATCATGGTTCGTCCGAGAAGGCCGGAACGACCTTGAAAGGAGCAGGTAAATTGCTGGTCATCGGCGGGCAGAAGACACGGTTCCCGCATTCCGGAACACGAACACCCTCCACCGGTGGCGGCCTTCCGACAGCTCCGCTTCCAGCCCGGAAACGGCATGCCGATGGTCGACTTCATCGCCCCGGCACCACACCCGATCGGCGCTTTATCGCCTCCATGATCAGCGACTATTCCGGGGCACGCTTCCGCCCGCGCCGTCGACCGGTGGTCACGGTTCCCGGCACCTCCGGCGCGGATGGCCGGCGGGCCTCGATGCCTTGCGCCGTACGGCCCGCGGGCCGCGCCGGCCGGCCTCGGAACGTACCGGCGTCACGACCGGACGGGGGTCGGCGTAATATCAGCGGACGTACTTTTTGCGCAGTCGGGCAACCATTCTTCAACCTTTACGTCTTACAATAGCGCCATGGCCACCCGCCGACCTCGGTCCTCATCTTCAACAATGCCAACCGGGCCGCAACGATCCGGTCCATCAGCAGCGAAACTGCCTGTCTCGCGAATTCGTCCGGCTTATGTTCAAGTGGCTGACCAACTGCGCGAGGCGATCGTCACCGGTTCACTGCGGCCGGGTGACCGGCTGCCCATCGAGCCGGAACTGTCGACGATCTTCGGGGTCAGCCGGAGCACGATCCGCGAGGCCCTGCGCCTCCTGTCGTCCCAGGATCTGGTGAGCACCAGCCGCGGGATCAACGGCGGCACCTTCGTGATGGCGGCCGACCCCGCCAAGCTGCGCGAATACCTCACCACCCGGCTCGGCCTGCTCAGCGGCGCCCAGGTGATCTCCGTACGCGAACTGCTCGAGGCACGCGAGATGTTCGAGGTGCCGGCGGCCCGGCTGGCCGCCCGGCTGCGTAGCGAAGACGAACTGGACGAGCTGACCGCCTGCGTCGCGGAGGAGAGCGCCCTCGCCGAGCGCGGCGGCGACTTCGAGCCGCACCGCGCGTTCCACTCGCTGGTACTCAAGGCGGCGAGGAACCAACTGCTGCCGCTCACCGTCGAGCCGATCTTCCAGGTGCTGCGCACGCGGTTCCTGCGCCCGGCGGCCCCGGCCCAGTTCTGGCGCGAGACCGCCCACGACCACGCGCAGATCCTGCGACACATCCGCTCCGGTGACGAGGAGGGCGCCGCCGTCGCCATGCGGCAACACCTGGACCACCTCGCCCGCACCTACGTCGACCTGCACGTCGAGCCGGCGGTCGATCCACTCACCGCGTTGTCGTCCCGCCCGGCCGGCGGTCGCCCGTTCGGCTGACCGGCCCGACCACCGGCCGGGCCGACCACCGGCCGGCCCCGCCGAGGAACAGACCGGCCGTCGAACACCCGGCCGGCCGAAGACCGGTCGACGGCGGTCCGGCCCGGCCGTCGGCCGGGCCGGTTCCGCCCGCCGTCAGCCGCTCACGGCAGGGAGCGCGGCCGGCGGGCGAAGTACACGGTCGCCGGGGGCAGGTTCGCCCACACGGTACGGCCGCTGACCACCTCCTCGAAGCCGGCCCGCAGCCCGTGCAGCAGCCGGCGGGCGGGCGGCGCCCAGCGGGTCCAGGTGTACGCGAACTGGGTCAGGACGCCCTGGGCGGTCAGCACCGAGGCGAGGGTGTGCACCAGCGGCGGGCCGTCGCTGTCCGCCTCGTAGGCGAACCAGGGCAGGCCGCTGACGATGACGTCGGCCCGGTCGATGCCGTACCCGGCGAGGATCTGCGGCAGGTCGCCGGCTCTGCCGCGGGCGACCTCCACCCCGGGGAACCGGGCGGCGAGGTGGTCGGCCATGGTCGGGTTGAGCTCGACGGCCAACTGCCGCCCGCGTCCGGCGAGCCGCTGTTCGATCGCCCGGGTGAACGCGCCGGTGCCGGGCCCCAGCTCGACCACCACCGGCTCGCCCCGCTCGGGGATCGGCAGGGCCATCTGGTCGGCGAGTGCCGTACCGCTCGGGGCGACCGCGGCGGTCCGGGTCGGCGCCCGGAGGAACTCGCGCAGGAACAGCGAGCCGTCGGTCTTCGTACTGGTCATGTAACTCCTGTCGGGCCTGCGGCCGGGGGTGGCCGAGGATTACTTCGTTGCCGGCTCCGCCGGCCGGTCGCGTACCGGCCGGATCGGCCACCCGGCATCCGTGTTGGCATGCGGGGTGTCGGGGGTGGTGCCGGATGCGACCCGGGACCGGCCGGCGGCTGGTTTCGTGGCCGGGGGTCCGGGTCCGCGCGACTGGCGGGGGCGCTCCGGCCAGGCGGTCACCGGGTTCGGTGGCCGCCTGGCCGGGCTTCAGACTGTGGTCATTCGGCCGCCATGTGGTGGGTCGATTCCGCGGTGTGGCTGAGTTCGAGGGCGGCCAGCGCGGCGTTGACGATACTGCCCGGGTCGAGGTCGTGCGCCCGGTAGAGGTCGGCGACGGTGCCGGACTGGCCGAACGAGTCGACGCCGAGCGGCACGCAGTGCACGCCGAGCGCGGCGCCGAGCCAGGCCATGGCGTGGGATGCTCCATCATGGACGGTGACGACGGGTCCGCGGGTGCCGCCGAAGGCGGCCCGCAGCGCCCCGGCGGTGCTCGGCGTGGTCGCCGTACGGATGCCCTGGCGCAGGGTCCGCTGCCACGCCGAGTAGAGCCGGTCGGCGCTGGTCACGTCGACGACGTGGGCGGCGACGCCCTCGTTCATCAGCTCGGCCGCCGCGGCCAGCACCTCGGGCAGCACCGCGCCGGAGGCGGCCAGCACCACCGACGGCGCCGGTTCGCCGCCGGGCCGCGACCGCAGGTGCGGGGCGCTGTCGTACGGGTCGAGCAGCCGGTAGGCGCCGGCGAGCACCTGCCGGCGCAGCACGACGTCGCCGAGCCGCTGCCGGGCGGCCTCGAACGGGGCCTGGTCGAGCGGCCGCGTCGAGAGCCGGAAGTAGTACGACGCGGCCTCGGCGGGGGCGGCGGTGGTCGGGGTGTCGCCGCCGGCGGCGATGTGGCCGACCGCGTCGCACAGCAGCCAGTCGAGCGCGGTGCCGTACGCCGGCTCGACCAGCGTCACCCCGGGCAGTTCGAGGCCGACGCTGGGGGTGATGGTCGACTGGTGGGCGCCGCCCTCGGGGGCCAGGGTCACCCCGGACGGGGTGCCGGCGACGATGAACCGGGCCCCGGAGTAGACCGAGTAGACGAAGGCATCGAGTCCACGTAGGACGAACGGGTCGTAGACGGTGCCGATCGGGATCAGCGGCTGGTGCGACAGGTCCCAGGCCAGGCCGAGCTGGCCGAGCAGCAGGAAGAGGTTCATCTCGCTGATGCCCAGCTCGATGTGCTGCCCCTTCGGGCTCTCGGTCCACTTCAGCGCCGGGTCGACCGACCAGGCGCGCTGCTCGACCGGGTGGAAGACGCCCATCCGGTTGATGAACCCGGCGAGGTTGGTCGACGTCGCCACGTCGGGCGCGGTGCTGACCAGGTAGGGCGCCAGGTCGGCGTCGCGGGACAGGTCGACCAGGGTGCGGCCGAACACCTCCTGCGTCGACACCGGCTTGCGGCCGGCCCGGCCGGCCCCGGTCGCCTCCGGTACGGTCACCGCCAGCCGCCGCGGCGCCGGTTCGAGCCGCAGCGCCTCCTGCCGCCGGTTGCACCAGATGCCCTCGCCCGACGCGGCGTCGAACCGGTCCCACTCGGTGTCGTCGGCCAGCCCGGTCGCCTCCCGCAGCGCGGCGATCTGCTCGCCGCCGAGCAGTTGCGAGTGGTTGCGCGGGTTGCCGGCGATCGGCAGCCCCCACCCCTTGACCGTGTACGCGAACACCACGCTCGGCCGGTCGGTGACCCGGTCGCACTCGGCGAACGCGTCGAGCAGGCTGGCCAGGTCGTGCCCGCCGAGATCGGTGACGGCGGCGAACACCTCCTCGTCGGACAGGTCGGCGAGCAGGTCGACGACGGCCGCGGGCGCGTCCTCGGTGAACCGGCTCCGGGCCTCCCCCGGGTTCAGCGCGAACAGCGACTGGTAGCGCTCGTTCGGCATCCCCTCGATCCAGCGGCGCAGCGCGTCGCCGCCGGGCCGGGTGAACAGTTCGCCGAGCCGGCCGCCGAAGCGCAGTTCGACGACGTGCCAGCCGGCCGCCTGGAACTGCGCCGACCACTGCCCGATCCGTACGCCGGGCACCACCCGGTCCAGCGACTGCCGGTTGAAGTCGACGACCCACATGACGTTGCCGAGGCCCTGGGTCGCCGGGTCGGCGATCGCCTCCCAGATGTTGCCCTCGTCGAGTTCGGCGTCGCCGAGCAGGGCGACGAACCGGGCCGGCGGGCGGGGGCCGAAGTGCGCGTCGACGTACCGGCGGGTGACCGCGCCGAACAGCGGCGCGGCGGCGCCGAGCCCGACCGAGCCGGTGGAGAAGTCGACCCGGTCCGGGTCCTTGGTCCGCGACGGGTACGACTGCAGCCCGCCGTACGAGCGCAGCCGGGTCAGGTAGGAGCGGTCCAGGTTGCCGAGCAGGTAGTTGATGGCGTGCAGCACCGGGGAGGCGTGCGGTTTGACGCTGACCCGGTCGGCGGCGTCGAGGTGGGCGAAGTAGAGGGCGGTCATCAGCGACACCATCGACGCGCTGGAGGCCTGGTGCCCACCAACCTTGACACCCTCGGTGTTCGGCCGCTCACGGTTGGCCGCGTCGACCATCCGGACGGCCAGCCACAGCACCCGGCGCTGGATCGCGTCGAGTGTCGCCAGGTCCGGTACGGGCTGGGCGGGTGCGGTCGACATGTGCTCTTCCCCTTCGACGGTCGGTCGCTGGTGCGGGTCGGTCCGCCGACACCGGGCCCGCCGGTACTCGTGGTCGGCGGTCCGTGGCTCGGCCGGGACAGTCTGACCGAGCGGACGGCGTGCGTGAAGTCCCCCGGTTGTCCGCCCTGCCCGAAGTGCCGGTGCGGACCGCCCCGGCACCGTCCGGAGCGGCAGAATGACCCGCGACGGCACCGTGGCGACCCGGCGGACCGGAGGAGCGGCATGCGGTACGGCGGAAAACTCACTCCCGAGCAGTTTCGGCGCATGCTCGACGAGCAGCAGCGCGAGATCGCCCGGCACCTGCCGGCGCTGCCGCTCTACGGGCTCGACGGCTGGGCCGGTCTTCGCCTCGTCGACGAGTGCGGCCTGGAGAGCGGGGTGTTGCAGGCCATCGGTCTCGCGCACGGCCGGCCGAAAGGACCGGGTCCGTACGTCCGGGTGGTCACGGCCCGGGTGGGCGCCGTGCACGTGGCGCGGGAGCGGCGGCGGGCGCTGGCGTTGGCGCGCGAGCGGCCGACGGCGGAGGTGTTCGACCGGGTCGACGCCGCGCTGCGGGTGGAGGTGCCCGGGGCCGTCACGATCGTGGTCGACGGCGAGCCACGGGAGTTCGCCCGGTGGCCGCACGACGGCGGGTGGATCGCCGAGGCGGTGCTCGGCGACCACCCGGTCGTCGTGGAGGCGACGGGTGTCGGGCCCGACGCGGTCCGGCTGATCCGGGTACGTGACTTCGGTGCGTACCTGGACGGGCGCCGGGCCTTCCTGGACAGCGTGGCCGGCGACGGCTGATCCGGTCGCCGGCCGGTTCTCAGCCGCGGCCGGACCGGCCGCCGCGCCCGCCCTTGCCGGGCCGGTTGGTGTTGCCCGGCCGCCCGCTGCGGTTCGGCTGTCCGGCCCTGCCCTGCTGGCCGGCGTTGCCGGGCTGCTTGGGGAGTTGGGTCTTCTGTCCGCTCGGGCGGGCCGTGGCGGGTGCGGCCCCGCCCTGCGCTTCGCCGTTCTTGACGTACGTCGGGTGCAGGTGCACCGGCGCGGAGCGTTCGCGCTTCTGCCGGGACCGGACCCGCAGGTTGAGGAACTCGACGAAGATCGAGAACGCGATGGGGCCGTAGACGTAGCCCTTGGGGATGTGCTGGTCGAGTCCTTCGGCGACGAGGCTGGCGCCGATCAGCACCAGGAACGCCAGGGCCAGCATCTTGACCGTCGGGTGCTTGTTGACGAAGTTGCTGACCGCGCTGGCCGACACCAGCATGATGACCATCGCGACGACGACCGCGGCGACCATCACGGCCAGTTCGTCGACCATGCCGACGGCGGTGATGACCGAGTCGAGCGAGAACACGATGTCGAGGACGAGGATCTGGGCGATGACGGAGGCGAACGAGGCGGCCTTGCTCTTCTTGCCGTGGTCGTCGCCCTCGAGGTGTTCGTGGATCTCGTACGTCGCCTTGGCGACCAGGAACAGACCGCCGATCAACAGGATCAGGTCGCGGCCGGAGATCTCCTGCCCGAAGACGGTGAACAGTGGTGCCGTCAGCCCGATCACCCAGGACAGCGAGGCGAGCAGGAGCAGTCGGGTGATCAGGGCGAGCGCCAGACCGATGGTCCGGGCCCTGGCCCGCTGGTGCTCCGGCAGCCGGCCGGACAGGATCGAGATGAACACGATGTTGTCGATGCCGAGCACGATTTCGAGCAGGAGCAGGGTCGCGAACGCGATCCAGATCTCCGGGCTGGCCAACAGCTCCATTTCGCTCCAATTGTCCAAAGATCAACCGCAGTCAACGCCATAGAGTACGGCCTGATTCCGCATCCGGCACGACGGGAGGGCTCGGCTCGCGGGCGGCGGATCGTACCCAGCCCGGTGGGCGAGGCAAGGGTGGCCGAGCGGAATCACTCGATCAGCGCACTGTGTCGCACATCTATTTACAATCCGTGTCCACGCGGTGACTCTTTGGAGGCAAGCTCCGCCGCGCGGCACCCCCGCCGCACCGGGCAGCCAGGAGGACCATGCGACCCGGCGAAGAGCCTCAGCCGTCCGCGCCCGATTCGCCGCCGCTGCGCCTGCAACTCCTCGGCGCGTTCCGGGTACGACGTGACGGCACCCCGCTGGTACTGCCGGCGAGCGCCGCCCGGCTACTGGCCGCGCTCGCCCTGCACGACGTCACCGAACGGCAGGAACTCGCCGGCCGGCTGTGGCCGGACGCCACCCAGCGCCGGGCCAACGCCGACCTGCGTACCGCCCTGTGGCGGCTGCAGAAGGTCGAGCCCCGGCTGGTGGTCAGCACCCGGCACCTGCTCGCCCTGGCCGACCCGGTCGAACTCGACGTACGCCTCGTCGAGCGGTGGGCACTGGCCGCGGTGCGGCCCGGCCGCGACCCCGCGGAACTGGGCACGCCGCCCCCGGTCACCACCGTCCGCACCCTGCTGCCCGGCTTCGACGACGAGTGGGTCGAGCAGCCGCGCGAACGCCTGCGGCTGCTACAGGTGCAGGCGTTCGAGTCGACCGCCGCACAGCTGCTGGCCGCCGGGCAGGCCGGGCCGGCGCTGCCGCACATCCTCCAGGCCGCCCAGGCCGACCCGCTGCGGGAGAGCGCCAACCAACTGCTGATCGAGACCCACCTCCGGCAGGGCAACGTCGCCGAGGCGCTACGCCAGTACCACCGCTACCGCGGCCACCTCGCCACCCTGGGGGTCGCGCCCGGCCTGGGCGTCACCAACCTGATCGCCCGGCACCTGCCCACCGGCACCGCCCGCGGCTGACCCACCGCCCTCCACGGCGGCCCGCCCGTGGCGCACGCCCCACCCCGCCCGCGGCGCCCGGCCCGTCCCGCCCCGCCTGTGGCACACGCCCCGCCCCGCTTCGTGATCGTCTGCGGTTCAGGCGCTTCCGGCCCGGCGTGTCAACCGCCTGAGCCACAAACGATCGAGGTCGACACGAGCCCCACGCGCCGCTGCCCGAGGTCACGGTGACGCACCGGTGACACGGCGTACGCGCACGGTCGCCCCCGGCGTCGGACCCGCCGCGCTCCCGCACCCCCGACGGACGCCGGCTCGGGACGTACGGGCGGCATCGCGGTGACGCGGCGGTGACCCGGCGACGGCCGGGGCACGGCGGCCGGGCGACGCCGCCGACACGCCCCACCCGGTCTGCTGTGCCCATCGCCCCGACCGGCGGGGCGGCAACCGAAAGGAGCGGTCATGGTCTATTCGGCCGGACCGAAGAACATCTCCCTGACCTCGGTGGGCTTCCGCTCGCAGCACGACCCGACGCTCGACCAGCCCGGCGTGATGTCGTACGCGACCGGCGACGCCGGCCTCAACCCGGCGGGCGTGCTGCCGGCCACCCCGCAGGCCTTCGCCGCCGTCGCCGGCACCCGTCCCGCCGGGGACGGCCCGCCGAGCCTGTGGGACCAGCAGGAGGCGTGGCAGAACTCGCTGCTGTTCGCGCAGGACGCCAACTCCGGGCAGAAGCTGACCGACCCGTCCAAGCCGGCGTACTGGACGGGCCTCCAGAAGCACCTCGCCCAGTGCGGCTGGACGACGACCAGCTACGAGAGCCTGAAGTGGGACCAGAGCAAGTCCGGCACCTCGATCAACGTCATCGGCATCATGGCCGACATCCTCGGCGCCTATCTCGGCATCACGGCCGGCTCCATCGAGTCGATGTTCGCCGCGCTCAAGGACGCCGCCGACCCCGGCGCGACCAACTTCCGCAATGTCTGGTGGCAGTCCGCCTCGGTGCACGAGCACCGGGTGCAGGCCGCTGTCGGGCCGCTGACCATCGACCAGTCGACCGGCATGGCCAAGATCTGGCTCGTCTACTACAGCTTCGACTTCTCGGCCAGCAGCTTCGAGTCGCTGTTCGTCGAGCACGACTCGTCCACCTTCAAGGTCGACTCGTTCGGCGTCCAGCTCGGCCTCGCCTGGGACGGCTGGCTGGCCGTCAAGGACCAGGTCACGGCCGCCACCAGCAAGGTCGCCAAGGACAGCATCGCCAACACCGTACTCGCCGACTGAACCGGAGAAGCCAACAATGATCATCACCGTGTGCACCGACGACGACCTCCTCGTCCGCGAGGCCGAGAAACAGTCCAGGCAGAACCCCCGGGTGTACGGGACCACGTACCGCGTCTTCAGCCAGGTCATCCCCCGGCTCGGCGTCGACGAGGACCTGTTCGTCTCCTCCCACGGCGCGTACGACGGCACCGGCTGGATCTCCCCGCCCCAGCCGGTGATCGGTGACAAGAAGAAGGACCTCTTCCTCACCGCCGGTGACCTGTACGTCAACCTCGAACACCTGCTGCCCGCCGACTACCGGGGCCGGATCTTCGTCTCGGCCTGCGAGTCGGCCGACGCCGGCGGCCCGGCGGCGATGTCCTTCGTGGACCGGCTGGCGACCACCCTCGGCGCGCACGGCCACGGCGACATCGCCGTGTACGGCCAGCGCGGCGCGGTCGGCATGCGGATCCCGGCGCCGAACGACCCCGGCTGGATCCGCGCCGCGTAACGCCTTCCACTCCCCCCGAGGGTCGGGCACCGGGCCAGCCACCCGGTGCCCGACCCGCGTTCACCCGGCGGGCAGATTGGCCAGCAGCCGGGCCGCGGTCTTCCGGGCCCGCTCCAGGTCGGGGACGGTGAGCGTGCCACGGTGCACGGCGTCGAACGCCAACCGGTTGAGGTCCAGCGCGGCCCGCCGGCAGTCCCGGTTGGCCCAGCCCTGCGTCGCCGGATCGTGGCCCAGGACGGCCAGGCAGAACCGGAAGTCGCGCAGCCGCCGGCCGGGCTTGTGACCGGCCTCCCGGCGCCGCCGGTTGACCACCGTCAACCAGTCCGGACCGTGGTACGCGACGAGCCTGCGCTCCAGCAGCGGGGCGACCTTTCGCGCGGTGTCCTCGACCACCGCCTCCACCTGGCGGGCGATCGTGACGGCCCGGGTGTCCGGTCCACCGGCCTCCGGTCGACCAGCCGCCGCCCGCGGCGGCGGTGCAGGCCGCGCCGCCGGCGCGGGCCGCGCCGCCGGGGGTGTATCGGGCGCCACAGCCGGCATCTCCGCCGGCTCCGGCGCCGGGGCGCCGGATCGCGCCGGGCGGGGAGGCGGATCGGGGCCGGGCTTCCCGGCCGGGGCAGGACGCGGGCGGGACCGGGAACCCGGACCGGGCGGTGCAGCCGGTGGCTGCCGGAACGGTGGCGGGGTGGCTCGCCGGTCCGCCGTTGGCGGCGCCACGGGTTCTCCCCGTACCGCCCGGATCGACTGCCGTAGCGGCGCCGTGACCAGCACGCCGACCGCGAAGGCGGCGAGCCCGGCGGCAAGCGGCCCCCGCAGGGGATCGCCGGTGTGCGGCACGTTGGCGAGCAGGACCGGGTCGAGTGTGCTCAGCAGCATGGCGAGTGGGACGACGGCCCGTGGCCCGCGTCGTCGGGCCGGCAGCCAGCGCCAGGCCAGCCCGAGCGAGGCGATCGGCCAGGCCGCGAACATCGCCAGGTCGGCCTGTGTCGACGGCAGCGGCACGCCCAGGTCGGCGGCGGCGTGTCGGCTGGCCGAGGCGAGCGCGGCCGTACCGATCGCCAGGCCGGCACCGACGGCCAGCAGCCAGCGGATCCCCAGCCAGGTGTCCGGCTCGGTCGGCGGCCTCACGGGGCATCCGGTCCGTCGTGCGCCGGCCCGGGTTCGGCGGGCCGGTCGAGGTCGGCGGCACTGATGACGCGCATGGCGAGCAGCCATTCGCACAGCGGGCGCCGCGCGTCGCCCTCGCCTTCCAGGCCGAGTACGCCGGCGGCGACCAGCTGCTCGCGTACCCGCTCGACCCGGCGGACCACCTGGGTACGGGTCAGTCCGAGGCGGTCGGCGACCTCGTTGTACGTGCGCGGGCGCGGGTCGTAGTGCGGGTAGGGGCGCAGGTAGCCACGGGCCATCGCCACCAGCACCGCGCGCTGCCGCGGGGTGAGCGCGGGCACCTGGTTGCGGGTGCTGTGCGGGTCGACGGGGGCCGGCACGGTCGGCTGTTCCGGCGCCGCCGCCGGGGTCAGCACGAGCGCGTACGTCCACGCCTGCCCGGCCACCAGGACCGTCGTGTGTGGATGGTCGACGGTGCGGGAGCTGGACGGCCAGCCGGCGGCGGCGACCGGCAGCGGGGTCGCGAAGCCGTACGCGTCGACGAGGTGCAGGGTCCGTTTCCGACTGAGGTTGGTGACCTGCCAACCGGAGCCGTCGTGGTGCACCCGGCCGGCGGTACGGCTGATGCCCAGATCCGTGGCGTCGAGGCGGACGGTGCAGGAGGCGTCCCGCCCGAAGGTCAGCGCCTGCCCCGGCAGCAGGGTGTGCCGCCGGTCGTCGATCCGCACGGTGAGCGAGTCGTCGGACATGGCGTCACTTCGTCAGGATCGGGTCGGCGAACACGGTGGTGACCCCGCAGTTCCAGCCCCCGGCGATCTCGGCCTCGATGCGCAGCCGGAAGGCGCCGGTGAGGTCGGCCTCGACGGTTCCGGTCGCGGCGAGGCGAACGGTGGCGCTGTCCTGCCGTTCGTCGTCGACGTAGACGACGAACGTCGCGGAACTTCCGGAGTCGGATTCGTCGTCGAGGCCGACGGTGCTGCGGAAGCGGGTGTAGTCGTAGCCGAGGTGGTATTCGAGACTGACGCCGTAGCAGCTGCGGGAGATGCTCGACGGGTATTCCCGGTCGTCGATGGTCGCGACGCCGATCTCCTCGTCCATGTTGGGCTTCTCGCGTGCCTTGAGGGAGACGAGGTAGACCTCGGTTCCCCGCGCGTCCGGTCCCGGCGTCGGGGAATCACCGCTCGGGCCGGGTGCCGGGGAGGCGGTGCCGCCGGGCTGCTCCGGGCCGCCGGTCGGGTCTCCCGCACCGGCCGTACTGCCGCTTTCGGCCCGGTCGCCGGCGTTCTCGCCACCGAGCAGGCTGACCGCGCCGAGGACACCGGCGACCAACACCAGGGCGAGTGCGGCCCCGGCCACGGCCAGCCACCACGGCCTCGGCCGCCGGTCGCCTCCGGCGGAAACGCCGGCGGGCACCGGGCCGCCGGCCGAGGCACCGGACGGCGCGGCGCCGGGGCGCATCGGCGGGAGGCCGGTCGGCGTCGTGGTCGTCGTGGAGGTCTGCGCCCGCAGGTTACGTACCCATTCCCCGGCCGCCGGCCGGGCGGCCGGATCGTCGGCGAAGATCCGCAGCGCGTGGTCGAGCAGTGGGGTCGGGCCGAACACGGCGTGCAGACCGGCGGCGCGGGCGTCGGCCGTGGCGGGCGGGTGGGCGCCGGTCAGCAGGAAATAGGCCAGGCCGCCGAACGCGTAGCGGTCGGAGGCTGGGCTGTAGGCGCCGTCGCGGAGCACCTCGGGGGCGATGTAGCCCTGGGTGCCGGCCGGCAGGTTGGTGACGTGGCTGCTCATCCGGAACAGTCCGAAGTCGACGAGAACGGCCTGCCCGTCCCGGTTGACGATGACGTTGGCGGGGCTGATGTCGCCGTGGACGACCGGCCGCCGCGACGGGGTGGCCTTTCCGGAGTGCAGCCAGTCGAGGACGTCGGCGACCTGGGTGAGGCAGGTGAAGACGGCCGCCGGCGGGCCGGACTGCCGGGCCGGCCAGTCGCGCAGGTCGGTGCCCTCGATCCAGTTCATCACCAGGTAGAGGGCTGTCTCGGTGGGGTCGGCCGCGCCGGCGTGGTGCATCCGCGCACCCTCGAAGGCGGCGTGTACGCCGACTACGCCCGGGTGCCGGATCAGCCGCAACAGGTCCGTCTGTTCGATCCACCGGCTGCGCCAGGCCGCCCGGTCCTCGTGGGCCGAGCGGAGCACCTTGACGGCGACCTTCTCCCGCTCGGCGCCCAGGGCCACGTCGGCCTGCCAGAGTTCCGCCTCACCGCCACCGCCGACCTGCCGCAACAGGCGGTACTTGTCCGGCTCCTCCGGCGGGCCGACGAAGAAATAGGTGGTGCCTCCGGGCATGGTCACTCCCCCGAGCCGAATCGGCTGTCCACATCACCGGGTAGCCTGCCCGACCACAATGGACCCGTCCAGGGGTAGCCCTACCCCTCACGGCGGTCGTGACACCGCTGCGCGAGGGGCGCACGCGGTGTTACCGTCCGGGCCGTGAATCAAGCAGCCGTGGCCTCGCCCATAGGCCAGGTGTCGCCGACGGGTGGGGATCAGTGGTGACCCTGCCCGGCTACCTCGACGGTTACCAGCCACCGGTCGACGCCTCCGTGCTGGTCGACGCGACCGCGTGGTTGGACGATCCGGTCTTCTGGCCCGCCCTGCTGTGGTCGGTCGGCGGTTCGCCCACCGCCGTGGAAGGGTTCGACGTCGACCCGGCGGACGTCGACGCGATGCTCTCCGAGATGGACCGGCCGGACCGGTGGCCGGTGGTGTCGCTGCACCTCGGCGATGGTCACCTGGCGCATCTGGTGTGGCGCAACTTCCCGGACGAATCGGGGCAGGACTACCTCGTCACGCTCCCTGACGTCGACGAACCGGTGCTGGTCGCCGCTCTCGAGGGCAATTTCCGGGGACCGGCGCTGTCCTGGCGTGAACTGGCCACCGTCGCCGCCGGTGCCGGCTCCGCGCCGGACGCCGCCCGCCGGTTGCTCGTGCTTCTGCCGGCCATCGGGGATGCACACCTGCCCGCCCAGGCCACCGAGGTCGTCGCCGGGGCCCTGGCGGCGCTCGGCTGCCACCGCCGGCAGGCGGAGATCGCCGACGAGCTGCTCGCGGCGAGCGAACGGTTCTGGGGTGCCATCGAATGGGGGGACCGGGACGGTGTTCCGGTCTGCCTGGGCTCACACAGTGATCGGGGGTTCGGCCGGCCGCTGGCGGAGCTACGGTCGATCGCGCGGGCGTTCCAGGGGCGGCCGGCCGGGCCACGGTAGGCGCGGCGGGTCCGAGCGGCGGCGAGCCCGAAACGCGGTGCAGCCACCGCCTACCGTGTCCGCTGAACGCGGGGGCCGTACACGGTGGGCGGTGGCTGCTCCGGACCGGCGGGCTGGGGAGGTACCGCCCGGTCCGGGCCCCTTGGTCAAGGGGTCAGCGCTGCGCGGAATCAGGTCCGGGGAACGTTCCGCCGCTCCGGGATCGCGTCGTAGCGGGCCGGGTCGATGGTGTCCAGGGTTTCGTCGGTGATGGAGTCGATGATGCCGGTCATGCCGGTCACCAGCTGCTTGGTCAGCATGCCGTGCTGCTTCTGGCCCCACGACTGGGTCTGGCCACGCGTCTCGAACAGGATGGTCGCGCTGCCACGCAGGGCGAACGAGCCGAGCGCGGTGCCGGGCAGGTTCGTGTTCTGCGGGTAGAGGGTCACCTTGCTCTGCGGCGAGTTGCCCGACTGGAGGGCGTCGTACACGGCGACGTTGATCCGGCGCGACGCGTCGTAGTTGAACTTGGGCCAGTTGCCGTGCTGCGCGGGGTTGGAGATGAACCGGCCCGAGATGGACAGGGTGGTGTAGTCGTCCATGCCCTCGCCGGTGTAGCAGGCGCCCTGGTTGTGCAGGTCGACGAAGACGTCGACGGTGCCGAACTCCTGCTCCAGCGCCCGGTACACGTTGCGGGAGGTCTGCGCCTCCGGCGTGATGTACCAGCCGACGGAGGCGCTGTTGCCCGGGAAGTCGGCGGCCTGCGGCACGTAGTCGAGGTTGGGGTTGAAGTCGCGGTTGACGTCGAAGCCGCCGACCCGCGTGTTGTAGTTCCACGACGGCGAGGCGCCCGCGAGCTGCGGGAAGTCGGCGACGACGTCGTTCCAGGTCCGGGCGTTCTGCCGGGTGTCGAGTTCGCTGCCGTCGGCGTTGAGCTTGGGTACGACGACGACGGTCACCGCCTCGCGGATCTCGGCGGACCGCTTGGAGTTGTTGCCGAGGGTCTTGAGAAGGTCGAGCGCGGCGGCGGTGCCGTGCATCTCGTTGCCGTGGATCTGGCTCTGGACGTAGACGACGGTGTCGCCCTCACCTACCCGGGCGGACCAGATCTCGCGGCCCTGGTTCGAGTATCCGGCAACGTCGACGCTGACCTTGCCACCACTCGTCGCCTCGATCTGTTCGAGGCTCCGCTTCAGTTCCGCGTGGCTGATGAAGCCGGAAACCGGCCCATTGCCGGTCTCGTTCCCGCAATGCGACTCGAGGGGTTGGGCGAATGCCGGAGTGGTGAGCACGGCGGCGACGCCGGGGACACCCACCAGCGCCGCCGCGGCCACCGCAAGGTGGCGCTTGACGCGGCTCGTTGACTGTGGCGGCAGTGAACGACGCACAGTTTACCTCCGATTCAAAGGAGTGGATCTTGTCGGTCAGCTAAGCACATGGCGAGACAGTGAGCAATAGATCTCGGCGCAATGAAATTGCACCGTCCAGAACCCGAACGATGCTCACGCATGACGCTTTCGGCAATCAAAGACCGACAATTGACAGCTCATGATCATCCGTGCCCGGATCGACATTTCGAAGCACGACGTCCGACTTACCGGATTTGAGTGAAATGTGACATGCGAAGAGAGTCCCGCTGACGGGACAATGCTGCCCCACTCTCGCGACAACCGATATCGCTTCCCAAAATGCGAACAACACTCACGCTGAATGCACTCGCCCGGCACGACAACCGGAGTGGATCGTGCACAGTGGATCGTCCCCGGTGGTCGGATATCGATTCCCCGAAAGCGTGCGCCTTCAGCCCGGGCAACGACGGCTCCGGCCGGTCGTCAGCGGCGGGGCCCGCCGGGCAGCTGGCCGTGTTGATCACCAGCCGGTGCGGGCGGTCGCCGCAGGACGTGACGCGCTGGTGGCGACCGGCATGATGCCGGCCGCGACCGGCGCGGGGTCGCTGACCGAGCGACTGGGCAACCGCTCCGGTCCGCGACGTTTCAGCGGCTCACCCTGCCCTCGCGGCATCACCCGCCGGACGTGACCGACAACGGGTGGGCGGGACCTGGACGCCCGGGTGGGCAAGCGTCCACAGGTCGGCCCGGACGCGGGACGGGCTCGGCATCAGCCGGCCGCGGACGCGATCCGTATCTCCGAACCAGCCGCTCGTGGCTCTCCACGGAGTGGGGATCGGGGCGCGGGCGTCGTCGGGGCAGGATCGGCCGCGCGGCCTGCGGCGGGCAGCGGTGCCCGACGCCCGCGCGCGGCCGCGCGCCACGTGCCCCGGGGCCACCGGCGTAAGGCGCCGTACGGCCGTCGGGCAGATCCGCCCCTTGTCCCGTCAGTGGCCGATGTGGTCGTCCTCGTGGGCCGTCGTGGGCAGGTCGCCGAGAACCTTGTCGATTACGTGGATCCGGGCGTTCGTGGCCCGGTAGTCCACGCACAGCGTCTGGGCGTCCCCGGCGATCCGGGCCATGGCGCCGTCCGCGGCCACCGTGGCCTCGGTGCCGTCGAGCGTGGTGATGTTGCCGGCGGTCACGAGGTCGGCGAGGGAGTGGGCACCGTCGATCAGGTGGGCGCGGAGCAGTGCACGCAGGTCGTCCGGACGGCTGAGGATCAGTTCGTCCCAGTTCGCCGCGGAGAACTTCCGGAGAAAAGCGTCGTCGGTCGGTGCCAGGATGGTCAGCCCCTCCATCCCCCGCAGATCGGTCGCGAGTCCGGAGGCCCGCACGGCCGCCTCGAAGGCGGTGAGTACGGTGATCCACTGCAGGGCCACGTCGACCGGCTCACCGGTCAGGGAGGCCGGGTTCCCCGGCTCGGTGCCGGTCGGCAGGACCTCGCAGAGGGGCCCGGTGACGATGGGGCTGGCGGGCGCCGTCGAGCCGGCGGCCGAATCGTCGCCCTTGCCCGTACAACCGGCGAGGACCACCAGACACAGCAGGGATGCGGCGACGCCGCGGGCGCGTACGGCGAGGCCACGGTCCCGGGGGTGCCGAGGGGACCGGGTGGGGCGACCGGGGCGCCGGGCTGAACTGGTCACAAGGATCTCCATGATCGACTCATACCAGGACCGTACCGGCGGGCCCGGTGCGTGGCCCGCCGGTACGGCATTTCATGGTTGCCGGTTCAGGTCACCGGCGGCGTGGGTCCCTAGAGACCCGCGCACTGCCCGGACCTGGGACCGGCGACCGAGTTCGACAACTCGAGGTTGGTCGGTACCCGGGTGTTCTGCGCGCAGTTGAGCGGACCCTGCACGGTGTTCGCCGCCACGAACGGGGCGTTGCCACCGGCGCGGTTCCCGACCAGGTTGACCGGACCGTTGACCCGGTTGTTGATCAGGGAGACCGCGTCGGTCACGTTGGCGACCTGGATCGGGCCGTGCACGGTGTTACCGGACATGAACAGGCCCGCGGACCCGGCGGCGGTGATCGGACCGTTGAAGGACGAGCCGCTGGCGACCAGGGCGGCGCCCGGCTGCACGTTGACCGGCCCGTTGACGTTGGCGCCCGAGACACAGGTGAAGCCACTCACCCGCAGCGGCCCGTTGTGCCGGCCGGTCACGGTCGGGTAGACCCGCTCACCGGCGACCAGCCGCTCGACACCGGTTCCGTCGAGCAGCAGGGGGATCAGCCCCCGCTCGGGCTGGGTCAGCGGAACGAAGTAGCCGTCGCCGACCTTGACGACCCGCCAGCCGTGGGCCGCGAGCCGCTGGGCCACCGTCGTACGATGCCCGACCGCGCCGTCGGTCCGCTCACCGTTGTACTGCTCCTCGGTGAGCCGGTAGGCGCACGGCGCGTTGTCGAGGATCAACTCCTGGCGCGGCGCGTCCACCGGCGGCGGGGTCTCGCCCGGGTGCGGCGCCGGGTGGGCGGGAACCTCGTGCGAGCCCCGGAAGACGATCCGTCCGGTGTTCCCGCTCTGCAGCTTGATCGCCTCGCCCCTCGCCTGCCGGATCGCGCTGTGGTTGGCCCGGTGGTAGTCGAGGAACTGGGTGAAGGTCCAGAGGGCGGAGTAGCCCTTGCGGCGGCGGTTGTTCGAGGTGTTTCCCTCGTCCGGCCGGGTGGCCCCACCGGAGCTGCGCAGTTCGAGCAGCGAGTTGACCACGTTCTTCAGACCCAGCGTGTTGCGGAGGATGGTCTCCTCGCCCAGGCCCACGCTGGCGCCGGTGCAGCCGTACGGGCAGGCCCACCAGCCGTCGGTGGCACCCTGCTCGTACATGTGGCCTTCGATCATGTTCATCGACTCGTCGAAGATCTCCCGGGCCACGTTCTGGTGCCGCGGCGGAAGCATCGGCAGGTCACCGGTGCCGCTGTTGCCGTACTCGTGGCCGTCGTAGCCGGCCACCGGCCGGTACTCCTGGAGCATCTTGACGAACGCGAGGGTCTCCGGCTGGCGGACCAGGGAGTAGTCGCGGTTCAGGTCCTGCCCGGCGTTGTTGCCCCGGGTGTTGGCGGCCCGGCCGTCCCCGTTGATGGTCGGGACGATGAGCACGGTGCTGTTGGTGAGTACGTCGATCGTGCCGGGGTCCTGGCTGAAGGCCAGCTGCCGGGCCAGGATCAGGCAGGCTTCCCGGTCACCCGGCTCGTTGCCGTGCACGTTGCAGTTGATCAGCACGGGCGAGGTGGCCGCGATCGCCTCCGGGGTGGCCGGCGGGGTCGGGTGGCCGAAGACCATCATGTTGATCGGCCGGTTGAGGATGGTGCGGCCGATCTCCACCACCCGCATCCGGTCGCTCAGTTCGTCGATGGCGGCGGTGTAGGCGTACTCGTTGACGTCGCTGGTGTACTGGGCGCCCTGGGTGGTCTCCCACTGGGTGCGCAGGCTCTCGCCGGGCGCGTCCGGGTTGCCCCAGGACCCCTGGGTGGTGCCGGAGACCGGGGTCGAGTACGGCTGCTCGGCGGTGCCGATCCGGGCCCGCACCCGCCACTGGAACCGCAGGCCCGGGTTGAATCCGGCGTCGGCGAAGGTCGGCGACTCGTTGTTGACCTGACGGTTGGGGCGCCAGAGCCCGGTGATGACGGAGTTGCCGGTCGGCACGTCGTCGGCGTCGACCGGGGTGCGCTCGATCTGGTAGTCGGTGGCGCCGTCGACGTGGGTCCAGGCCAGGGTGGCGAAGCCGTACCCCTGGGTGACCTTGAGGCCCTGGACCTGGTTCGGTTCCGCGGCGTTGAGGGCGGGCACCCGGGTCAACGGGTCGGCCGAGGCCGCGGTTGGTGAGGCGACCACCGATACGGTGGCCACGAGGAGTGCAGCTAGCGCTATTGCCGCTGGCCGTCTATGCAGCATGGGGGCTCCTGTGCATTGAGGCTGGACCTAGGTGGAGACAGCACACGTCAGTCCGGCCGCGCCATCTCGGAAACACGACGATTCTTGAGGATCCTCTGAGACTCCGGCAGGGGCCGCATGCCGTGCCCCGGGCCGATCCAGGGCCGCCGACACGAGACGACGACCGGGTGTCAACGAACGATCACACTGAGGTTCGCGCGCCCGGCGGGGCTCGGCCGCCACCGCCGTCGCCCGGGCGTGCGGATCTAGGTCACCCGCAGGCGGTAGCCCACGCCCCGTACGGTCTGCACCAGGCTGGCATCGTCCAACTTGCTCCGCAGGGCGGCGACGTGCACGTCGAGGGTGTGGCCGGCCGCGAAGGTGGTCTGCCAGATCTCCAGTTGCAGCCGCTCTCTCGGTACCACCGTGCCGGCCTGCCGGGCCAGCGCCATCAGCAGCTCGAACTCCTTGCGGGTCAGGCTCACCTCCCGATCGTCCACCCAGGCCTGCCGGGCGGTCACGTCGATTCGGATCGGACCGACCTCCAGCACCCCCTCGGCCCGCCGGGCCCGCGCGGTCCGGCGCATGACCGCCTCGATCCGGGCCTGCAGTTCCGCCATGGAGAAGGGCTTCACCACATAGTCGTCGGCCCCGGCGCGCAACCCGGTCACGCGGTCGTGCTCCTCGCCGCGGGCGGTCACGGCGATGATGCAGACGTCGGCGTCCCGCCGCCGCAACTCCCGGCAGACCTCCAGGCCGTCGCGGTCGGGCAGGTTGAGGTCGAGCAGGACCAGGTCGACCGGCCCCGCCCGGAGGGCCTCGGCCGCGGTCGTCGCGGGAATGACCAGGTGGCCCCGACGGCGCAGGGCCGAAGACAACGCGGAGGCGACACGCAGGTCGTCCTCCACGAGAAGTGCTCGCATCCAGTTGCTCCTCTGGGCCTCAGAAGGTCGACGAAGTTCCTGAAGCCTGCCGATCGGACCGGCCCTGAACAGACGCTAATCCGACCCGGTTTCGAGCAGATATCCCCGCGCCTCGCGGTCCGCCCGGAGCCGGCCGTCCTCGAGGTGTCGCTCGACGCGGCCTGATGGCCGTGGCACGGGAGATCGACGCACGGCTTCCTCCGATTCAAAGGAGTGGATCTTGCCGGTCAGCTAAGCACATGGCGGGACGGTGAGCAATAGATCTCGGCATAATGAAATTGCACCGTCGAAAACCCGAACGACACTCACACATGACATCGCCATCAATCAAAGCCCGACAATTGATAATTCATCATCATCCGTGCCCGGATCGACATTTCGAAGTACGACGCCCGGGATATCTGGTTTGCGTGAAATGTGACATGCGGGAGCGGTCCCGTGCATGAGACAATGCTGCACCACTTGCACAACAGCCGATATTCGGTCCCAGAATGGGAACACCCCGCACGGAAACCCGGCAGCCCGTTCCGCCAACCGTCGCGGCCCGGTTCGCGGCAGGTCGTCCTCAGTGGCCGAACCCGGGTTCCTCGTGCGGACGCCCCTTCAGCTCATGGAAAGCCGGCTCACCGGCCACCAGCAGCACACCGTCCCAGAGCCGGCCGGCCCGTTCGCCGCGCGGGATACGGGAGATCACCGGCCCGAAGAAGGCGATCCGCCGGCCGCCGGGCCCGCCCGCGGCGATGATCGGTGTGCCGACATGCCGCCCCACCAGGCTGATGCCCCGCTCGTGGGACTCCCGCACCGCGGCGTCGTATTCGGTGGACCCGGCGGCGGCGGCCAGCTCCGGCGACAGCCCGGCGTCGGCGAGGATGTCCGCGGGGTCGGCCCACTCGCCGCGCTCGTGGACCCGTACGCCGTACGCGGCGAAGAATCGGTCCAGGGCAGCCGGGCCGTACCGTCGCTCCACCGCCGCGCACACCCGGACCGGCCCCCACAGGTAGCCCTCCGGGTCACCCTCGGGATCGTCCGGCCGTCCCTCGTTGAGCACCGACAGGCTCATGATCCGCCAGCGGATCGTCACCGGCCGCACCGCCGCCACCTCGACCATCCAGCGGGAGGTGATCCACGTGTAGGGGCAGCTCGGGTCGAACCAGAAGTCGACCTGCATCAGCACCGCCTCCGGTGGCCGGGCCGTCAGGATCCGTCGGCGAACGACAGGCCGCGGCCGGCCAGCTCCTCGCGCAGGATCGAGATGCTCTTCCGGCCCACGCCATGGATCTTGAGCAGCTCGGCGGGGGTGGTGCTCGTCAGGTGCGCGAACCGGGTGTATCCGTTCGCGGCCAACTCCCGCGTCGCCACCTTGCCGATACCGCGCGGAAACTCGGTCTCCGGTGCGGGTTCCTGAGCCGTCATGACGGTGCTCCTTCCCTCGCGGACCGAGCCGGCGGGATCGGGCCGGCGGATCGGGCCGGCGGGGTCGAGGCCGGCGGGGTCGAGGCCGGCGGGATCAGGGCCGGTGGGATCGGCCCGGCGGATCGGGCCGGGTCGGCACCGCGAGACTATCGCCCCCCACCGACAGCGACAGCACACCGACACGAGGGCGCCCACGAACCGGCCGTCAGGTGGCGGCGTCGGATGACCGGGCGGCGGCGAGCAGTTCGATCCCGTCGAGGATGCGGTCGAGGCCGAACCGGAAGGCCAGGTCGGGGTCGCTGACCGCGTTGTACGCCTCCCCCGCGGCCGTACCGACCCGGTCGGAGACGACGTACCGGCCCGGCTCCATGATCCGTTCGAGGATGGGGGCGTTGATCTCCCACCACTGCACGTCGGTGATCCCCGAGATCTCCTGGGCCCGGCGGGCTTCGATCGAGGCGCGGGCGGCGCTGGCGGCGAACCCGCTGACCAGCGTGACGATCTGGTCCATCTCGATGTCGCCGAAGCCGATCCCCTCGATCGCCCGCAGTTGCCACTCGTAGCGGTCGGCGCCGTTCGGGCCGATGAACGGCCGGTGGTGGGTCACCTGGAGCAGCCAGGGGTGGCGGTGGTACTCGTCCCACAGTTCGCGGGCGATCCGGGCCAGCCGTTCGCGCAGCGGACCGGTGAGTTCCGGCAGTTCACGTTCGCCCTGGACCTCGTCGACCATCAGCCCGATCAGTTCCTCCCGGCCGGGCACGTACGTGTAGATCGACATCACCCCGAGGCCGAGCCGTTCGGCGACCTTGCGCATGGAGAAGGTCTCCAGCCCCTCGGCGTCGGCGACCGCGATCCCGGCGCGCACCACCTCGTCGACGCTCAGCCGCTGCCGGGGGCCGCGGGATCCCTGCGGCTCGCCGAGCGTACGCCGCCACAGCAGCATGAGCGTCCGGTCGTAGTCGGGCGCCGCCCCGGGATCGTTTTCCATAGGCGGATGCTACTCCGTCTGGTGTACGGTGATTCGGCGCAGCCACACCGTACGGCATACGGAGTTAAGGAGTCCCATGGCACGCGACCACTCACTGACCGCGCGAGACCTTCGCAAGAGGTACGGCGACCTGGACGCCCTGAACGGGTTCGACCTCGATGTCGAGGCGGGCACCATCCACGGACTCCTCGGCCCGAACGGCGCCGGCAAGAGCACCGCCGTACGGGCGCTGACCACCCTCGTCGACCTCGACGGCGGCACCGCCACCGTCGCCGGGCACGACGTGCGCACCGAACCGCACGCCGTACGGCGCAGCATCGGACTGGTCGGCCAGCACGCGGCCGTCGACGAGATCCTCGGTGGCCGGCAGAACCTGGTCATGTTCGGGCGGCTGTTCGGGCTGGCCAAGGCCGCCGCCCGGGCCCGCGCCGACGAACTGCTCGACTCGTTCGACCTCACCGCGGCGGCCGACCGCCCCGTCTCGACGTACTCCGGCGGGATGCGGCGCCGGCTCGACATCGCGGCGAGCCTCATCCTGGCCCCGGCCGTGCTGTTCCTCGACGAGCCGACCACCGGCCTCGACCCCCGCGCCCGCAACGAGGTCTGGAACACCGTACGCGAGATCGCCGCCCGTGGGACGACGGTGCTGCTGACCACGCAGTACCTGGACGAGGCCGACCAGATGGCCGACCGGATCTCGGTGATGAACCACGGCCGGGTCATCGCCTCCGACACCCCGAACGCGCTCAAGCGGCAGCTCGGCGGCGACCGGGTCGTCGTCACGCTCCCCCGTGCCGAGCCGCTCGGACCGGCGGCGGAGCGGCTCGGCACGGCCGTCGGCGGCACGGCACTCGTCGACGCCGAGACGCACACCCTCACCTTCGAGGTGGGTGCCGGTGTCGTCGGGCTCGCCGAGATCGTCCGCGCGCTCGACGCCACCGGGATCGGCCCGGAGGACCTGCTGCTGCGCCGGCCCACCCTGGACGAGGTCTTCCTCTCCCTGACCAACGCCACTTCGAGCGGCACCGCTCCGGCCGCCGACAAGGAGGTCGTACGTCGATGAACACCCTGCGATCCGGATGGATCATCACCCAGCGGGACCTCCTGCACTGGGTCAGACAGCCGTGGACCCCGATCTTCAGCCTGCTGTTCTCGGTCGTGCTGCTGCTGATGTTCGGGCTGCTGTTCGGCGGCGCGATCGACATACCCGGCGGCGGCTACGTCGACTTCCTGCTGCCCGGCATGCTGGCCCTGACGATGATGTTCGGCCTGGAGACGACGACGTCGGCAATGGCGAACGACGCGAAGAAGGGGATCACCGACCGGTTCCGGTCCATGCCGATCGGCAGCGCCTCGGTCGCGCTCGGCCGGGTCGGCGCCGACATGGCCAACTCAGCCGTCGAACTCGCCGTCCTGATCGGTGGCGGCCTGCTCATCGGCTGGCGGATCACCGGCGACCTCGGCTCGGCGGCACTGGCCGTACTGCTGCTCCTCGCCCTGCGGTTCGCGCTGCTGTGGGTCGGCGTCTACCTCGGACTCGCCTTCAAGGGCGACAGCACGACGATGGCGGTGCAGACCCTCATCTGGCCGGTCGGGTTCCTGTCGACGGTGTTCGTCTCCGCCGAGACGATGCCCGGCTGGCTCGCCGCGGTCACCGTGTGGAACCCGGTCTCGGCGACGGCGACCGCCGTCCGGGAACTCTTCGGCAACCCGACCGGTGCGACCAGCGGGATCCTCGCCGACCACGCCGTCGTGCTCGCGGTCGCCTGGCCCGTTCTGATCACGGCGGTGTTCCTGCCGCTGTCGGCACACGCCTACCGCAGACTGCGGGCGTAGTGCCGCGTGGGGTCGTCGACGATGTCGACGACCCCACCCCCCCGATCCGGCCCCGGCGGGTCACCGGTTCCCCCACACCGGACCATCCAGCGCCCGGCGGCGCATCCTCCTGTCACCCCCGCCGGCGCGGGTGCGCGGCGAAGAACTCCCAGATCAGTTCGGTGGCCACCACCCCGGCGTCGGGTGCCGCCAGGCCCTCGCCCCGCGCTCCGGGCCAGGCGTGTCCCATGTTCTCGATGAGGTGGACCTCGACGTCACTGCCGTCGCCGCACGTGGACCGGCTGACCTCGACCCCGGCTGCCGGGGACGTGGGGGCCGGGTCGACCGGCGAGCAGCCCAGCCGCTCCCGCCACGTCTCGATGCCGCTACGGAACTGGGCGGCGTATTTGTCCCGGCCACCGATGAACGTGATCACCGAAACGGGTCGCTCCGGCCGGTAGTTCGCAGCGGCCACCCGCTCGCCGATGAACCCGCCGCTCGCCACCCCGATGGCCGCGAACGTGCCGCTCGCCTCGACCGCCGCCCGGAAAGCCAGGTCACCGCCGTTGGAGATACCGGTGAGATAGACACGGTCGGGATCCACCCGCCAGGTGTCGACCAGATGCCCGGCGAGCCGGCGCAGGAAACCGACATCGTCCGCGGTGCCGCAGCAGACGAGCGCGTTGAAGCCACCGGCGATGCCGTCGGGGTAGGCGACCAGGAAGTTCTCCCGCGCGGCGACGTCGTCCAGGCCGACCAGCCGGCTCATCTCCACCCCGCTGCCGGGGTACGGGTGCAGTGCGATCACCAGCGGTACCGGTCGGCCCGGTTCGTGGCCCGCCGGCGCGTGCAGGCGGTAGGCACGGGTCACCCCGTCGTGGTCGAGCGTCAACTCGTGCCGGCCCGGCCCCGGTCCCCCGCCGGACGTCGCGGATCCGGGCCCCGCGGACGGGGACTCCGGATCGACGTCCCCGACGCACGCCGACATCCCCAGCAGCAGCCCCACCGACACGCACCATGCCGTCATCCGTCGCACGTCCGGACCACCTCCGCCCTCGCCACCACACCATCGCCGGCACCGGTGACGGCGGGCAATCCTTTCGGCGTACGCCGAAGGCGTGGCAGCCTTGGCGGCGTGATATCCCTGCGGCTCGATGCGGCCGACCTGCGCAGGATCCGGTTCGGGGAGCGCCCGCACCCCGTCGGCACCACGATCATGGCCTGCCAGGCGCTGCGTGATCCGGCCCTCGCCAGCCTGATGCCTGCCCTGGCGACCCGTTCCGCGGCGGTCACGGAGGCCACCCGACCACTGCGTCACCTGCTTCCGGCCCGGGGGCTGCTGCCCGACTTCCTCACCCCGTACGTCGGCCTGGCGTCGGTGGACGCCGGCCTCGACGAGATCCGGGCGACGCCACGCGAGCGGGTCCGCGCCGAGTTGGGCAGGACCTACGCAAACGTGCCGGCCAGCCCGTGGCGGCGGCGGTTCGCCGACGGCGAGCCGGAGTTGCTGAACCTGCTGACGGCGGCGCTCCGCCGGTACTTCGACGCCGTGCTCGCCCCGGACTGGTCGCACCTGGAGCTTGCCCACCGCGGCTCGGTCGCCCGGGCCGCCGAGACCTACGCGCTGGCCGGGGTGGACGGCCTGCTCGCCGGCCTGCATCCGGCGATCAGGTGGCGGCCGCCGGTACTCGAGATCGACACCTGGTGGGACGCGGACCTGGCCGGCACCGGCGAGGGCCTGCTGCTGGTGCCGAGCCCGTTGGCCGGACTCCGGCCCCGGGTGCTGGTCGAGCCGGGGCTACCCGTGCTGCTGGTGTATCCGGTGCCGGCCGGGTCGGCCCCGTCCGGCGCCGACCCGCTCACCCGGCTTCTCGGTCGCACCCGCGCCGCGGTGTTGCGTCACCTCGCGCGACCTGGTCGGCATACGACGACGACGCTGGGCCGGCACGCGCGGATCAGCGTGTCGTCCGCCTCGGAGCACGCGTCCGCGCTGCGGGCCGCCGGGCTGGTCGCCAGCGACCGGGTGGGCGGCGCGGTCGTACACCGGCTCACCCCGCTCGGCCTCCGGCTGCTGGGTCACGGCGAGGACCCGTCGTGAGCATCACGCGGACCGTCGACGCCGCCGGCCCGGGGTCCGGGGGATTCCACAGTGGATCGACCCGCGCGCGACGGCTCACGGCGCCGGATTGAACCGCAGGTGCGGGCGGCTCCGGAGCCGGACGGACGCCGCCACGGTCACCAGGGCGGTCAGCAGGACCGCGAAGGCCACCCCGTGCAGCAGGCCCCGGTCGAGGTATCCGGAGTCGGTGTGGTCGATGGCGTACGTACCGATCTCGCGGCTGAACCAGAACGGCAGCGCCCGCGACGCGGTGGTGGCCGGGTCGGTCATCATCTGGAGGCCGACCACGATGAGCAGCACCAGGGTGCCCTCGAGTTCGCGGGGCAGGACGGCACTCAGGGCCAGCCCGAACGGCGCCGCGACCGCCACGGTCAGCAGCATCACCACGGCGATGGCGCCGTACCGCACGTCGTGCCGGTCGACGAGGATGAGCAGGTAGTACGGCAGCGAGAGCACGAGTCCGACCGTCCACAGTGCCAGGA
The DNA here is from genome assembly GCF_040683055.1 of Polymorphospora sp. NPDC051019. Lineage (NCBI taxonomy): Bacteria > Bacillati > Actinomycetota > Actinomycetes > Micromonosporales > Micromonosporaceae > Polymorphospora > Polymorphospora sp. NPDC051019. Next base: position 120,077 of record NZ_JBFBCH010000008.1, on the reverse strand, counting down.
GGCGGCCCAGGACGAGGTGCCGGCTGCCGTAGCCGGACAGGCGCAGCCGCGGCTCGATGGGGCGGGCGGCGCTGCCGGCGAACAGCGCGGCGGTGCTCAGCGCCCAGCCGAGCCCGAGGCAGACGAACCGGATCGACTGGCCGAGGTGGTCGCCGCGCCGGCTGAGGTAGAAGGCCAGCGGGAGCAGGGCGAGGACGACGAGCACGGTGCGCCGGCGGGCGATCTCGCGCAGCGCCAGGTCGGCCGTGACAATGATCTTCTTCATGCCCGCTCCCGGTCGGGGGTCAGGTCGAGCACGATGTCGACCCGGTCGAGTTGGTTGAGCAGGTGGGTGACGACCACGACGGCGGTGCCGGTGTCGCGCCACCGCCACACCTCGTGCCAGAAGTCGAGGTAGGCGCCCCGGTCGAAGCCCTGGTAGGGCTCGTCGAGCAGCAGGATGTCGGGTTCGCCGAGCCGGGCCATGACCAGGTTGAGCTTCTGCCGGGTGCCGCCGGAGAGTTGGCCGGCGAGGCGGCCCGAATCCGGCTTCCAGTCCAGGCGGGCGGCGTGCGCCCGGCCGGCCCGGCGGGCCACCGCGCGGTCCATGTCCCGGCCGGCGCCGATGAGGACGAAGTGCTCGTCGGGGGTGAGGAATTCGCGGGTGCCGCCGTCCTGCGGGCAGTAGCCGAGGCTGCCGTAGGCGTGCACCTCGCCCCGGTCGGGGCTGACCAGGCCGGCGCAGATGCGCAGGAAGGTGCTCTTGCCGGCGCCGTTGGCGCCGACGACGGCGGCGATCTGGCCGGCGCGTACGGTCAGGTTGACGTCGTTGAGGACGCGGTGCCGGCGGTAGCGCTTGCTGATCCCGCGTACGTCGAGGCGGACCGGGCCGGGCGGCTGCCGGCGCGGGGCGGGTGCGGCGGCGCCGATGCTGTCGGCGACGTCCCGGGCGTACGACCCTGGTGGGCCGAACGCCGACAGCGGCGGCTCTCCGCTGTCGCGCAGGTGGGTGGCCGCCTCGGCGACCACGTGCCCGGCGAGGTCCGGGCCGACGCCGTGCCGGCGCAGTTCGCCGACGAGGGCGGCCAGCCATGCATCCTGGTTCACCGCGCTGATACCTCCCGTAGTATCGCGCCGACTCCGCCGGCGAAGCGATCCCAGTCGGCGGCGGCCTGCCGCAGCACGTCGTGGCCGTCGCCGGTGATCCGGTAGTACTTGCGGGCCGGCCCGGCACCGCCTTCGCGCCAGTAGGCGACGATAAGCCCGGCCCGCTGGAGCCGGAGCAGGACCGGGTAGAGGGTCCCGCCTTTGACCGGCCCGAGGCCGGCCGCCTCCAGCGCCTGCGACAGTTCGTAGCCGTACGACTCGCGCCGGGCGAGCATCGCCAGCACGCACAGGTCGAGGACTCCCCGTAACCATTGGGCGCGCCGCTCCTGATTCACGCGCAAGAAGATAGCACGACCAGCTAGCTGGTCGTGCTATCTAGCCGCGATCGGCCGGTGACCTCAGGCGCCGGGACCGGCCGGCGGGAACGGGACCTGCGCCAGGACCGGGATCAGGGTCTCCTCCTCGTACGCCAGGTGGGTCGTCAGCTCGCTCGACATCCGGTCCAGTTCGGCCCGGAACCGCACCGGGTCGGCGGTGGCGACATCGGCCAGCAGTCCCTCCAACTCGCGGCGGATCCGGTCGACTGTCACGTGTTCGGCCCGCAGCCGCTCGATCACCGGCGCGAGATGCGGATACCCCTGCTCCAGCCCGGGCAGCATGTGCCCGTCCTCGCCGGTGTGGTGGAAGTGCAGGGACTGGCAGAACGCCAGGCAGTGCTGCCGGATCTGCATCCCCAGCCCGACCGGCGGCGGCCCGTCGGTGGCGTGCCGGGCCGCGAAGTACGCGTCGGTCTCGGCCCGGGTACGCGCCAACTGGTCCCGCAGCCAGTCGTGGATCTCCATGAGCTTGTCGGCCAGGTTGGCCACCTCGCGGTCACCCGCTTCCGAGTGCACCCGGTCCAGCACCACCACCGGAATCCGCCGGCTCGTGCGGGCCTGGTAGTCGCCGTACCCGGGCTCCTGTGCGACGACGTGGGCGAAGAGCCGGTCGCGGTCGGAGCCCTGCGCGGGCACCGCGACCGCGTCGAACGTCTCGGTCCCGACCTCGACCCGGACCATCGGGTTGGCGATCAGGTTGTGGTACCAGGCCGGGTGGCGGGGCGAACCACCGGCGGACGCGACGACGAGCAGCCGGTCGCCGTCGCGGACGAAGCCGAGCGGGCTGATCTGCGACCGGCCGGACCTCGCCCCGGTCGTGGTGAGCAGCAGCAGATCACCGCCCTCGAACGGGCCGCCGACCTTTCCGCCGTTGGCGCGGAACTCCTCGACGACCGGCCGGTTGAAGTCACTGATCTGCGGTTCAGGCTGCATGTGGTGCGCGGGGATTTCGGACAAGGTACTCCCTCGGTTCGAATGGACGACGGACCCCGGGGCGCGGTCGTACGGCCGGCGGCCGTACGGCATGCGGTGACGTGCGCGGATGGCACGGACGCACGCGGGCATCCGTCGCGGGGGTTGAAGATCGGGGTGCAGGCGAGCGCGGCCGGGCGTGGCACACAAGGGCCACGCCGACGTGGCGGCGTTACGCGAGCGGCGTGTGTGGACTCACGATTCGCTCCCCGGGACCTGACAGGCGCCTCCATGCAACCGCCGTCGTCAGGCGGTTCGCACGCGACACGACGCAGATTCTAGCGCCCGCCGAGGGAAGCTCCCAGGGCGGACGCCGGCCCGCCCCGCCTATAGTCACGGGGATGTCGCGCCGGATCCTCGCCGTACTTCTGTTGCTCGTCGCCTTCGCGGCCCTCGTGGCCCAGCGGATGTTCCCGTTCCTCGCCGACGCGCCGTGGGCGCTACGGACGGCGGTGACAGTCGTCGGCGTGGTGTGTCTCCTGGTCGCGGTGAGCCTCTGGCTGCGCGGGCTCGCGGGCCGCGGACGGGAGCGGTAGCCGGGCGCGCGCACGAGGGGAACGCCCGGCCCCGGTCTCACCGGAACTCGTGCACGACCTCGATCAGGCCGACGATGTGCCGGTTGAACTCGTCGAGTTCCTCGGCCGGCACCCAGAGTTCGAGGATGTCGCGCCCTCCTTGCCGGTCGGGGCAGGCTACCGGCCGGGCGGACGCCCGGACCAACGGTATTGACGCTGTGGCGACGGGGTGCGTCCGCGTTCTGCCGTGATCGTCTGCTGTTCCGCCGTTCGCCGTGCGGCGTGTCGGACAGCGGAACAGCAGACGATCACCATGTCCCGGCAGCCTGGGCTAGCTGACGGCCATCTCCCCCAGGTCGGACCAGTCGTCCCGGTCGACCGACTGGCTGACGATCTTCGGGGTGGCCTGAAGGTATGCCGGCAGGTCCTGCTGGGCCTGCCGGAAGTGCGCGGAGTTCACGTGGGCGGCGCCCGCGTCGCCGTCGCGGAAGGCTTCCACCAGGACGTACTCGTTGGGGTCGTCGAGGCTGCGGGACCAGTCGAACCAGAGGCAGCCGGGTTCGGCCCGCGTCGCCCGCGTGAAGGGTCCGGCGATCTGCGGCCACTGATCGGCGTGCTCCGGCTTGATCAGGAACTTCGCGGTAATGAAGATCATGCTGTCATCCTCCCCCACACCGGCCGGCGGATCAGCCCGACGTACCAGGGCGCTCGTGCCACGGCCGCTAGCGGGCGGGGCGTGCCGGATCCGGGACTGCCGGTGGGGCGGGCTTCCCCGGCATGGTGTAGCGGGCTACACCATCGGTTCGGGAGTGGGGGCCATCGTCGGGCACTCTGGCCGGCGGCAGACTCGGACATGTCATCGCCCACCGCATTCGAGAGGAACCTGCCGCCGTGAAGAACCTGCTCTGGGTCGCACTCGTCATTTCGGCCGCCGCCAACGCCGCCACCAACCTGTTCGTGCCGGGCGGGGCGGGACAGATCACACTGCAGCTCGTCACCGGACTCATCGCGGTCGGCTCGATCGCCGGCCTGGTCACCGCCCACCGTCGGCGCGCCTGACCTCGCCGGTCCGGGCCACCGACGAGGCGGCCTCGGGTACGGCTCTCCGGGCCCCCGCTGCGGGGCCCGGACCGGTAGGTTCCCCGACGTGTACGTCGGCGACGACCCCTCGCTCTCCCCCCGCCTCCACCGGTTCCTGGCAGAACGCGCCCAGCGGCTGCCGCACACGACCGAGGCCCGCATCCGGTCCGCCGCCGCCATGACCGTCGACGGCCGCGACGAACCGGCACCCGAGGAACTGGTCACCGCGATGGTCCGGTTCGAGGAACGCTTCGGCGGGCTCCGCTACGCCGTCATCGGCAGCAACGAAATGGAGTACGGGCTCGACGGTGTGCCCACCGGCCACCGCGGCCCGCTCGGACCGGCCCTCCCCGGCATCTTCGACGGCGACCAGACCTGGGGCATCGACGTCCTCGCCGACGGCAGGACCGCCATGGGACCGGGACGGTGGCCCTACCGCATCATCGACCGGTCCGTCGACCAGCGGCTGGAGAAGCACGCCCTCCTGGTTGCGGTGCGGTCCTGGCCGCACCGGACCTTCACCTGTTCCACCCCGCCGGAGGTCCTGCCGGTCGTCGACGAGGAACGGCTCCCGCCACCCGTGCCCGAAGCGACCGGGCCGGCCGACCTGTGGTGGGGCGACGACTCCACCGCCGTCGAGGTCACACTGAGCGGCGCCGTCCCCCGACAACGGTTGACGCGTAGGCGACCTGCCGTACCCGGCGCAGGCTGCGTTGCCGGCGGCCCCGGAGTGGTCCTCGTCCGAGGGTGACGGGCAGGGGTTGCTATTCCGGTCCACAGCGAGTTCGCTGTGGTTACGCCGAATTCGCTGTGAGCCCTGACAGCGATACCGCCCCGTCGCCGAACCTGGCCCGCGACCACCCCGTACCCCGAGGCGCCCGAACCGTCTCGGGCGACCCGTTACGGCCTTCCAGGTCAGAGCCGCTTGTGGAAGTGGTGTTTCGCCGTCCCGTCGGGCATGTCGGGGGTGCGGCCGACTTCCCGGTAACCAAACCGCAGGTAGAAACCGGGCGCCTGGAAGGACATCGTGGCCACCACGACCCGGTCACACCCGCGCCGCCGGATCTCCTCCTCGGCGGCGGCGAGGAGGCGCCCGCCCCAGCCCCGCCCACGCAGGTCGGATGCCAGCCACAGGGACGTGATCCCGCCGCAGCCGCCCCAGGTCCAGCCGGTCAGCCCGCCCTGAAGGACGCCGTCGTCGTCGAGCAGTCGGATCGACAGCGGGGTCTGGTCGTCGGAGGCGACGGCCGCGTTGTTGATAGCGTCCAACTCGTCAGACAGGCGCTTCTCCAGCTCGGGATCTTCGGTGCCGAAGGCTAGTTCTGCCACGGCGGGAGTGTCCTACATCCACGGGGACGGAACAGGCATGAGTGTGAGCGCGCCGGGTGGTCCGGGCCGACGACGGCCCGTGGCACCGCCGCCGCTGACCCGGGTGGACCTCGGCGAGGTGCCCTACGACCGCGCGATGGCGGACATGGACGGGTGGGTACGCGAACGCCGCGAAGGGCTGGCCGGTGACCGGTTGTTCCTGCTCAGCCATCCGCCCGTGGTCACCTACGGGCGTACGACGAATCCGGCCGACCTTGTCGGCCTGCCTGCGGACGTACCGACGGTGTTGGTCGACCGTGGCGGTCAGGCCACCTACCACGGCCCCGGCCAACTCGTCGGCTACCTGGTGCTCGGCCTGCGCGAGCGCGGTCCCGGCGACGTCGTACGGTGGGTCGAACACGGCCTCGTCGCCGCGCTCGCCGATCTGGGCTTCGCCGCCGTTCGCCGGGACACGCCGCGCGGCGGCACCAGTCTCGTCGGTGTCTGGACACCGGACCATCGCAAGATCGCATCGATCGGGATGCGGGTCCGGGGCACCGTCACCAGCCACGGCTTCTCCCTCAACATCGACCCGGACATGGCCGTGTTCGACTCGTTCACCTCGTGCGGTCTGGCCGACGTCACGATCACCTCCATCAGCCGGCTCGCCGAGGAGCAGCGGGTGCCGGTGCCGTCGGACGCCGAAGTCCGTGACGCGGTCGCCCGCCACCTGGGCACTCAGGAGCCCGGTCCGGATCAGCGGACGTAGACGACGGTCGCGTCGTCGCCGTGCTTGTTACGCGGCCAGCGCAGGCACGACGGGTCGGTCGCCTCCGCCGCCCGGACCCGCCGGATCAGCTCGGCCGGTCCGTGGCTGTCGAGTACGTCGAACACCGCCGGCCAGTCGAGCAGCCCGAACGGGGTGACCAGCCGGGCCGCCCCGTCCGTCAGCAACGCGAATCGTCGGACCGTGTCGAGCGGCACGGACCCGGTGACGGCGTACGCCGCCGCGGCCGGATCCGCGGCGGCGACCCAGTACCCGCCGGGCCGGTTGCGCGCCGCCAGCTCGGCGTGCTTCATGCGCAGCAGGGCGGCCTGCTTCTCGGCGGACCCGAACGGATAGCGGTCCGCCTCGGCACGTTCGGCCGTCGCGGTCCGGTCCACCCGGTCGTCAATGACGACCCGAACACCGTCGGCGGTGTCGATGGCCACCGTGACGTCGCCGAGAACGAGATACCCGAGCACGTCGTCGTCGAGCCGTACGACGGCCACGCCGGCCGACGGGGTGCCGGGGTGGGTCAGGTCGCACCCACGATGCCGGTCCGCGGTGGCACGGATCCCGTCGGCGAGCGCGTCGTCGAGGCGTAGGCGCCGGTCGGCCGCCAGACCGGCGACCGTCGACCCGAGAGACGCGGCGTACCAGGCGACCCCGTGCGAGCAGCCGGTTCCGGTGCGGGCGGTCGCCCCGTCGAGTACGACCATGAACCGGTCGGCCGCAAAGGCCCAGTCCTCGTTCGGGGTTCGGGAGGCGCCTGCCTCCGAGGCGACGTCTACTCGCACAGACAGCATCCTTCGCCGTGACACGACCGGACCACAACCTCAGTGCGGCGCTCACGTCTGAAAGGGGGGTGGGGTCACGGATACCTAATCCGGTCCCGAGGTATACAGGGGACCTTCCCACCCACCCCCCATAGCCGCGCTCTCCACAAGGGTTGCTCAGACCGGCTCACTGTCGACACCGTAGATCAGGGGTACGACAACTCGGCTCCGTCGTGACAGCCCGAGGCAAAATCGGTGGGTCGTCGACCAGAAGTACGTCAGCATGATCAGCCGGCTCGGCCGAGCACGCCCCGACCCGTCACCGACCAAACCGGAAGGTGTGCCCCCTTGTCCACGTTCAGCGTCACCGCCGAACCACTCACCATCCACCCCCACGACAACGCCGACGCCCTCGAACTCGCCCAGGTCGGGCTCTACCGTGCCGTCGTCGCCAAGGGCGCTTACCGGACCGGCGACTACGCCGTCTACATCCCCGAAGCCGCCGTACTCCCCGCGCCGCTGATCGCCGAACTCGGCCTCACCGGGAAACTCGCCGGAGCCAACCACGACCGGGTCAAGGCCGTACGGCTTCGGGGCGAGCTTTCGCAGGGCATCGTCTGCCGCCCCGCCGCGGTCGCCGGCGAGGACCTCGAAGCCCACCACCGCGCCGGCACCGACTTCGCCGACCTGCTCGGGATCACCAAGTACGTACCGTCGATTCCCACGCACATGGCCGGCGAGATGACCGCCGCTTCCGACCTGATCCGCTGGGTCGAGGTCGAGAACATCCGCCGCTACCCGGACATGTTCACGCCCGGCGAACCCGTCGTCGCCACCGAGAAGATCCACGGAACCGCCTGCCTCACCACCGTCACCGCGGCCGGCGCCGCGCACGTCACCTCGAAGGGCTTCGGCCACCAGCACCTCGCCATCGTCGAGTCCGACTCCAACCTCTACTGGCGCGCGGTCCGCGCCCATGCCGTCGCCGAGGTCGCCGCCGACCTGGTCGCGAAGTTCAGCGCGTCCCGGGTCGGCATCTTCGGCGAGGTGTTCGGCAAGGGAGTCCAGGATCTCGGGTACGGAGCCGACGCCGGCCGGGTTCCGGGCTACGCCGCCTTCGACATCGCGGTGGAGACGCCGGGCGACGGCCTCGTGTGGCTCGCCCCGGCCGAGGTCGCCGACCTGCTCGACGGCCGGCTGCCGATGGTGCCGACCCTCTACGCGGGTCCCTACGACGAGGCGGCGCTGATCGCGCTCGCCGACGGGACGACGGTTCTCGGCGACGGCACCCACATCCGGGAGGGGATCGTGGTGCGGCCGGCCGCCCGGCGGGAGTCTGTGTCTTCTCGGATGATCGGCAAGCTGGTGTCGCCGGCGTACCTGACCCGCAAGGGTGGCACGGAATACGAGTAGCGCCGTGGTTGCCGTTCCGGCCGGGGTGGACCGTACGGCTTAGGGTGCGAACATGACCTTGAGCCCTGCCGCCGCCTCGTCCTCGAACGCGAACGCCCTGCTCGCCGAGACCGTGCGGGCGACGGAGGCCGATCCGCTCGACGCCGCGTACCTGGAAGGTCTGTGCCGTGAGATCGACGGCCGGATCACCCGCGGCGACGCGATGATCGGAATCCTGCCGGTCCAGGCGTACGACGTACTGGTCCGTGGCTATGTCGCCGCGGCGCTGGCCGGCCGGACGGAGGTGTGGACGCTGCTGGGGCAGCGGCTGCTCGACCTGCCGTTCGGGCGGCCACCGGCCCTGCCGTCGCCGCACCCGTTCCCGGCCGGCGAGGACGAGATCCTGGACGCCGCCCTGCGTTGCTTCGCCGAGGCCGCCCGGCACGGCAGTCGCCAGGGCGCGTACCGGTTCGCCGCCGCTGGCCGGCCGGCGGTGCGGCGGGTCGGGCCGTACGCGCTGACGCTGCTGGAACCGCTGCTGGCCGACGACCCGACCGGGGAGGCGAGCTACTGGTCCGGCATCACGCACTACCTGCTGGGCAACGGCGGGACCGCGCTCGGGTACCACGAACGGGCCGCCGCCGCCGGAAACGCCGACGCGATGTTCGAACTGCACGTCCTGTACGGAACCGGGGACACGGTGCCGCGCGACGACGTGGCGGCCCGGCAGTGGCTGATGCGGGCCGCCGATCGGGAGCACCCGCGAGCCCTCTACAACATCGCGGCCGGTCATGCCACCGGCCAGGGATTTCCCCGGGATGAGGAGGCCGCGGCCGGCTGGTACGAGCGGGCGGCGATAGCCGGGAGCCCTCGGGCCGCCGCCACCCTGGGCGTGATGTGCCTGCTCGGCTCCGGAGTCACCACCGACCCGGCCCGTGCCGCGAGGTGGCTCGACCAGGCCGAGGAGCAGGGTTTCGACGTCAGCGGCTGGCTGGAACAACTCGGCCTGAGCCGCCCTGCCTGAACGGGAGCGGCTTCCGGGTGCCGGATTCGCCACCGATCGACACGGAGAGGTTTCTTGGGCGAACACCTGCAGGCACGTGACCTGGAGGAAATGGTCAGCCGATCCAACGGTCAGGACTGGTCGGTCTCCTGGCACCCGGGCGCCAGCGCCCCGGCCGGCCGGTCGCACGGCACCGCCGGAATCTGCGTCACCGCGGATGCCCGACTGGTGCTCATCAGCCACGACGGCGCGCACTGGGGCTTTCCCGCCGGTCGACCCGAGGGCGACGAAACTCCACTGGAGACGCTGCGGCGGGAAGTACTCGAGGAGGCCTGCGCCGTGGTCGGAGACGCGCGCCAGCTCGGCTACTCCCGCAGCCGGTGCCTTCGCGGGCACGAGCGAGGGCTGGTGCTGGTCCGGTCGTACTGGTGGGCGGAGGTCGACCTTCTCGCGTGGCGGCCGCGGTTCGAGATCACGCACCGCCGGATCATTCCAGTGACGGAGGCGACGGACGTGGTTCGCGACCCCGACGAGGCGGCCACCCGGATCGCGCTGCGGGCGCTGGACGAAGCCGGCCTCGGGTAGTGCCGCCCTCTTTCGTTCGCGGTCGGTGCCGGGATCGGACGGATCCGAGCAATCGATCATCGGGAGCGTGGTGAGGGCGGTTCGGCCCCACATGGGGTGTCGGCCGGAACTCCCTGTCTTCCACCACGGTCCAGCAGGTCGTACGGTCGGCTCGTGGATGTCTTCCTACTTTGGCATGTTCGACATGCCCCCTTTACCGACGGTAGACCGACTCGGCACCGGGATGAGGACGGACAGTTGGGGTGGGACGAGCAGGATGGCGATGACCTGAAGATGCTCGGCGTCTATTCCACGGAGCAGAAGGCTCAGGAACGCATCGTCCTCGCACGATCACTTCCTGGTTTCCGCGAGGAGCCCAACTGCTTCCTCGTCGACCGGCACACGATCGACGAAGCCCGGTGGGACGATGGCTTCGTCACCGCTCTCCGCAATGAGCGAGATTCAACCGGCATACGGCGATGACTGGTTACAGACGATTCGAACAAACGTGGGGCGGCCCCGATCCAGCTCACATAGATTTGAGCCCGCCCTCTGCCCGCCAGATCTGAATCTGGTAACGCTCCCTGTTCGAGCCAGATGCCGGTACGGCCGTCAGAGTTGATTCATGTGGCTGCGAGGGGTAAGGGTTTCGGTCTCGCCACGATACCCGGCCCTGGTACCAGCCGGGTCCGGCGCCCAGGGCTCCGAGTTCGATCGCGGGCATAGTGGGCTGGTCGATGAAGACCTCGCCACTGGGGCATTCGAGAAGGAAGGTCTGACCGCCATCCCAGTCGGCTCGAACCGGACCATTCTCCGCTGGATCAGAATCCCATACCTGGAACTCCACCTCGACCACGACTTCCGCTTGGGCGCAATACACCAACAACTGCGAGGTGTCGGTCGCGACAATGGACTCTCGAGCATGCCGGAAGAGGGCGTGTGCGGCACTGAGTTCGGGCTCCTGCAGCCAGTCTCGGAGACTGAAGTGCTGGTACAACGGCAGAATCTCATGCCGCACCTGTTGGATTCTTACCGCACTCATGCCCCAACCTCACCACGGATGCCCCAAAGGCTGGCTGCCCGAGGCGGCGACCAGGCACTTCGAGTCGCCGTCGATTTCGGCGAGCCAAAGTTCGTAGGCCTGGGGAGTCATGTCCACGACGACACCCTACTGGTAATGAACTTCGCCGTTGGGTGCCCGTCGCGATCCCGTCGGCTGGTTCCTCATCTGAACGGCCTGTTTCAGCTCACCAGGGGCAATTTAGTTTGCCGAGTCATCACCTGTCCGCTAGCGTCTAGGACGCACCTCCGATACGAAGACCGGAGATACCTATCTGGCACGAAATGTGCCTCGGTCGCTCAGTTCTCGGAGGGGCACGTACGGGGCGCGCTGGCGGCCAGCCTGTGCGCAGGGTGGGGTTACTTCCATTTCAAGGAGGAACTGCGAGTTCGAGTCTCGCCGACTGACCTGGTCAGGCGTAGTTCAAGTGGTAGAACGCCTAACGTACCTCGTCCGCTTGGTTCTCGGCTGGCCCCCAGTGCGCCCCGCACAACGCCTCTCCTCTGCGAAGAGAAGGGGCGCTCTTCATCCGTGAGGACGGCGACCTCTCGCTTGTAAGTTCTGGGTGCGCTGCGTCCGGCCGGCACTGTCCTCGTCCGCAGCCTCTGGGAACGGTCCACCGATGGCTTTCCGAGGCTGTCCTCGTCTTGACGGGTTGCTGTCGGCAGCAACCCGCATACATGAGTGATGCGACGAACCAATCCGGCCACTCCGGCGATGCGCGGGACGTGTTCTCACGGTTCTGTACCGTGATACTTGATCATAAAAAGGGCTCGGGCATACGAGTTCACTGGCCGCCAGGCCATCACGCCTGGCACCGGAGGACTACGAGCGGACCGGAGGGGATTTGAACCCCCGGTGGGGCATGGCACGCCAGCGGCCCCACACGCCTTCGAGCCGCCGCGCGTGCACGGCATCCGGCATCTCAGCGCTGCAATAACCCGACTCTGCCACCGGTCCACCGACAGTCTGCCCTGACACTGTCAGAGGCGGCCACGGTCACTCCTGTCGCGACTGGGGCTCGGACGATCGCCGCCCCCTGCCGGAGTTCTGCACCCTCGGCGGAGTCCAGGGCGCAACCTCCTACATCACCTGCTCGGTCGTGCAGCCGGCCACGGTGTACGTCCTCCGCAGCAATGAGAACATCTTCGGCGGGTACCTTCCCGGTCCAGGGATCTGGTCCCTGACGGCCACTCCATGTTGGGCCACGCATCACTCCCTGGTCTGACCGGATCTTCGGACGGAACGGGCGGCCACCCAGTCGGGTGGCCGCCCACGCGCACGCGGTATGGATTCCGGACCTGCTCGGCACTGTGCGCCGGTCCACGACGTGTTCGGTTCGCGCCTGCATCTGCGTCCGGACGGCCAGTCGTCGTGCCCCGCAGGCAGCCACCTCGATCCACCATCATCAGGTGACGGCCCTGCACCCGTCACTGGCTGCGATCGGGGCGCCGTACGAATGGGGCCAGCCGCTCCCCCTCCTTGAGGTCCTCCCGCCAGTAGCGGTAGACGAGCCCTGTCACGATCCCGACCGAGGCCGCCGCGACGACACAGGGAAGAACTCCATGAGTGCCCTCGGCGTCAACGTCGAACGCCACGACCACCGGTGGTTCCTCACCGACGTAGCGGCGTACGGTCTCACGCTCGTCGGGGGTGGGCTCCCGGAACCGGGGGCCAGAGAAGCGGGTCGGGCAGGCCAGGTAGTCGACGTCCGTGAAGACCAATTCCAGACCGTGGTGGTACGTCAGGTCGTACCCGGCGGCGAGCCGCAACTCCGACCCGTTCCACCCGAGCACCTCCCAGTCCCACCACGAGCCTTCCGGCAACCGCACGACCGTCACGGCCACGATGGTCCCACGGCCCGGAGGTCACCCCCGGCCAGCGACCTGCACCGGGTGGCTGACCTGGACCTGCCTCGGCCACTCGCCTGCCGACTCAGGCAAACCGAGTTCACCGACGGCCAGGACGAGTTGGATTGGGAACTCCGTGTCCCACTGGCCCAGGCCGACGCGGACGTTCGACCGCGGCGGGGTCAGGTGTCGGCGTCCGCAACGAAATCGACCAGGACACCGGCGAGCGGCGGCAGCGTGCCGACCTGGACCGACGAGACCAGCAACCCCACCATTTTCTGGCGCAGACGTACGCTCGCTCTTCAGCTGAGCGCAACCTGCGTGGAGGTCGACCATGAAGCTGCCGCCCGGCGCCACCGGCTTCAATCCGCCACCCGGACAGCGGGCGGACCTCAGGACCTTCACCGCTGTCTGCCACCACGCCGCCCGCACCATCGACGCAGCCGTCACCGGCATCACTGCGGCCGGCGTCACGCCGAACCACCACACGATCACCATCACCCACGGCCAGCACCACATCGCGGTGATGCGGCACCTCACCCTGCCGTTCATCGCCTTCGCCCATCCCCGAGCCAGCGGCGACGCCACCACCACCTTCGTCGACCATCCCGGCCTCGCCGCCGCCATCACCGACCTGACCGACGCCCACGTCCTCACCGGTGAGCAGCTGCGGACTCCACTGTCACAGGTCGACCTGGACGGGCTCGACGCCGGCGAGCACGACCAGATCAGCTACTGGAAGCCGACCACCGTCGGCGAGCTGCTGTTCAACTTCTGGGACTGACCTATTACACCGGACCGCTCCGGCCAGGCTGATTACACCAGCGCCGCCGGCACCCGCACTGCGCCGATAGTAAGGACTAGCCGCCCGAACCAATCGGTCACTGCGATCTCACGCGTACGGCTTCGGCCCGCGAATGCGTAGCCAGGCGTGCACCCTGGTGGCGATCGAGGAACTCGGTGAGGTCGTCCGACGGCGTGACTTCCGCCAGGACAGGGTCTTCAGGCCGCGAGGAGAACGCCGCCAGCAGCGCCGCCCGAAGCTCATCGTCGAGTACCGGCAGGACGTACGGCGCCGAGGTGCTCCGGTCGAACTCCTCGGGACAGGTACCTCGCAGAAACATCAGGTCGAAGACGCGACGAGCGGGACCGTCCGGCTCCGTGACCTCGAAGGTCGTCAGGATCGTGCCGAGGCGAACGCCGGGCGCGGTTTCCGCGAGGTCGTCCAGGATGGGGGTCTCATGGCCGTTCCACCAGCGTCGCACCTCGTCATCAGGAACGTCATCGACGATCGCGACCAGCCACAGATCCTGGACCCATCCATCCACCCGCTCAGTGTGACGAACCGCCGGTTGCCGCAGTCCGCTGCTGCACGGACAGCAAAAGGGCCACCTTCTTCGATGAAAGGTGGCCCTGATCTGCGTGGGGGAACTGACGCCAACCGACTACCGTCAACCCATGCTCGATCCCGCAACGGTCTTCGACGGTTCCGGCCCGCTGGAGGACCCGCTCACCGACGATGTTCTGCGGACGGTGGAAGCACAGCTTGGACGCCATCTACCCACCGCGTACGTCGACCTTGCCCGTCGACACAACGGCGGCTCGTTCGCCCGTGACGCCCACCCTGCACCCAGCCGAACCTCCTGGGCCGAGGACCATGTTGGCGTGTACACACTGGCGGCAATCGGCCGAACCGCTCGGTTCAGTCTTTGCGGCGAGGTCGGCAGCGCGTTCTGGGTAGCGGAATGGGACTACCCCGACATCGGCATCTACATCGCCGACTGCCCGTCGGCGGGTCATGACATGATCGCCCTCGACTACCGCTCGCCCGGTGAGCCGGCCGTCGTACACGTCGACCAGCAGTGGAACTACCAGATCACGATCCTCGCCCCCGACTTCGAGACTTTCGTGACGGGCCTGGTCGACGAATCCGAGTACGACGTTGACAACTGATCGCCGGGTCCACGATGGTGCAGGGGCGTCGGTCAGCCGTTGAGCGGAACCTAGACGGTGGCATAACCTGCAGCGACATGCCCGACCGCTGGTCACGCCCCACCTTCGACTCACGTCACTCGCCGCATCTTGCCGACGTTTCACTCTGTCTTGTGCACCGCGCGTGCCCGGACGACTCCTTTCCCCCCAGGCAACCAGCACCGCTGCGCGAACTGCTGTTCCGTGGCCCTTGACGTGGGGACGCGGGTCCACCGTCGTCCTTGTCTATTCACTGGCGTCCGTACCCGTTGTCACGGGACCTCCGCACGCGAGGCGTGCGACCGGCGCCCTGGATAGACCCTCGCCGGACCCGGATGCACGGGCATGCACCGGATGGGACCTACCCCCTTCGACCTGAAGGAATGATCATGAGCCACCGACTGGCGCCTACCTGGGCTGCGGGCCAAACATTCCGCTCTTGTCCATGAATGTCCGGCACCGTTCGCACCTGTCGTCACCCAACTCGTCGCTCAGCCTTATCGTGACGGTCAGCTTGGGAATGGTGCCTTGCGTCGACCTGGCGAGCGGCTTGGTCTATGCGCTGGGCAGCCGCGCCGCTGGTCGAGCAAGATCGATCGCTGAGGTTTGAACTGTGCCACGTGCCGGTGTTAACCGCTGCATCGGGCACGGCAACCATTACGACGTACGCCGTCAGCCGATGGCCCGATCTCCCAGCCAGGTTCCGACGGTCAGGCACGTAGCCAACTCGGGCGGTATCGTTTCCTGTCTCAGGACCCACTCATCGCCGAACGACGCCACGACCAGGTCGCAGTGGTCGAACCTCAGCAGGACCCCGCCCAAGGCCGGACGCGTCGCGTAGCCCCGGACGAGAGCAGCGTCTAGCAGCCGATGACCCGGCAGCAGCGCCAGCAGGTCTGGCTTCTGCGCCGGCCCAACGCGCGTCTCACCGTACTCTCCCATGTCGTACGCCGCGTACGGCGCGCTGAACTCGAGAAGCAGCAGCTCGCCGCACCCATGCGCCATGAGCGGCGGCACTTCCTGAAAGTGCAGCCAGAAATGCAACAAGCTCTCCGCATCACCGCCACGCCGGCCGTCGTGCCAGTGCCGAGCCTCCGTGACCGCGACTAGGTCACGACCGATGACCCGGTGCATCAACTCGACGGCTCCAACGGGCTCACCCATGCCCAGCACGCTACTGGGCAAGCTCGACCTGCAGACCAGGCACGGAGACCTGTTCGTCCCGAGAGTGATCAGCCGCCGACGAGTTGGGCAAGTAGCCGGGGTGAGCTGCCGGAGCAGTCAACCATCGTCCGTGGGCGTCCGGCGGCGGCCGCCCCGCTCGTCACCCAGTTAGTCACCCAGCAACGCGGCGGCCCTGCGCCCGAACAGAAATATGACCGCCGCCGACAGGAGGAAGGCAGAGGCGACAACAAGCACAAGGAGACCTATGGGGTTGCTGTCCGACACCGAGCCGCCGACGGCTACGGCCGCAAAGCCCAGAGCCGTAAGCAGGTATTGAACGGCCAGCAATCTTGGGTGACGCATCCGGCGTCCGGGCCAGAGAACTACCACTGGGTTGCGGCGGCTCCGGAGAAACAAGACAGCGGCCATACTGCCGTTCAACAGGACGACCAAGCCGAGCACAATGAGTTCCATGGCTCGAAGCGGGGGCATGAGCATGACGTTACAACGCACATCCACCCTGCTCTAGCCGGCGCCAGCAAGGCCCGCGCTCACCTGCCATCCCGTCTGCCGCCGACCCGCCCGTCTGGAGAGCGGGCCGCCGCCGGGTCGCCACGTCAAGCGGACCTTGACGCGCGTACGGACGCTGGCGGGCCGGGCGGTGGTCTGCTCGGCTTGCCCGGGTCGTCGGCTGGCGGGATGGCCCTGCGCACCCACCCACGGACCGCAACGCGCGGACGGAGCCCCGGCCATCCTGGAGTCGTTGCGCGCCCGCCGGAGGCGCAGTGACCGCGCCCCGTCCGCCGCCGCGACCTGCCGCGAGGACCCGGCGTGCCCTTCCCTGCGCCGCGCTGCTCGGGCGCGGCACGACCGCCTGCCGGCCCCCATGAACCTCAACCGTTCTCGGCGCTATCGTCTGCGACGGCTCGGACTTTCCGCTCTCCGCGCCAGCCGCCGGGCGTGTTGCCTGGCGGTGTGGAGCGACAGCGAAGCGTCGGACGCGCGCCCAGGCGGCAGGAATCCGACCTCGCATTCACCACCCGACATGGCACACCGATCGAGCCACGCAACTTCCAGCGTTTCTGGCAGTCGCGGTGCATCAAGGCCGGGCTACGGCCGATCACCGTCCACAAGGCGCGAGGTACCTGCGCGACGCTACTGGCAGACCTCGAAGTGCCCCTCCACAGGCTGCGACTCACAGGCAACTCATGATCTTGCCTGGAGATCAACAAAAGGCCGGTCAGGATCAATCCCGACCGGCCTTTCACCTGCCTATATAGAGTGTGGGCGATACTGGGATCGAACCAGTGACCTCTTCGGTGTGAACGAAGCGCTCTCCCGCTGAGCTAATCGCCCTCAGCGCGCATGACTGTACCCGATGCCGCCACCCCGGCGCACATCCGGGGCGGCGGGTCGTCAGTTGGTCGCGAGGTACTTCAGGACGGTGGCCACCAGGTCGATGCCGAGGCCGAGCTTGACCGACAGCCAGACGACGACGCTGACGAAGAGGAAGCAGGCGAGCGCGATCGCCCCTCTCACCAACAGCGACTGTCGAGTCACCCAGCGCGTCCAGGCGGTGACGTGCCTGCGGGTGAAGGCGAGCAGGCGGCGGGCCCAGTGGAACTCGACGGCCCAGATCGCGAGGCCGCCGATGACGATGAGCCAGCCGGGGCCGGGCAGCGGTACGAGGATCAGCCCGATGATGACCACGATGGCGCCGGTGACGCCGACGCCGATGCGCAGTGCGGCGCGTCCGGTGGGATTGGACCGGATCAGGTCGAGGGTGGTGCGCAGCCGTCCGCGCCGGGCGGGCGGGTCGTCGTCAACGGCGACGGTGGTGGGTTCCGGCGCGACACCGGGTGACGGGGGCGCGCCGCCGGGCTGGCGGTCACCGCCTTCCTGACGCGGCACCGCATACCTCCACTCGTCGTCGTGTCCCACACGTTTCCCCGCGCCGGTCGGGCCGGCACCTTGTACGGGTGACCGATCGGTGATCTGCCCTGGGGTCGTGTGCTCGATCGAGGATTGTTCCGCAGTCATTTCGCTCCCCAGTGCACCACGGCCCGTCACTCAACAGGACAACTGGACGTTACCGGAGTGAGTCGACGTCTGAACCACCCGACGCCGGGCGGGACCGAGTGCTTAGGCAGAACCGGACATCGTACAAGGATTTTCGCATTCTTGTGATATTTCGGAACCGCCTTCCCACTACTGGGTGAGATCAGCGTATGGCGGAGCGTAACCAGGAGTATCACCTGAGTATGGGAAACGCGAGGCACGCGCGCCTCGCAGCGGTGCCGGGGGGAGTTCGTCCATGAGTGTCATCCGACCGACGACCGTCGAGGTCGAAACGTCGTTGCGGCTCGTCGCGCCTGATGCCACCGCATTGCCGGTGCGTGCCAGTCTGCGCTACGACCCAGCGGACCCGTACGCGGTCCACGTCCTGTTCCACGCCGAGTCCGCCGGCGGCGAGGCGGTGAGCTGGTCTTTTGCCCGAGAGTTGCTCGTCACCGGCCTCGACGAGCCGGCCGGGATCGGCGACGTGCGGGTCTGGCCCTGGGCCACCCCGCGGGGTGACTTCGCCGCGCTCGCCCTGTCTTCACCTGATGGGAACGCACTGTTTGAAGTGCCCCGAAGTGTCCTGGTCCGGTTCCTGCGCCGGACGTACGTCGTCGTACCGCGTGGCCGGGAAACCGAGCACCTGGACGTCGACACGGCGGTCAACCGGTTGCTCGCCGGCCGCTGAGCGCACCACCCGGTCCCCGGAAGACCGGACAAACGGAGCGCCGCGCGGATCTGCCGAATCCGTGCGGCGCCTTTCTGCCAGCCAACTGCCAGAAATCCAGCTAACTGCCAGAAATCCAGCAATCGGTCAGAAGAAAATGGTTTGCCCCGTCGGACCACGGGTAATCCGGGCCAGCGACACGGCGGTCCGTCCGCCGGTCGCGACTGGAAACGGGGGTTCGGCGGTGCGCCGTACCCCCGTCTTCCGTTTCCCGGGGTGCGAACCCGCCCTGGTACGGCTACCGTCGGCGAGATGGTCCGTTTCGGTCAGTCCGACGGCGGCACGCGCTCGACCGCCCCGCTCCCCGGCCCGGCCGGGATCACCACAACTACCCTGCGTGAGCTTCGTTCCAACGGGGCGTACCCGCTGCCGGTGCTGCTCGACCGGCACATGCTGACCCTGGTCACGGTCGGCCACGGCAGCCACGACGTCGACTTCGAGACCCACCCCTGCCGGCCGGGCACGCTGCTACTGGCCCGGCCCGGCCAGGTGATCCGCCTCGGCGACCAGCCCGGACTCGACGCGGTCGTCGTCTACTGGCGGGACGGCACGGTCCACGTCGACGACCCGTACGGGCCGAGCCGGTGGCAGCTCGCCGGCGAGGACGAGGACGCGGTGATCAACGAGGTGAGCCAGCTCGTGGTCGACTGCCAGCGCAACCGCTCCGGTGAGCGGGCCGCCGCGCTGCTGCGCCACCAGCTCACCGTGCTGCTGCTGCGGATCGCGCTGCTCCCGACCGGCGGCGACACCGGCCCGGCCGGCACCGTGATCCCGGCGGGCACCGCCGCGCCGGACTGGACCGTGGCGCCGGAGACCGCGGGCGCGGGGACGTTCGAGCGGCTGCGGGCGGAGGTCGAGCGGTCGTACGCGCAGACCCGCCGGGTGGAGGACTACGCCCGGCGGCTGGACTGCTCGGTGCGTACCCTGACCCGGGCCTGCCTGGCGGCGACCGGCCGCAGCGCGAAACAGGTGGTGGACGACCGGGTGGCCCTGGAGGCCCGGCGGCTGCTCGCGGCCACCGACCTGCCGATCGCCGACATCGGCCGGCGGCTCGGTTTTCCGGAGCCGACGAACTTCGGGCGGTTCTTCCAGCGGGAGGTCGGTCGCAGCCCGGGTGTGTTCCGCGGCGGGCTGCGCCGGCCGGCGGCGGTACGGGTGCCGGGGCAGCGTCGACCGCTGTCGGCCGCGACCCGCTGGGATCCCGTGCCGTGACGGGGTGCGGGTAACCGGCATGATGGTCGCGTGCAGATCTCCGCGCGTGGCGACTACGCGGTCAGGGCGGCGCTCGCCCTGGCGGCTGCCCACCCTTCGCTGATGTCCGCCCAGGCAATCGCCCAGGACCAGGACATGCCTCGCAAGTTTCTCGAAGCGGTGCTCGCCGACCTGCGCCGCAGCGGGATCGTGCGGGCCCAGCGGGGCGCCGAGGGCGGCTACACCCTGGCGCACCCTCCGCGTGACATCACCGTCGGCGCGATCCTGCGCGCCGTCGACGGCCCGCTGGCGGGTGTACGCGGGCTACGGCCCGAGGAGACCCGCTACGAGGGGCCGGCCGAGAACCTGCCCCGGCTGTGGGTCGCGGTGCGGGCGGCGATCCGCGAGGTGGTCGACGAGGTCAGCCTCGCCGAGCTGGTCAGCGGCAAGATGCCGGCCCACGTACGCAAGCTCACCACCCGGCCGGACGCCTGGGAGCCCCGCTGACCGACGGCCGCGTCGGTCACAGCAGGTTGACGCCCGGCCCTTCGGCGAGGCTGGCGTATCGCCCGGCGTGGTAGACCAGCGGGTCGCCGTCGAGGTCGTGCCGACCGACGATCGGCTGGGCGACCACGATCGTGTGGTCGCCGGCCGGTATGCGCTGCACCGGGCGGCAGAGCAGCCAGGCCAGCGCGCCGTCGATGATCGGCACGTCGTGCGGCCCGCGGTGCCAGCCGGTGTGGGTGGCGAAGCGGTCGATGCCGCTGGTGGCGAAGATCCGGGCGACCTCCTCCTGTCCCTCGGCGAGCAGGTGCACGGCCAGGTGGCCGGCCCGGTCGACGGTGGGCCAGCTCGACGAGTCGCGGCCGAGGCAGAACGACACCAGGGGCGGGTCGAGGGAGACCGAGGTGAACGAGGTGGCGGTGAATCCGGCGGGTGGGTCGCCGGCGGCCGTCACGACGGTGACGGACGCGGCCTGGCGGCGCAGGACGGAACGGAACAGATCGGCGTCGACGCGAGCGAGGTCGGCAGCGGTCACGGGATCTCCTCTTGTCCAAGGCGGATCATCTCGGCCCGCTGCGGCATGCCACTCATGCTGCCGCCGGCCGACGGGCACCGTCAACGGCCATCCAGATGGTGGGATTCAACTCCATGAGGCGACCATAATCAAGCCCTGACAGGCGACTCATGACCCAATCTCCTACATGCTAGATAGGTTTTGGAATTGATCGATGCCACACTGTCCAGCATGGCGCACGAAGCGGCGTTTGACCGTTCGACCGAAAGGGAAACTTCGATCCAGCCCCGGTTGAGCAGTCGAATCCGAAGGGAGCACAGCCATGGGCCTGATGTTCCGCAAGCGCAAGAAGTACGGACCGATCATTCTCAACTTCACCGAGAACGGCTTCTCGTCGTGGAGCGTCAAGATCGGCCGATGGTCCTGGAACTCCCGGGCCAGGGCACACCGCGTGGACCTGCCCGGCCCGCTGTCCTGGAAGCAGGACAAGGCCCGCAGTAGATGATCGAAGCCCGGTGAACGGGGTGCCGGCGTCCGCCGGCACCCCGTTTCCGTTTCCGCGTACGCGCCGGCCACCGCGACCGACAATCCGGGCATGGCCCCTCGACCACTGCTCACCCACCCCGCGCTCACCTGCGCCCTGATCGTGGCGATCTTCTACCTGGTGCCGGTCGAGCCCGACGCCGGCGGCGCCCGGCTGGTCGTACGCGGCGCCGCGTCGGCGGTCGTCCTGCTGCTGGTGGCCTGGCTCGTCGGAGCGCAGATCCGCCGGCAGATCGCCGACCCGCGACCCGCCGGTGGCGCCGCCGGACTCGCCGTCGCACTCGTCGGTGGCCTGGTGATCTTCGCGCTCGCCGACTACATCATCGCCATCTCCGGCCCCGACCAGTTCGCCAGCCTGCGGACCAAGACCGACGCGCTCTACTTCGCGCTGGCCACCCTCGCCACCGTCGGATACGGCGACGTGCACCCCACCGGCCAACTCGCCCGGGCGGTGGTGATGGTGCAGATGGCGTTCAACCTGGTCGTGCTCGCCACCGGCGCGTCGATCTTCATCGACCTGATCACCGACCGGATCAGGAAGAAGTCGAAATGACCACGTCACCGGCCAGCCGGCCGTCACGCGGCTCGCGGCCGACCGCCCCGGCGGCCAGCAGGTCGGCGAGCACCCGGTCGGTGTCACCGGACCGGTAGATCGTGGCGGTGGCGGTGAACCGGCGCAGGTCGGTGACGCTCGCCCGCCGTACCCGGTCGAGGTGGGCGACCAGCGCGCGGCGCAGTGGCGCCAGGTCCGGGCCGGGCGTGACGTCGACCGGCGCCGCGTCGGGGTCGTCCGGGTCGCGGTAGCGCACCCCGCCGGCCCCGTCGACCGCCCACAACGCCTCCTTGAACGCGTCGAGCGCCCGGCCGAGCCGGGTGGCGTAGACGACGAGCCACCGCCCGTCCCCGTCCGGCGGGACCAACTCGACGGCGGTGACCAGCGGGAAGCCGGCCGCGGCCAGCGCCGCCCGGTGGTCGTACCCGGCGCTGGCCGCCGGGCCGAGGACCATGAGCAGCTCCCCCGGCCGGCCGCCGGCCACCGCGGCGAGCGTCGCCGGCCCGGGCGCCGGCCCGGTCGGGGCGTCCAGGTACGTCAGCACGGGCGCGCCGGCGGCCGCCGCGGCCTTCAGCGCGACCGGCACCCGGTCGGGACCACCAGGTACGCCGTGCACCGCCATCCCGGGCGACGGCGCGTCGAGCCGGGCGACGACGTCGACCGCGTGATCGGCGACCACGACGACGGTGAGCTGCCGGCCACGCAGCAGGTGGGCGGCTTCCCCGCAGGCGCGCAGCGCCGCCTCGGGGGTGCCGTCGGGGTCACCGCCGTACGCCTGCACGAGGGTCGCCCGGCGGGACCGGTGCAGCGCGTCGGGCAGCCAGTGGCCGAGTTGACGGATGAGCAGGTGACCGGTGACGGCGCGAAGCGGCATGCGTCGGTTCTACCCGCCCGGCAGCGGACCCGACCGACGCGGGGTCCGGTGCCGGGCGACGGGCGGTAACGGCGGCGGGCGGCGTCCGGGTCAGGCCGGTACGGAGATGCCGACGCCGCCGCGGGTCTGGCCGCCGTACCGCCGCTTCTCGCGCCCGAGGTCGAGCGGGCGGATCCGCCGGCGGGCGTCGAGGGCCTCCTGGTCGAGCAGGTCCTTCGGGATCAGCCAGACGATCTCGAACTCCAGCCCGTCGGGGTCCTTGCCGTACAGGCTCTTGGTGGTCCCGTGGTCGGAGCTGCCGACCAGGGCGTCCGCCCCGACCAGCCGGACCATGGTGGCCTCGAGCTCGTCGAGGGTGTCGACCTCCCAGGCCAGGTGGTAGAGGCCGACCGTGCCGCGGCCGGCCGGCGACGCGGCGGCGCCCGGCCCGACCTCGAACAGGCCCAGGTCGTGGTCGTTGGTGGAGCCCGGGGCCTGGAGGAAGGCGGCCCCGGCGAACCCGTCCGGGGTCATCGGGACCGGACGGAAGCCGAGCACGTCGCGGTAGAAGGCGACGCTGCGGGAAAGTTCACTGACGAACAGGACGGCGTGGTTGAGACGGTGGATGCCCATGGACTCGACGGTAGCCGAGTTTAGTTGAGAGTTCAATCAGTTCGGGTATGATCGTGGTCATGACCCGCTGGCTGGACCCCGACGAGCAGCGCACCTGGCGCGCGTTCCTCACCGCCTCCCGCGCACTGATGGAAACCCTCGACCGCGAACTGCAGCGCGACGCCGGCATGCCGCACGCGTACTACGAGATCCTGGTCCGACTCTCCGAGGCGCCCGACCGGCGGCTACGGATGAGCGAACTCGCCGACGCCAGCGGCTCGTCCCGCAGCCGGCTTTCGCACGCCGTCGCCAGGCTGGAGGAGGCCGGCTGGGTACGCCGGGACAACTGCCCCACCGACCGGCGCGGACAGATCGCCGTCCTCACCGACCACGGCTTCGAGGTGCTGGCCGCCGCCGCCCACGGCCACGTCGAAGGCGTCCGCACCCACCTGTTCGACCCGCTCACCCCGGCCCAGGTCGACCAGTTGCGCCGGATCAGCGAGGCGCTCATCGACCACCTCCAACCGGATCGGACGGCTTAATGACCAAAGAACCCGCCTTCGCCCCCTTGTACTGAACGTTGCCGTACACGCACGATGGGGCGTGTCAATCGGGCTGGGGGAAATCACCACACGCGCACACGACCTCGTCGCCGCCGGCGACCTGGCCGGCGCCCGGGATCTGCTCGCCGGAGCACTCGTCGGCGCCGATCCCAGCCCCGCCAACGCCTCGGACGACCTGGCCGAGGCCGCCGGCCTGCACGCGCGGCTGCTGCTCACCCTCGGCGACCCGCGCGCCGCCAGGCCGTGGGCCGCGTTCGCGTACGCCGCCGTCGGCCGCCTGCACGGTGCGCACGACGAGCGCACCGTCGGCGCCGCCGCCACCCTGGCCGCCGTACTCCACCGGGTCGGCAGCCAGGCCCGCGCCGCCCACCTCTACCGCGATGTGATCGCCGAACTGACCTCGATCGACGGACCCGAGTCACTGCGGGTGCTGGCCGCCCACGCCGACCTGGCCACCGTCGAATACGCCCGGGGCGAGTGCGAGGTCGCCCGCAACCGCCTCGAGGACGCCTGGTCGCTGCACCGGGAGGTGTACGGCGACACCCACCCGAGCGGGATCAAGATGCTCGCCCGGCTCGGCGCGATGCAGCGCGACTGCGGACGGTTCACCGAGGCCAACGACAACCTCGCCCTGGCCCAGGAACTGTGCCGGGAGAGCCTGCCGCCCGACCATCCGCTCGCCGTGCAGGTGGCGGCCCTGGCCCGGGCCACCGCCACCCCCGACCACCTCTGCGCCACTCCCCCACCCCCACCCTCTCCCCCCGCCCCCGCACCCGCCCCGCCCTCGGGGCGCGATCAAGGACTTGTTGCGGGCGACACGCCGGGAGAGAGCCACGACTCCTCCTTGGTCGACGAGCCGATCCCGACCGGTGGGGATGCCGGGCCGCCGCCGTGGGAGGAACGCCCGGACCCCGGGCCGGATCGGCCGGACACCGGGCAGGACCGGCCGGAGGGGTCCGGTTTCCCGGACGAACCCGACGCCCCGGAACGCCCGGACCTCGCCGACCCGCCGGCCGACCGATGGTGGCCGCCCGAGCCGGGTGAGCCCGACGAGCGCCCGGAGCCGGCAACCGCCGGCACCGACCGGGACCGGGACGACGCCCCGACCGGACCGGCGACCTACGACGACCGGGCCTGGTACCACGACCCGGCCGGCCCGGGGTCGGAGCAGCCCTGGCGCGACGATCCCACCGGTACGGACACCGGCTACGACGACCGGGCCTGGTCCGACGACCCGCTCGGCGCCGGCAACCGGCCCGGCGAGGAAGCCCACGCCAACGGCGTGCACCCCGATCCGCTGTCCGACCGCGGCTGGCCGGACCTCGACCGCCCCGACCCCGACCGGACGGACGCCGGCCACCTCGACCGCGACTGGACGGCCACCGACCCCCTCGACCGGCCTGACCCCGACCGCGCCGCCGCCGGCCGGCCGGCCACCGAACCCACCGACGGTGGCTGGCCGGACGCGAACCACACCGCCCCGGGCTGGCCGGACGCCCGCCACCCCGAGGACGCCTGGGCAGCCACCGACCGTCCCGAACCCGAACGCCCCGGCCCCGACCGCCCCGACTCCACCTGGTCGGACCCCGGCCCCATCAAACCCGACTGGCCCGAAGCCGACCGGTACCAAGCCGACCGGGACGACGCTGCCCCGTACCAAGCCGACCGAGACCAGGCCGACCGGTACGACACCGACCGCCCCGACGACCGGTATCCCGACGCCGACAACCGGGCCGTCCGGTACGACGCCGCGCCTGACCAGCCGTGGAACGCGGAGCAGCCCTGGGACGACCCGGCCGACCGCGGCACCGGGTATCCGGAGCGGGGGTACGCCGAGCCGACGTACCCGGAACCGGACGCGGCCCGGCGCCCGGACCTCACCAAACGGGCCTGGCCGGACCAGGAGCCGGCCTGGCGTGAGCCCGGGCCGACCGGTCAGGAGGCCTGGCCGGAGCGGGAGCCGGCGCTGCCGCCGGACGTGCCCGACTTCGCGCCGACCGGCCCCGACCGCGGACAGTTCACGGCCGGCGGCGCGCCGGCCGGCGACGCCCACCCGGGGGTGCACGAGCTACGCCGTACCCCGACGACCGACCTGGCCGTGCGCCAGCGCGGCGACCTGCCGGTACGTCGCCGCAACGCGCTGCCGGTCCCGGTGCGGCGGCCGCCGGCACCCCCGCCGGACCGGCGTCTGGTGCCGGTGATCCTGGCCGGGCTGGTCGTCGTCGCCCTCGGCGCGGTCGCGGTGATCGCCGGGTTCGCGCTCGCCGACCGTCGTGAGCCGGCCCCGGACGCCGGTGGCCAGCCGGTCCCGCCGGCGACCGGTGCCCCCGGGCCGACGTCGCCGGCCGCGCCGCCGCCGGCCGAGCCCGGTACCCCGCCGGGCGGGGTGACGGTGACCGACAACCGCGACAGCGTGACGCTGACGTGGACGTACCCGCCGGGCGCGGAGGGGCCGGTCGTGGTGTCGGCGGGTCGCACCGGGCAGGAGCCGCGGGCGTTCCAGGATCTGGCGCCGGGCACGTCGAGCTACGTCGTGTACGGGCTGGACTCCAGCGTCGACTACTGCTTCGTGGTCGCGGTCGTCTACTCCACGGACCTGGTCGGGCGCTCCGAGCCGGTCTGCACGGAACGCGGCTGACGGTCAGCCGGGGGCTGCCGGCAGGCGTACCTCGACCCGCAGCCCGGGCCGGGCCGGGTCCGGCCGGGCGTCGGTGAGCCGCACGGTGCCGCCGTGCTGGCGGACGAGTTCGCGCACGATCGCGAGGCCGAGTCCGGCGCCGCCGGCGTCGCGGGCCCGCGCGTCGTCGAGCCGGGTGAACCGGTCGAAGACCCGGTCGCGGTCGGCGGCCGGGATGCCGGGTCCGTCGTCGGTGACCATGACCACCTGGTACGGCGGTTCGGGGTACGCCGACACGACCACCTCGCCGTGGGCGTGCCGTACGGCGTTGTCGACGAGGTTGGCGACGACCCGGCCGAGCTGGTCCGGGGCACCGACCGTCCACAGCGGATCGTCCGGCGGTTCGACCCGGACCGGCGGCGACGGGTGGCGGCCGGCCGCCTCTCCGATCAGTTCGCCGAGTTCGACCGGCCCGACCCGGGCCGGTCGCGGGCCGGCGTCGTCGACGCGGGCCAGCAGCAGCAGGTCGTCGACCAGCCGGCTGAGCCGCTCGGTGTCGGCGAGCAGGTCGTCGGCGACCGCCGGCCAGTCGCTGCGCGGTCCGAGGCGCTGGGCGACCTCGAGCTGGGTGCGCATGTTCGCCAGCGGGCTGCGCAGTTCGTGGGCGGCGTCGGCGACGAAGGCGCGTTGCCGGCCGCGGGCCGCTTCGAGCCGGTCGAGCATCCCGTTGAGGGTCACCGCCAGCCGGTGGATCTCGTCGTGCGACTCCGGCACCGGCAGCTGGCCCGGGCGGGCGCCGCCGGTGATCTCCTCCGCGCCGGCCCGCAGGGCCTCGACCGGGCGCAGGGTCGCCCCGATGACCCGCCAGGCGACGACCGCGAGCAGCGCCAGCAGCAGCGGGAACCCGATCATCAGGCTGGTCTTGAGCAGGTCGACGCTGTGGGCGACGTCGGCCATCGACTTGCCGACCAGCACCGTCTGCGGGTGGTCGGCGGGCCCGGCCCGGATCGCGACGACGCGTACCGGGCCGTGCAGGCCGAGCCGGTCGCCGGGGATGAACACCGGCCCGTCGTCGAGGGCCCGGTCGAGTTCGTCGCCGAACAGCATCGGGACCAGCCGGTCGGCGTCGATCGAGGCGGACCGGACGCGGCGCTGCGGGTCGATGACCTGGACCTTGACGGTGGTGCCGACGACCGGCAGCGGGTCGGGCAGGGCGTCCTCGGTGACCAGCATGGCGACCGCCTCGGCGATGCGGCGGGCCTCGTTGTCGGCGCTGCGTTCCAGGGCGTAGGCCAGCGTGCCGACGAGTGCGATCCCGCCCAGGAGGAGCCCGGCGGTCAGCCCCGCCACGGCGACGACCATGAGGCGGCCGCGCAGGCCGGCCGGCAGCAGGCGGCGCCACCCGCCGCGCGGCGCGGCAGCGGTAGCGGGCGCCCGGCCCGGTGGCGGACCGGCGGTCCCGGCCCCGCCCGCCGGTCCGTCGGGGCCACCGGTCGCCGGCCCGGCCGGTGCCGTGCGGGGCGGGCTGGTGGTCATGTCGCCAGCCGGTAGCCCGCGCCCCGGACGGTCTCCAGCAGGTCCCGGCCGATCTTGCGGCGCAGGTAGCCGACGTAGACCTCGACCGCGTTCGGGGCGGTCTCCACCCCGGCGTCCCACACGTGGTCGAGCAGTTCGGTCTTGGAGACGACCTGCCCGGCCCGGCGCATCAGGTATTCCAGGAGCGCGTACTCGCGGGCGGTCAGCCCGACCTCGGAATCGCCGCGGGTCACCCGGCGGCGGGCCGGGTCGAGGCTGAGTTCACCGGCGGTGAGTACGGCCGGCCGTTGCGGGGCGCCCCGGCGCAGCAGCGCCCGCAGCCGGGCCAGCAGGACGACGTACGAGAAGGGTTTGGTCAGGTAGTCGTCGGCGCCGCAGTCGAGGCCGTCGGCCTGGTCGTACTCGCCGTCCTTGGCCGACAGCATGAGGACCGGCAGCCAGTGCTCCTCGGCGCGCAGTTGCCGGACCACCCGGTAGCCGGACAGGCCGGGCAGCATGACGTCGAGGATCATCGCGTCGTAGCCGCCGTGCCGGGCCAGGTCGAGACCGCTCGGCCCGTCGGCGGCGACGTCGACCACGAACCCCTCGGCCTGCAGGCCACGCTGCAGCGCGGTAGCGAGCCGCGCCTCGTCTTCCACCACCAGCAACCGCACGCCGTCAAGCGTGCCATCCCGGCTCCCGGTCAACCATGCCCCTTCTCAGCCCGGGCACAGCTCGGCGTCCGGTTTCTCAGCCGTCTCACAGGGCATTCGGGGCACGATGGGTGCCAGGAGGTACACAACATGTCACTGTTCCAGTCCCGTCCCGCGCTGCGCTGGCTCGTCCCCACCAGTGCCGCCGTGGTCGTCCTGGGCGGCGGCGCGGCGATCGGCACGCTCGCGGCCGCGTCCGAACCGAACCTGCCGCCACGCGACGCGGCCCAACTCCTGGTCGACCTGCAGACCGCCCGCCTGGACGGCCTGTCCGGCACCGTGCTGCAACGGGCCGACCTCGGCCTGCCGCCGGCGCTGGAGACGCTGGCCGGCAACAGCTCCGAACTCGCGGCGCTGGCGACCGGCCGGCACACGCTGCGGGTCTGGTACGCCGGGCCGGACCAGGCCCGGATCGCCCTGGTCGGCACGCTCGGCGAGACCGACGTGATCCGCAACGGCTCCGACGCCTGGGTCTGGTCGAGCCAGAAGAAGGAGGCCGTCCACTACAAGCTCGACCCGGGCAAGAAGGAGGAGTCGCCGGAGCTGCCCGGCGGGCTGCCGGCCACCCCGGAAGAGGCCGCCGACAAGGCGCTGGCCGCCATCGACCCGACCACCGAGGTACGGGTCGGCCGGTCGGCGACGATCGCCGGGCGGGACGCGTACGAGCTGATTCTCGCCCCGCGCGACAAGGCGTCGCTGGTCGAGGAGATCCGGATCGCGATCGACGCCGAGGAGAAGGTGCCGCTGCGGTTCGAGGTGTTCGCCGAGGGCGTCGAGGAGCCGGCGTTCGAGGTCGCGTTCACCCAGGTCGACTTCAACCGGCCGGCGCCGGAGCAGTTCGTGTTCAACCCGCCGCCGGGCACGAAGGTGACCGAGAGTGACGCCAAGGGTGCCGGCCCGGACGGTGCGCCGTTCGGCGGGCACCGGCCGGACGGCGAGTCCGCCGAACCCGGCACGGCGCCGGAGCAGCGGCCGGAGACCCGTACGGTCGGCACCGGCTGGACGACGGTACTGGTCGGGACCATGCCCGAGTCGGCGCCCGGGGCACCCGGCACGCCCGGCGCGGGCGGCGAGCCCGGCGCCGACCTGGCCCAGCTCGCCGGCATGCTCGACCAGTTCCCGGCGGTCAGCGGTGACTGGGGCAGCGGGCGGCTCTTCTCGACCCACCTGTTCAACGTGCTGCTCACCGACGACGGCCGGGTGATCGGCGGCCTGGTGACGCCGGAACGCCTCTACGAGGTGGCGGCGCAGACGAAGTAGCCCGACCTCGGGGATGGGCACCGGCGGCGCCGGGGGTGCGGTGTGGACCGCGTCCCCGGCGCCGCGGTCGTGTGCGCCCGGCGCCATGCGGCCGGCCGGACCGCCCGGCGGCGTGCCGGCCGGCGGCGTGCCGGCCCGGCCGGTCGCGGGACGACGCCCGGGCTGGTAAACCTGCGGGTATGGCAGACGTCAGTGGCGGCGGGGTCAGCGCCGACGAGGTGCTGCGGCTGGCCGGGGGGCTGGCCGGCGTCGAGCAGCACCAGTCGCGCGACGACGTGGCGTTCCGGGTCCGGGGCAAGGGTTTCGCCTACCTGTCCGACGACGGCGAGACGCTGGTGGTGAAGGCGACCCGCGACGAGCAGGCGGCGCTGGTGCTGGACAACCCGGTGGCGTACGAGCGGTCGCACTGCTCGGGCCGGTTCGGGTGGGTGCTGGTGCGGCTGGCGCACGTGCCACCGGACGAGCTGGCCGAACTGGTCACCGAGGCGTGGCTGCTCACCGCGCCGCGCAAGCTGACCGCCGGCCGGCCGGACGTCGCCGCCGGCTAGGGCCGCCACCGGCCGGGCGTCGCTGGCGGCCAGGGCCGCCCACCAGCCGGCTCAGTCCACCTCGTGTACGGCGTAGCGCGGTTCGTCGTCGGGTTCGAAGCCGGTCACCGCCCGGATCACGGCGAAGACGAAGTCCTCGTCGGGACCCCACTCCGGAAACTCGATCCCTGACTCGACCGGCAGCGGCTCGCCGTCGTCCTGGACCGGCTCGCCGTCCTGGAAGACGATCTGGCGGACGAGTTTCCCGTCCTCGACGTACCAGAAGCCGTAGGTGCTGCTGACGCTGGCGAAGATGACGCCGACGACGCGGGTGCCGGGGGCGGCCAGCCCGTCGCGTCCGGGTTCGGGGGCGAACGGCATCACCCGCAGTTCGGGGTCCCAGAGCTGGGCCCAGCCGGCGTCTTCGCGTACGTAGAGGCGCCCGCCGGGGAATGCGGAGCCCGCCTCGTCCAGGCCGACGAGTTCGCCGGTCGGCCGGTGGCGCAGGTCGTCGGGCGCCAGTTCGAGCAGCCGGTCGGTGGTCCAGCCGGCGGCGAAGATCGCGGTCGTGTTCCAGCCCATCGCGCCATCCTCCCCGGCCGGCGCAAGTCGGTGCTGTTTAGGGCGCCGCCGGCTCTGGGTACGAATGGTCAGGCATCGCCGGACATGACGGTCCAGAGTGGACGCGGCGACTCGTACGACCTGGGAGGCTCTCGTGCGCGGAGGATCGATAGTCGGTGTGCTGCTGCTGATCTGGGTGCTGATCGGCGTGGTGGCGGCTGGTCAGCGCGGCTACTTCGACGGTGACGACGCCAACTGTGCCAAGGCCGGCACGGTGGTGGTCACCGCGATCGCCGGCCCGCTGAACTACATGGGTGCCAACCCGAAGATCGAGTGTGAGGTCCCGCAGCCGTCGCAGTGACGGCGCGACCCCGGCGTACCGGCCCGCACCGCGACCCGCGGTGCGGGCCGGCGCCGGGTGCGGGCCGGCGCCGGGTGCGGGCCGGCGCCGTATGCGGGCCGGCGCCGTATGCGGGCCGGCGTCGGGTGCGGCTACCGGACGGCGTCGGCGAGGTCGGCCAGGGTGAGCCGGGCGTGGACGTACAACAGCCTCTCCAGCGCGCCGACGGTCGGCACCTCGCCGACGACCTCGACCCCCTCGCCGGTGCCGGGCCGCCGGCGGTGCGCCAGCCGGTAGACGTGCCGGCCACGGATCAGCTCGACCGTCACCCGCCACTGCCCGCAGCACCGGCACACCAACCCCGTCACCCGGCCGACGATAGCTCTGACCTGCGGAAACTGCCGCCACTCGGCAAGATCGTCGTGATCAGGGAACGGACACCGGGACACGCTGGCGACACGCGGGGCCTATTCCCTGATCACCGGGATCAGGGAGCGGGACAGGGCGGCGGGCAACTGGCGGCGGCGGTGGATGCCCAGCTTGTGGTACGCCCGCTCCAGCAGGTTCGTGACGGTGCGGACGGAGATGTTCAGGGCCTGCGCGATGGCGGCGTTGGTCAGGCCGGAGGCGGCCAGCTCGCACACCTCCCGCTCCCGGGGCGTCAGCGGGTCGGCCGCCGGCCCGCCGGCCCACGGCGGGTACGGGCCGGCGCTGCGCCGGGCGAGGTCGGCGAGCCGCCGCTCGGCGTCCCGGCCGGCCCGCCCGCCACCGGTCACGGCCGCCGCCGCCTCGTACGCCAGCCCCAGGTAGCCGCGCCCGGCGAACCCGTCGGCGACCTCGCACAGCGCGGGCGCGTCGGCGGCGGCCAGCGCGTCGGCGTGGTCGGCGAACAGGTCGAACAGCGGGCTGTCGCACTGCCGCGCCGCGGCGCGCAGCCGGGCCGCGCCCCGGGTCGACGGGCGCAGCCGGACCTGGAAGTACGCGCACTCGACGGCGGTCGTCAGCCGGGCCGCGTCGAGGTAGCGGTCGGCGAGCCGGTCGGCGAGGTCGGCCGCGTACGCCAGGCGGCCGGAGTGGGCCAGTGCCCGGATCTGGCTGAACTCGACGCGGTCGCGCAGGCCGAGGTCGTCGGGGATGCCGGCCAGGCCACGGTCCAGTTCCCGGTACGCCTCGTCGGGTCGGCCGAGGGTGGCGACGCAGACGGCGTACTCGCAGGACACGAAGACCCGTACCGGGAACGGGGTGTGTTCGTCGGCCAGGGCCCGGGCCTCGCGCAGCGCCGGCAGGGCCTCGGCCGGGCGCCCCGCCCACATCGCGCACAGGCCGCGCGCGTGGCCGACGACGGCGACCTCGACCGGCTGGCCGCGCCGGACCGCCTCGGCGTAGTAGCGGTCGGCGAGCCGGGTCGCCTCGGCCAGCCGGCCGGCGAGGACGAGCGCCTGCACGTGGCAGGCGGCGGCCGAGCCGCGCATCGCCGGCCAGCGGGCCGGCAGGGCGAGGCCGCCGTCGGCGAAGCGGTCGGCGGCCAGGGCCGGCTGGCCACGGAACGTCAGCAGGTAGGCGTTCATCGTCGTCGCGGCGTCGGCGACCAGCGGGTTGAGGGCGCGGGACCGGCCCGCGGCCGGCGCCGGGCCGGCGTCGGAGGCCGGCCGGGGGCGGTCGCCCGGTCCGGCGGCGGTGGCCCGGGTCGCGCCGCGGGTGAACAGCGACACCGCCAGCTCGGCGATCTCGAGATCGTCGCCGGCCGGCCCCGCGGCGGTTCCGGCCGCCACCCGGGCCCGAAGCACCTCGGCGTGGGCGTCGGCCGGGCGGCTGAGTCCCCAGAACAGGTTCAACGACCGGAGCGCGGCCAACTCGGCGTCCCGGTCGACCGCGCCGAGCAGCCGTTCGGTCTCGGTGGCCCGGCCCTGCGCCATCAGGGCCTGGGCGCGCAGTCCGACGCCGCGTGGGCCGGGGACGTGGTGGGCCAGGTCCTCGGCCAGGACCGGATCACCGGCGCCCAGCGCCCGTACGGCGGCGATCCCGGGTCCGATCCCCCGTCGCGGCAGGTCGGCCTCCAGCCGCCACCACACCGCGCTCGCGATGTCGACGCCGCGCGTGCCGGCCCGGCCGGCGGCGCGGACCAGGTCGCGGTACATCTGCCGGCGCCGGAGCTGGCCGAGGCCGGCGAGGGCGAGCTGCCGGTACAGCGGGTGGGCCATCGTCACCGTCCGGGGCCGGGCCCCGGGCTCGACGGCGACGGCACCGGAGGGGACGACCGCGCCGCGACCGGCGACGGCGGCCACCGCGTCGGCGCCGACGAGGTCGACCAGGATCCGTTCCGGCAGCCGGCCGGCGAGCGCGACGTAGCGCAGCGCGGTCAGGTCGGGGCCGTCGAAGGTGCCGAGGTCGGTGCTGGCGAGGTCGCGTACCCGGGGCTCGTCGCCGAGCCGGCCGCGCCAGGACCAGACGCCGTGGGAGCGGGTCAGCCCGCCGGTCTCCAGTCCGATGTCGAGCATCCGCCGCAGCAGTCGGGGGTTGCCCCGGGTGGCCCGCCACAGCAGGTCGGCGGTGCGGCCGTCGACCCGGCCGAGGACGCGGTCGAGCAGTTCGGAGGTGACGGCCCGGCCGAGGCTGGGCAGCTCCAGCCGGGGCAATGGCCGGTCGGTGAGCGCCGCCGGCAGTCCGGTGACCCGGCCGGCGGTCAGCAGCAGCCGTACGTCGGCGACGGCGCGAAGGTCGGCGAGAATCGCGGCGGAGGCGTCGTCGAGGTGGTCGGCGTCGTCGATGCCGACCACGACGGGCCGGTCGTGGGGCAGTTCGTCGCGCAGCCGCCTGCCGGGCGACAGCCAGTCGGGGGCGTCGTGCCGGCGCAGCCCGGCGACGCCGACGCCGGGGATGTGCCGGGTGGCGTCGGCCGCCGCGCCGCGCAGCACCAGCAGGCCGCGGTCGGCGCACCGGTCGAGCAGGAGTTCGGCGAGCCGGGTCTTGCCGACCCCGGGTTCGCCGGTGACGATCAGACCGGGGCCGTCCGGTGCGGTGAGCGTCCGCTCGCCGTACCCGGCCTCGGTGTCGCGGCCGAGGACCGGCCAGTCGGGTCCGGCACCGCCGGTGTCCGTACGCTCAGGCGCGATCACGGTCGGCGACGAAGTCATTGAGTACGAAATACTCATGATCCTCCTTGGAACCGGCAGGGATCGTGTCGTACGAGCGGATGGGCCATGCCAGCCACGACATCAGGTCGGGAAGGAAGCCGGGTGGAAAAGCAATGGAAGCTCCGCTCCGGCTGGCCCTTCGTGGCCCGGGCGGCCGAGGTCGACGCGGCGGCCGCCCGGCTGGCCCGGGTGGGCGAGCCGGGGGTGCTGCTGACCGGCGCGGCCGGCGTCGGCAAGTCCCGGCTGCTGGCCGAGATCGTCGACCGGTGCCGGGCGGACGGGTCGTACGTGCTGGTCGCCGGGGCGGGCGGGCGGCCGTTCCCCCCGGCCGCAGGGTCGGCGGGCGAGACGCCGTGGCCGGCCGGCGCCGACGTGGCGGACACCTTCGGTACGGCTGCCCGGGAGCTGCGCGCCGCCGCGGCCGGCCGCCGCTGCGTGCTGGCGGTCGACGACGTCCACCGGCTCGACGCCACCTCGGTCGCGCTGGTGCAGCACCTGGCGGTCACCGCTGGCGTACGGATCCTGGCCGCGACCCGTACCGGGCACCTGGCGGCCGGCGCCGTGCCGGCGCTGCGGCAGCGGCCGTTCGTGCGGGCCATGACCGTCGGGGCGCTCCCCCGCGACGCGGTCGCCGACTGTGTCGAGCAGGCCCTGGACGGGCCGGTCGACGGGCTGACCACCGACCGGCTGTGGCGGGCCACCCGGGGCAACCCGCTGTTCCTGCGGCACCTGCTGGACACCGGTGTGGCCACCGGGGCGCTGCGGCGTACCGCCGGGGTGTGGCGGTGGGCGGGGGCGATGCGGGCCGGCCGGGAGCTGCGGGACCTGGTGCTCGACCTGCTCGGCGCGTCGTCGCCGGCCGAGGCGGCCGCGCTGGCGTACGTCGCGCACGCCGAGCCGGTCGCTCTCGGGGTGCTGGAGACGCTGGTCGACGCCGCCGTCCTGGAGGAGCTGGAACTGCGGGCCCTGATCGCCGTGGAACGCGACGGCGAACGGCTCGTGGTGCGAATCGGTCACCCACTGTTCGGCGAGGTGCTGCGGGCCGGGGCCGACGCCCCCGCCCGGTCGCGGATCTACCGCGAGCTGGCCCGGGCCGCGCGGGGCCGGGCCACCGGACCGCGGACGGTCGCCTGGCGGCTCGCGGCCGGTGACCGGATCACCGACGCCGAGGTGCTCGGCGCCGCCGAGGACGCCCTGGCCGGCTGCGACGCGGCGCTGGCGGCGACGCTGGCCCGGCACGTCGACGGCCCGGCCGGCGCGGAGCTGCTCGGGCGGGCCCTGGTCGCCCAGGACCGGGCGGTGGAGGCCGAGGAACAGCTCGGCCGCCACCCACTGCCGAACCGTCCTGGCCAGGTGGTGGTCCGGGCACTGAACCTGTTGTGGAACCGGCGCCGGCCGGCCGATGCCGCGAAGCTGGTGCGCGGCTGCACCGGGGACGGAGCCCCGGCGCTGCGGGTCGCACGGCTGGCGATGGCGGCGTTCGGTGGCGCACCGATGCCGGGCCCGGCCGAGATGGCGGACCTGGTGGTCGTCGACCCGGTGGTGGCCAGCGTCGTCGACCCGCTGCGGGCGTTCCTGCTGATCCACGCGGGTCGCCCGGCGTACGTCGCCGACGCCTTCCCCGCCGACCGGGTGGGCGCGCCCCGGCCGTGGTCGTCGATGCGCGGCGCCGCCGTCGCCTGCCGGGTGCAGGCGCTGCAGCTCACCGGCCGGCTCGACGAGGCGACGGACGCCGCCGGCGCCGGCTACCGGGCGGCGGTCGCCGGCGCGGTGCCGGCCGAGGCGGCACTGCTCGCCGCGGAACTGGGTGCGTGCGAGATGTGGGCGGGGCGACCCGGGCGGGCGCTGCCACACCTGCGGGAGGCCCGGGCGCTGCTGGACGAGGACGCGCCGGTCGCGGTGCAGATCCGCGTCCTCGCCGGGTACGCGACCGGCCTGGCCGCCACCGGGCACCCGGACCGGGCCGCCACGGTGCTGGCCGAGGTCGGCCGCCGGGTGCCCACGTCGTCGGCCACCGACGGGGTGCTGCGGCTGGCGGCGGTGCAGGTCGACGCGTGGAGCGGCCGGCGGGCGGCGGCCGAGGAGGCCGCCCGGCTCGGTACGGCGTACCGGCTGGCGGGCCGGCCGACCGAGGCGGCACAGGCGTACTACCTCGCGGCCCGGCTGCGCCCGTCGCCGCTGGTCGCGGCGGCGCTCGCCGAGGTGGTCGCCGGCTGCGACAGCGACCTGTTCCAGGTGTTCGCGCGGCATGCCGACGCCGCCGCGACGGGTGACCTGGACGGGTTGCGGGCGGTCGCCGCCGAGCTGGACGGCCGTGGCTACCGGGGGCTGGCGCTGGAGGCGGTGTCGACCGCGGCGGCGCTGGCCACCGCCGCCGGCCACGGCCGGGTCGCGGCGGGGCTGCGGGCCGAGGTCGGCCGGCTGCACCGGCACTGCGACGGCAACCGTCCACCCTGGACCCAGGTGGCCGGGCCGTCGGCGGCGCTGACCGGCCGGGAACGGCAGACCTGCGAGCTGGCCGCCGCCGGCCTGCCCGACGACGTCATCGCCGGGCGGCTGGGGCTGTCGCGGCGCACCGTCGCCAACCACCTGCACCGCGCGTACGGCAAGCTCGGGGTGCGCGGCCGGCGGGACCTGCCGGCCGCGCTCGGCCTGCCCAGCCCCGGCCTTCGGGTCGACCCGCTCTGGGAGACGGCGGGCTGACCCCGGCCGGCCCCGGGCTGGGCGGCCGGGCGTCGCGGCCCGTGGGAGGTCACGGGCCGCGACGCCGGCATCAGTGACAGCCCACCGGGCCGCCGGCGTCGAGGACCGCGCCGTCGACGTCGACGAACTGCCACGAGTAGCTGTCGACCCCCAGGTCCAGCCTGAGTACGCCGTTGACCCGCAGCCGCACCTCGCTGTTGGCCCGTACGGTGCCGAACTCGCGCGGGGTGGCGCCCCCGGTGCCGACCACGAACTCACGGATTCCCGCCGGCGACCCGACCGCGTCCGGGGTCTGCGGCGCGAACCGCTCGTAGGAGTGGTCGTGCCCGTTGAGGACCACGTCGGCGCCGGCGGCGTGCAGCGCGTCCCAGAACGGCCGCATGTTGGGGAAGTTGCCGTGCGTGCCGCCGGAGCTGAACATGGGCCGGTGCCAGAAGGCGAGCACGCACCGCTTCGTGTTCGCCGCCAGGTCGGCCCGCAGCCAGGCGACCTGCGGGCCGCCGGCCGACCGCTCGTACTCCGAGTTCAGCGACACGACGTGCCAGTTGCCGAGGTCGAAGCTGTACCAGCTGGTGCCGGCCGGCCGGGCCAGGTCGCCGAAGTACTCGAAATAGCCCTGCGCGCCGTCGCCGAGGATGTATTCGTGGTTGCCCGGCGTGGGCCGGGTCCGGTCCTTCAGGCGGCCCCAGCTCGGCTCGTAGTACGCCCGGTACTCCTCGATGGTGCCGTCGTTGTTCTGGTTGTCGCCGAGCACGAGGACGGCGTCCGGGTCGATCGCCAGCGCCCGTTCCGACGTGCGCCAGTGGGCGCACGAGGTGCCGGTGCAGCGGGTGGCGATGTCGCCGGCCGCGACGACGACGTGCCCGCCGCCCGGGCCCGGGTCCGGGTCGGCGACGAGGGCGGCGACCTCGGCCACGCTGGCCCAGCCGTTGCCCTCGGCACTGTTCCACCAGGCCAGCCGTACGAAGCGGGCGCCGGTCGGGGCCGCGAACGGGGAACTCTCGAACCCGGCGGTGGTGCCGGTGCTGCGGCCGGCCCACACCTTGGTGAAGGCGGTGCCGTCGGTGGAGGTGTAGACGGTGAAGTCGTTCCACCGCAGGTCGCCGCGGTGCCAGGCGACCCTGACCCCGCACAGGTCGCGGGCGGCGCCGAGGTCGAGGGTCAGGGCGGCGCCGAAGCCCTGGCCCGACCAGCGGGTGCCGAGGTCGCCGTCGACGGCGTGCGCCGGCGGGTTCGCCGCCTCGTGGGTGCTGGCGGTGGCGGTGGCCGGCACGGCGGTGCCGCAGCCGGGGATGGCCGGCACCACGTCGGACGGTACGTCGGCGGCGGTCGCGGCCCCGCCGACCAGTGCCGTCGCGGCGACCAGGAGCCCGGCGAGCGCGCCCCGGCCGGCCCGGGCCACGCCGGGGTGGCGCCGGGCCGCGCCGCGTCGCGGCCAGGGGGTGTCGGTCGTCCGGGTCATGGGCCGAGCACCGCCGCCTCGGTGATGCTGGCCCAGCCGTTGCCCTCGGCGTTGTTCCACCAGGAGACGCGGACGAACCGGGCGTCGCGCGGGGTGAAACGTTCCGTCTCCGGCGCGGTCGTCGCGCCGGTGCTGCGGCCCTCCCATGCCTTGGTGTAGGTGACGCCGTCGGTGGAGGTGTAGACGGTGTAGTCGTTCCACCGCAGGTCGCCGCGGTGCCAGGCGACGGTGGTGCCACAGAGGCGCCGGACGGTGCCGAGGTCGAGGGTCAGCGCGGCGCCGAAACCGTTCCCCGACCAGCGGGTGCCGAGGCTGCCGTCGACGGCCTGCGCCGGCGGGTTCGCCGCCTCGTGGGTGCTCGCCGAGACCCCGGCGACCGGCACCGCGCCCGCGCAGCCGCCGGACCCGCCGGGGGCCACGTCGGCGTACGTCGCCCGTTCGTCGCCGACGCGTACCTCGTCGTGGAACATGACGCGGCGGTCGACGGTGGAGGCCCGGTCGGAGAAGGCCCAGTCCCACTTGTAGATGCCGAGCTTGAAGTACGGCGATCTCGGGCCGCCGCCGTGCACCGGACCGGTCCGGGAGACCACCTGGACCCCGTCCCGCCACACCTCCAGCAGGCCGGCGCCGTCGGTGCGCCACCGCACGTGGAAGACCCAGTCGGTCCAGCCCCCGGTGCGGTACGGCCCGAGGTCGATGAACTCGCCCTGGAAGTCGATCTGCCAGCGGCCCTTGCCGGTCAGCAGCGCCAGCGGCGGCGATCCGCCGGGGCAGCCGCTGTCGCACTGGTGCCACTGGGTGACGATCTCCGACGAGGTGTCGTACGCCCAGGTCGGGTCGAGGTTGATGCTGAAGCCGTACCAGCGCTCGGCGTTCGCCGGCTGCGCGTCGGGCTGGTTGATCTCGGCGCGCCTGCTGCCCGCGGCCGGGCTCGGGTCGGTGCGGTTCAGTTCGAACCGCACCGCGTGCCCGCCCGCGCGGGCCGGTGCGGTGACCATGGTCGCCCCGTGGTCGGTGACGAA
Organism: Polymorphospora sp. NPDC051019; assembly: GCF_040683055.1. NCBI lineage: Bacteria > Bacillati > Actinomycetota > Actinomycetes > Micromonosporales > Micromonosporaceae > Polymorphospora > Polymorphospora sp. NPDC051019. The sequence goes on along the minus strand of NZ_JBFBCH010000008.1, from coordinate 80,224 downwards.
CTGCTTGTAGAACCCGGCCGGGGGTGTGGCCGGCAGGGTGCGGTCGGCCGGGTTCTCCCAGTCGAGGGTGCGCAGGACGCCGGCCGGGTCGGCGCCCGCCGGCTGGGCCGCCACCACGGCGACCGCCAGCCCCAGCGCCGCGGCGACCGTGGCGGCCAGGGGTCTGTTACGGATCGATGCCATACGTCGCTCCCGTCGGATCGGCAGGGATCGGCAGGGATCGGGCGGGGCCGGATTTGTCCGGCACCGCCCGAACCCTTGGCAGCGTCGTACAGTGGATCGACAACCGTCATGAGTAACAGATGCTCAGGCCGGCCGCTCTCAGCTCGCGGTGCAGGTCACCGCCGGTACGCCGTTGGTGCCGGTCCAGGAGCCGATGAAGCCGAAGTTGGCCGTGCCACCGGCGGGCAGGCTGCCGTTGTACGCCACGTTGCGGGCGGTCACCGCCGCGCCACTGCTGGTCAGGTTGGTGTTCCAGGACTGGCTGACCGACTGGCCGTCGCCGAACCGCCAGGTGACCGTCCAGCCGGCGATCGGCGCCGCGCCGGCGGTCACCTTCACGTCGCCCTGGAAACCGCCCTGCCACTGCCCGACGATGCTGTAGGCGGCCGTGCAGCTCTTGCCACCCGGCGGCGGGGTGGTCGGCGGAGGCGTGGTCGGCGGCGGGGTCGTGGGCGGAGGCGTCGTCGGCGGAGGCGTCGTGGGCGGCGGCGTGGTCGGCTGGACGCCGCCGTAGACGGTCGCCTCGCGTGACGTGGTCCGGATGCCATTCGCCCCGTTGAAGATCCGCTGCCCCCACGAGGTGAGCGCGTTGACGTTGAAGTTCGTCACCATGTCGAGGTATTCGACGCCGCCCCCGTTGCCGCTCCACGACCAGCCGATGTAGCCGATCCCGTGGGTCGTGGTGTACGACATGATCGTGTCTTCGTCGGGGTTGCCGTCGGAGTGGTTGAACCCGAACTCGCCGACGACGATCGGCAGCCCGGCGGTCCGGAACCGGCCCAGGTAGTCGGTGACCTCGGCGGCGGTGTCGAAGACGCCGTACATGTGCACCGAGAAGACGGTGTTGCGGTCGGGGTCGCTGGCGAAGACCGCCGCCGCGTTGTCGCGCATGGTGAACTGCCAGTCCTGACCCCAGTTCGGGGCGTCGACCATGATCTGGTGGTCGAAGCCGGCGTCGCGCAGCCGGTTGATCGCGCTGGAGGTCGCCTGCACCCAGCCCGGCGTCACCGGGTTGTTGCCGATCGGCTCGTTGCCGATGTTGACGATGATGTACTTCTCCTGGCCGGCCAGCACGTCCCGCAGGCTGATCCAGTAGTCGACCGCCCGGTCCAGGGTCACCGCGCCGGCCTGTTCGCCGTACCCGGTGGTGTCGTGGTTCTCCAGCACGCAGATGAGCTTGTTCTGCTTGCACAGGGCGACCACGTTGGCGACGTCGGCCGGCCCGTTGGCGGCCCAGCGGCCACCGCTGAGGACCACCCGGACGGTGTTGGCACCCAGCGACTTGATGTTGGCGAACGAACTGGTCTGATGCGTGTACCAGGCGTGCGGGTGACTCACGCCCCGCATGATGAACTGGTTGCCGTTGGACTCGTAGATCTTGCCGCCGCTGACGTAGAAGCCGGTGGCGGCGTGCGCGTTCGGCACGAAGACGAACAGGGCGGCGAGGGTGGCGAGCAGCGTCGCACCGGCGACGGTTAGTCGTGTTTTCATGACCTGCCTCAGGAAGTGCCCATGGCGGGCGAAGACGTCGGGACTGGCAGTCGCTGCCCGACAACTGCCAACCGGCTCCCTGCGGCTCGCATCAGACTAGGCACGTACATCAATCAAGTCAACCGGTTAAGTGCCCGTCGACGTTACCCGGACCGCACACCGGGTAAGCCGGCGCGTCCGCGAAGCCCCGGAGGCCAACAGATGCGAGCAGTCACCTGGCACGGCAAGCGCGACGTACGGGTGGAGACGGTGCCCGACCCGGCGATCCAGCAGCCCACCGACGCCATCATCCGGGTCACCTCCACCGGCATCTGCGGCTCCGACCTGCACCTGTACGAGGTCATGGGCCCCTTCATGGGCGAGGGCGACATCCTCGGCCACGAACCGATGGGCGTGGTCGAGGAGGTCGGCGACGAGATCACCAACCTCGCCCCCGGCGACCGGGTGGTCGTCCCGTTCCAGATCGCCTGCGGCCACTGCTACATGTGCGGCCTCGGCCTGCCGACCCAGTGCGAGGTCACCCAGGTCCGCAACACCGGCATGGGCGCCGCCCTCTTCGGCTTCTCCAAGCTCTACGGCGAGATCCCGGGTGGGCAGGCCGAACTACTGCGGGTGCCGCAGGCCCAGTACGGCCCGATCAAGGTCCCCGACGGCCCGCCCGACGACCGGTTCGTCTACCTGTCCGACGTCCTCCCGACCGCCTGGCAGGCGGTCGAGTACGCGGCGATACCGCCCGGCGGCAGCCTCGTCGTGCTCGGCCTCGGCCCGGTCGGCGACATGTGCACCCGCATCGCCCGGCACCGCGGCGCCGGCCAGGTGATCGGCGTCGACCTGGTCCCCGCACGCGTCGACCGGGTCCGCCGCAACGGCATCGACGTACTCGACCTGCAGGACTATGACGAGGGCATCGCCGACGCCATCCGGGAACGCACCGACGGCCGTGGCCCCGACTCGGTCGTCGACGCGGTCGGCATGGAGGCGCACGGCGACCCGATGGGCACGGTCGCCCAGCGGATGTCCGGCACCCTGCCCGACTCGATCGGCTCCCGGCTGATGGCCCGCGCCGGCCGGGACCGGCTCGCCGCCCTGCACCTGGCCAGCGACATCGTCCGGCGCGGCGGCACCATCTCGGTCATCGGCGACTACGGCGGCACCGCCGACCCGCTGCCGCTGCTCACCCTCTTCGACAAGCAGGTGACGCTGCGGATGGGGCAGGCCAACGTGCGGCGCTGGTCCGACGACATCATGCCGCTGGTCACCGCCGACAACGACCCGCTCGGCGTGGACAACTTCGCCACCCACCGGCTGCCCCTGGCCGACGCCCCCAGGGGCTACGAGATGTTCCAGAAGAAGGAGGACGGAGTAGTGAAGGTGTTGTTGCGCCCATGACGACGACGAACCCGCCCGACCCGACCCCGGCGCCGCGTACCGTGCCGCCGCCCGCCCCGGACCGGCCGGTCCGCGCCACGGCCGGGGACCGGCCCGTACGCCGCACGCTGCGCCGCGAGCCCGGCCTGCGCCGGCGCCGGATCTGACAACCCGGGTACGGCGCACAGGTTTGCCACGGCCACGACCGGTTACCACGGTCGGCAAGAATGCCGTGGAAGGGATCCGCATGGTCGCCGTGGGCTACACCCTCATGTCCGAACAGACCGCGCCGAAGCAACTCGTCGACTACGCGGTGCGCAGCGAGCACGCCGGCTTCGACCACGCCGTCGTCTCCGACCACTACTACCCGTGGCTGGAGTCCCAGGGCCACTCACCCTACGCCTGGTCGGTGCTGGGCGCGATCGCCCACGCCACCCAGCGCATCGAACTGATGTCGTTCGTGACCTGCCCGATCCGCCGCTACCACCCGGCGGTCGTGGCGCAGAAGGCGGCGACCGTCGGGGTGCTCTCCGACGGCCGGTTCACCCTCGGGCTCGGCGCCGGCGAGAACCTCAACGAGCACGTCGTCGGGGCGTGGCCGCACGTACGGCAGCGGCACGAGATGTTCGAGGAGGCGTTGCAGATCATCCCGCCGCTACTCGACGGCGAGACGCTGTCGTACTCCGGCGAGTACTACGACGTGCCCGAGGCGTACCTGTGGGACCGGCCGGCGGACCGGGTGCCGATCGCGGTGGCCGCCTCCGGCCCGGCGTCGTGCGAACTCGCCGGCTCGTACGCCGACGGTCTCATCGCCACCGAGCCCGACCCCGAGGTCATCGCCCTGTTCGACGACGCCGGCGGGGCCGGCAAGCCCCGGTACGGGCAGGTCGCGATCTGCTACGGCCCGGACGAGGAGGAGTGCCGCCGGATCGTGCACGACCAGTTCCGCTGGTTCGGCCTCGGCTGGAAGGTCAACGCCGACCTGCCCGGCCCGGAGTCGTTCGAGAGCGCGACCCGGTTCGTCCGGGAAGAGGACGTCGCGTCCTCCATCCCGTGCGGGCCCGACCTCGAACGGCACGTCACCGCGTTCAAGCGGTTCGTCGACGCCGGCTTCACCCACGTGGCGGTGGTCCAGGTCGGCGGGGCGAGCCAGCCGATGTTCCTCGACTGGGCGGAGCGGGAGCTCGTGCCGCGACTGCGGGAGCTGTGATGCGGATCGGAAACGTCGAGATACGCCCGCTCGGCGGCGGGCTGGGCTGCCTGCTGATGATCCTGTTCTCGGTGCTCGCGTCGATCGTGCTGACCGTGCTGGTCAACATGCTGTTCTAGGCGTCGGCCGGCGGCCGGGGTCCCGCCCGACCGCCACACCGGTCGGCCCGGCCGGCGGACGGGCCGGTCAGCGGCCCGATCTCGGATCGGGGCGGCGCAGGCCGAGCGCGACCAGCACGCCACGGGCGGTGGCGGCGGCCGGCCGCCAGATCGTGTCGCGCACCCAGCGGCCGGCCGGGACGACGGTCGCCCGCCACAGCCAGCCGACCGCCCGCGCGACCGGCACCACCGTGTGCCGCCACAGCCACCGCAGCGCGAGCCCGACCGGTCGCAGCAGCAGCCGGTAGACGAGGCCGAGCACCACGCCGACGGCCCGCCAGGCCCAGACCACGGCCGCCCACAGCACGGCGGCGACGAGGACGACGCCCGGACGGACCGCCCGCCACCCGGCCCGCAGCCCTCGACCGATCCAGCGGGCCACGGCGAGCAGCGCCCGGCCGACGGCCCGCAGTGCCGGCCGGAACACCCGGAACAGCCACCGGATCGGCACGACCAGCAGATAGCGGCCGAGCCAGCCCAGCGGCCGCCACAGCAGGTTGACGAACAGCCAGCACAGCGGGCGCCAGACGACCCGGTCGAGGAACCAGCCGAGCGGGCGCAGCAGGTAGCGGTAGAGGAACCGGCCGACCGGGCTGAGCACGAACCGGCCGAACGCGACCAGCGCCGCCCAGCCCAGCCGCACCGGTACGACGAACACCAGGGCGAGCAGCCGGACCGGCCACCGGATCCAGGCGGGCACCTCCGGGTCGGGGGTGGCCCGGACGGGCGGGCGGGGGCTACGGCGGCGGGTCACGTCAGCACGATAGTCAGGCCGTACCAGGGTCGTGCGACCAAGATCGGATAGCCGACCGGCGGCGTCCTGCCCGCCCGACGCTCCTGTGGTGCGGCGGTGCGTGGTGATCGTTAGTTGTTCCGCTGTTGTCCGTACGGCGTGTCGAACTGCTGGGCAGCAGACGATCACAGGTGCCTCTGCTCCTGCGGTGTGCCAAGTGGTTGATGGTGGGATTTCGAGGCGCCGGTAGAGCTGAGGCGGGGACGGGTGCCTCGCGGCTTCGGCCTGTAGTGCTCGGATGCGTCGGCTCACCACTGACGAACCGACCCGCCATGCGCAGTCAGCCGACCGGGGACAGGTCGAGGTCGGCGATCACGGGATAGTGGTCGGAGGCCCATTCGGTGTCGCCGCCGGTGACGACTCGACACTCCTGGGCCATCTCCGCCACCGGTGCCGTGCCGAGGATGTAGTCCAGCCGCATGCCGGAGAACTCCGCGCCACCACCGCGCGTCGTCGGCGCCGTATGCGTCACCTCGCCCGTCCCGGCCAGGCGGAAGAGGTCGACGAACCCGGCCCGGTCGAGCGCGGCGACCGCCCGGGTATCGACCGCGCCACGGGTCAGGTGCCGCCCCCGGTACGCCGGCGGCAGGCGCTCGATCCGCTCCCGGTGGTCGGTCCACGGGTCGAGCGAGTTGAGGTCGCCCATCAGCAGCACCATCGGGACCCCACCGGTCCCCCGCCGGGGGCGGGCCGGCGCGGTGAGCCAGCCGGCCTCACGCAGCCGCCACCCGCCGGAGTACGGCTGGAGGTGGGTGCCGAGTACGGTCAGCGGGCCGCGGTCGGTGGCGACGGTGACCCGGGCGGCGGCGTGGTGGAACGGCCGGTGCACCGAACCGGCCGCCACGATCCGGGCCGGCGGGCGGACCAGGACCGCGACCGGCTGGCCGGACACCGACCGGGCCAGGTGCCCGGTCATCCCCCAACTCTCGGCCAGCCCGGCGAGCCGGCGCCGGTCGAAGCCGCGCAGTTCCTGCAGGGCGAGCAGGTCGGGACGTATCCGGTCGACGACGGCCGCGACCCCGGCGAGCCGGGACTGGTCGGCGCCGTCGTACCCGCCGGTCCTGATGTTGTAGGTCATCGCCCGCACGGCCATGCCTCCACCGTCGCACGCCGGCCCGGCCCGGGTCCCCCGACCCGCGCGCCGCGCTAGCGGCTGCCGGCGGTCTCCAGTTCGGCGGAGACGGTGTCGTCGTCGGGCAGGGTCGCCGGCTCGTTGCCGGCGTGCACGTCGGCGTTGGGGCGGACCACCCAGTAGAGCAGCCCGATCCACAGCCCGGTCAGCAGCATCGCGCCGACGAAGTCGCTCGGGTGGTGCATGCCCCGGTACATCCGCGACACCGCGACCCCGACCGGCATGATCACGGCGGCGGCCACCGCGAGCCAGCGCAGCACCCGGCCCGTACGCGGCCAGACCAGCACGGCGATGGCGACCCACAGGCACATGGTCGCGGCGATGTGGCCGGACGGGAACGACGCCGTCGGCATCGGGCCGTCGAGGTTCTCCACCGGCGGCCGGGGCCGGTCGACGGCGCGGGCGGTGGCGAGGAAGAGGGTCAGCTCGCCGAACATGGTCAGGGCCACGAAGACCACCGGCCGCCAGCGCCGCCAGACGGCGAGCACCAGCGGGCAGAAGACCAGCGAGACGAGCAGGATGGCGTGGGTGTCGCCGGCCTTGCTCCACCAGTGGCTGAAGTCGTCGAGTGCCGGGGTGCGGTGGTCGGCGAACCACTGCGGGACGGCGGTGTCGATCCGGTCGACGAAGGTGTCGTCGGCGTGGTAGCTGACCAGCATCCCGAACCCGAACAGGACACCGAAGACCAGCACCCAGCCGGTGATGATCTCGGCGATGCCCAGCCGGGCCTTCGGCAGGATCTTCTCCTCGTCGGGGGCGGGGGCGATCTCGTGTGCCGCCTCGGGTTCGAGGCCCTCGATCAGGTGCGGCACCCGCTGGCCGACCTCCAGTCGCCACAACCGGAAGGCGTACGCGGTGACGCCGAGCCAGGCCAGCCCGAGCAGCCAGCCGGCGATCACGTCACTGACGAAGTGCACACCCAGCGCGACGCGGGTGAACCCGATCAGGAAGACGACGGTGGCCACGACCGCGATCGCCGGCCGGCGCCAGCGCGGCGCCAGCGCGGGCAGGAAGACCAGCAGCAGCGCGCCGTACGCGACGATGGAGCCGAGCGCGTGTCCACTGGGGAAGCTGTTGCCGGCCGAGCCGGCGAGCGTCACCTCGACGGCGGGACGCAGCCGGCCGACGAGCAGTTTCAGGGCCGGGTCGAGGAACAGGGCGCCGGCACCGGCGACCACCAGGTAGATCGCCAGCCGGGGCTGGCGGCGGATGAGCAGGCCGACGACGGCCACCGAGACCAGCCAGAGCATGATCGGCCGGCCGCCGAGGTCGGTGATCGCCCGCAGTACGGTGACCAGCGGCCCCTGCTCGGAGATGACCCGGTTGAGTTCGGCGGCGGTGCCGTGGTCGAGGTCGTACAGCGGTCCGAACTCGACCCGGACCAGCATCAGCAGCAACCCGAACCCGAGTCCGCAGCCGACGACGAGGAGCAGCCCGGCGAGGCTGCGACCGGCGAAGTGTTCCAGCGGCCGTAACGGGACCCGCCTGGTCGGTTCGAGTTCGGTGCCCACGCCTACCTCCCTGGGATGCCTGGCAGCCCGATACCCGATCGGGCCGCCCGGTACACCGGGGGCACATCGACGTGCGCCTAAGGGGTGGTCGTTTCGACCGGCCGCTGCCCGTCCGGCCGATCACGGTCGGGCCGATCACGGTCGGGCTGGTCGCGGTCGGGTTCCCAGCGGTCGGGGTGGGCCGGGTCCGGGGAGCCGACCCGCAACGCCTCCAGTTGGGCGGCGAACGACAGGCCGAGGAACAGCGCGATCCCGGTCAGGTTGGCCCACAGCAGCAGCGCCATCATGCCGGTCAGGGCGCCGTACGTCTGACCGAACGCGTCGCTGACCCGCACGTAGACGCCGAGCAGGGCGCTGGCCAGCCACCACAGGGCGGTGGCGAGGCCGGCGCCGAAGAACAGCCAGGACAGGCCGGGCTGGCGGCGGCGTGGCGCGTAGCGGAACAGGGCCGCGACGGCGACGACGATCAGCACCAGGCTCAGCGGCCAGCGGACCACGTTCCAGACCGTGTTGGCGAGTTCGCCCCAGGCGTAGTGGCGCTGCACCGAGTCGCCGAAAGCCCGCCCGGCGACCAGGACCAGGAAGCCGGCCAGGGCGGGCAGCTCGGCGCCGACGGCGAGGGTGGCGGCGCGGACGTACTTGCGCAGCGCCGGCCGGTCGCGTTCGACGCCGTAGATCCGGTTGGCGCCGCGTTCGATCTGCGCCATCGCGGTGGTGAGGGCGAACAGGCCGGTGAACATGCCCAGGGTGAGGGCGACCTCGCCGACGTCCTCGGTGCGGTCGTCGTCGGTGAGCAGCTCGCGGACCATCTCGACGCTGGCGCCCGGGGTCAGCGCGGTCACCGTGTCGGCGACGACCTGCCCGCCGGACTCGACGCCGAGGTCGGTGATCAGGCCGGCGAGGGCGATCAGGAACGGCACCACGGCCAGGCACAGTTGCAGGGCCAGGGCGCGGGAGTGGCTGAACCCGTCGCCGTAGCGGAACCGGATGAACGCGTCGCGCAGCAGGTGCCAGCCGCCGTGCCGGCGCAGCGTGTGCCAGGCGTCGTCGGCCGACAGTTCCTCGTCGGCCATGCACCGCGTCTCGGGTACGAGCCGGGTGCTGCTCACCGCCGGTCCTGGGCCCGTTCGACGAGTTTCTCGCCGCGCTCGCCGGCGGCGTCGGCGTCGACGGTCAGGTCGGGGGCGTCCTCCGGGCGGGGTACGCACAGCCACAGCGCCGCCGGCCGGACGGTGGCCTCGAGGGTGCGGCCGGGTTCGATCAGGTCTCCGTCGAGTTCGCGGGGCTGCTCGCGGTTGCTGGTGATCGACACCTGCCGGCCGCGGTAGACCTGCATCCTGGGCACCCGGCCCCGGCGGCGGACCAGCGCCCAGCCCATCGCGAGCCAGTGCCGGATGGTGCGCGGGGTCAGCACGGCGACGTCGAGCAGCCCGTCGTCGGGTTCGGCGTTCGGCAGCAGGGTGACACCGCCCTGGAGCCGGCCGACGTTGGCGACCAGTACGGTGCGGGCCCGGGTCCGTACCGGTGGCCGGTCGTCGACGCGGATCTGCACCCGCATCGGGCGGTCCCGCAGGTGCCGGGCCGCGCCGACGACGTACGCCGGCCAGCCGATGCGGGCCTTGGTCTTCTCCGAGGTGGCGGCGAGCATCTTCGCGTCGAATCCCATGCCGGCCATCACCACGAAGTAGCGGTCGCCGAGCTGGCCGACGTCGAGCTGGCGCAGGCCACGCTCGACGGCGACCTCGATGCCGGCGGCGAGGTCGGTCGACAGGCCGAGGTTGGCCGCGAGCAGGTTGCCGGTGCCGGCCGGCAGGATGGCCAGGGCCACGTCGGTGCCGACGAGCCCGGCGACGCAGGACATCACGGTGCCGTCGCCGCCGCAGGCGAAGACGACCTCGACGCCGGCTTCGACGGCCTGCCGGGTCTGGCCCTCGCCGGGGTCGTCGACGGTGGTCTCCAGCCACATCGGTTCGGCCCAGCCGGCCCGCGCCAGCGCGCCGTCGACGGTGGCGCGCAGTTCGTCCAGGTCGGCGACCTTGGCCGGGTTGACCACGACCGCGGAGCGTACCGCCTCAGTTCGCCGGTTCACGGCGCCAGTGTGCAGCACGCGGCGCCGGCCGGCGAGCGGAAGCGGCGGTGACGATGCCCGCACCGGAAACCGGTTTCGCCGCGCCCGCAACGGGGGACGACAACGGCACGGGGCCGGCACGCCATGGCGTGCCGGCCCCTCTGCGCGGTGTTGCGGTTATGAGGTGACCAGGGTCAGGCCGTAGGCGCTGAGGATCTCGCGCAGCGGCTGGAAGAACGTGGTGCCGCCGGTGGTGCAGTTGCCGGAGCCGCCGGACGTCACGCCCTGGGCCTGGTTGCCGCTGAGCCACGAGCCGCCGGAGTCGCCGCCCTGGGCGCAGGCGTTGGTGCGGGTGAGGCCGCCGACCGTGCCCTGCGGGTAGCTCACCGTCTGGTTCTTGGCCTGGACGGTGCCGCAGCGCCATCCGGTGGTGGAGCCGGAGCGGCAGATCGAGGCGCCGACGGCGGACTCGGTCGAGCCGCGCACCGCGACGTTGGTGCCGTTGTAGCGGTTGACGATGCCGCGCGGGGTCCAGTTGCTGTTGGTACGGACCCAGCCGTAGTCGTTGCCGGGGAACGAGGAGCCGGCGATGGTGCCCATCGCGACCCGGTTGTAGCCACTGACCGCCTGGCCGGCCCGGCCGCAGTGGCCGGCGGTGACGAAGCCGCCGACGACGGAGAAGCCGACCGAGCAGCGCCCGGTGCCGATGTAGTAGGCGTCGCCGCCGCGTACGTCGTAGTAGGGCTGCGGAGCCTGGGCGGTGGCGTCGACGCGTACCCGGTCGGCCTTGACGCCGCTGGCCGCGACGAAGCCGGCCGCCTCGGCGGCGGCGCCGGGCAACGCCTCCACGACGACGGTGTTGGTGGTGACGTCGACGTACCAGCCGGTGACCGACTTCGGCGCTCCGGTGCCGTGCGCGTCGAGGCCGTCCTTGACCGCGGTCAGCGCGGCCTCGCTGGCGGCGACGACGCGCGGGGTGGCGCCGGCGGCGCGGACCCGCTCGGCCGCGGCGGCGTCGGTGACGCCGACGACGACCTCGTTGCCGGCGGCGAGCCAGGTGCCGCCGTAGCTGGCGCCGAGCGTGCCGCGCAGCGACTGCTCGGTGCGGGCGGCCTTGGCGTCGGCGGCGAGCCTGGCCTCGGCCTGCGGGGCGGTGAGGCCGAGGTCGCGCTGCATGGCGGCGAGGATCTCGACCGAGACCGCGTCCGCGGCGGGGGCGTCGACCGGCGCGGCGAGCGCGGGTTGGTGGAGGGTGGCCAGGAAGCCGGCGGCGAGTACGCCGGCCGCCGCGGCCGAGGCGATCTTGCGAGGCATTGACGGGTCCCTTCGTCGGGGGTGAGGAATGCACGCAGCACCGTTTCCGCTGGCCGGAGCGGTGTTGCGACGCCGTCAGGTGCCATAAACGTAGACCGAATCAATCGATGCGAATACATATGTTTCGCGTCATACGATCATCGCCGGCCGGTGCCGGCGGGACATTGACGCGGCACCGCCGACCCCCATAGCATCGATCTCCATCGTGGCGGCTCGACGTGCGTGAGCACCGGCCGCGTGCCCCGGGAGCCGGCACGCGGCACCGAGCCCCTCCACGGCATGCCCGGGCCATGCCGGACTCCACCGCGCACTGAGCACGCCCGGGCAGCCGTGCCGGACCGCGCGCACCCGCACCGACCCAGAAAGGCCACCACATGCGCGCATTACGGATGCGCCGGGCGACGTACGCCCCGATCGGCTTCCTGGCACTGGCGCTCACCGCCTCACTCGCCGTCGCCGTACCGCTGGTCACCGCCCCGCAGGCGCAGGCCAGCAGCCCACTCGTCGTCCTCGGCGACGACTTCGAGGACGGCACCAGCCAGGGCTGGACACCCCGCGCCGACGAGACCGTCGCCTCCAGCACCGCCACCGCCCACGCCGGCACCCGCAGCCTCGCCGTCACCGGCCGTACCCGAAGCTGGGAGGGCCCGGTCCGCGACCTGCTCGACGTCGTCGAACTCGGCACCCGCTACACCCTGTCGGTCTGGGTCCGGCTCGCCGCCGGCGAACCGTCCACACAGGCCAGACTGAGCGTCGAACGCCGTACCGACGGCACCCCGACCTACGACCAGGTGGTCGGCAACACCGCGGTCACCTCCGGCGGCTGGGTCAACCTGCGCGGGCAGTACACCCTGGCGACCGACGTCGAGTTCCTCACCACCTACGTCGAGACCGCCAGCGGCACCGCCTCCTTCCACATCGACGACTTCCTCCTGACCGCCGAACCGAGCCTGCCGATCCAGACCGACATCCCGCCGGTCAAGGACGTCGTCGACGAGTTCCCGGTCGGTGCCGCCGTCGGCCCGGCACAACTCATCGGCAACCACGCCCAGCTGCTGCGCCGGCACTTCAACTCGGTCACCGCCGGCAACGCGATGAAGTGGGACGCCACCCAACCCACCGAGGGGACCTTCCGGTTCACCGACGCCGACCGCATCGTCGCCTTCGCCCGGACGAACGGCATGGAGGTACGCGGCCACACCCTGGTCTGGCACCAGCAGACCCCGGACTGGGTGTTCAAGGACGCCGCCGGCAACGACATGACCGCCACCCCGGCCAACAAGGCCCTGCTGCTGTCCCGCCTGGAGGACCACATCCGCGGCGTCGCCGGCCACTACGCCGGCGACATCAGCGCCTGGGACGTCGTCAACGAGGTCATCGACGAGAACCAGTCCGACGGGATGCGGCGCAGCCGCTGGTTCGAGATCACCGGCCTGGACTACATCCGGACCGCCTTCCGCGTGGCCCGCCAGGTCGACCCGACCGCCAAGCTCTACATCAACGACTACAACACCAACGTGCCGAGCAAGCGCGACAAGCTCTACAACCTCGTCGCCCAACTCAAGGCCGAGGGCGTGCCGGTCGACGGCGTCGGCCACCAGATGCACGTCAACATCGACTGGCCGTCGATCAGCGAGACCGAGGCGATGCTGACCAAGTTCGTCCCGCTCGGCGTCGACCAGCAGATCACCGAGATGGACATCAGCATCTACACCAACAACTCCGAGTCGTTCCCGACCCCGCCCCGCGACCGGCTGCTCAAGCAGGCCTACCGCTACCGCGACCTGTTCGACCTCTACCGGCGCTACGCCAGCGAGATCACCTCGGTGACGCTGTGGGGCCTCGCCGACGACGACACCTGGCTCGACACGTTCCCGGTCACCCGTAACGACGCCCCGCTGCTGTTCGACGAGCGGCTGCAGGCCAAGCCGGCGTACTGGGGCGTGGTCGACCCCTCGAAGATCGAGACGACGCCGAGCCCGACGCCGACGACTCCCCCGCCCACCACGCCCCCGCCGACGACTCCGCCGCCCACGACCCCTCCGCCGACGACTCCTCCGCCCACGACGCCCCCGCCGACCACCGGACCGCCGCCCGGCACCATCTGCCAGGTGACGTACGCGGTCGCCGGGCAGTGGCCCGGCGGCTTCCAGGGCGACGTACGGCTCACCGTGACCGGCGCCCCGGTCAACGGCTGGACGCTGCGCTGGACGTTCGGCGGCGGCCAGCAGATCAGCCAGGCATGGGGCGGCAACCACACCCAGAGCGGCGCGAACGTGGCCGTGACGAACGCCGCCTGGAACGGCACCATCACCCCCGGCACGCCCGTCAACATCGGGTTCCTGGCGAACTGGACCGGCAGCAATCCGGCCCCGACCGCCTTCACCCTCAACAATCTGCCCTGCACCACCGGCTGACCGCCCCGGTGCCGGCCCGCGAGATCGCGGGCCGGCACCGGCAGGTCACGCCGACGGCCGGGATACGTCGTAGAGCAGGTGCGTCACCCGGTCGCCCGCACGACACGGGCGGGATCGTCGAGAGAGACGACGTCACCGGCGCCCGCCGCGCCGAGAAACGGGCGACCCGGCAGCCACCGCCGCTCCGCTCGCTGATCGCCTGGTTCGCCGTGCCTCCTCGTAGGCTGCACCTCGACACCTGACGGACGGGAGGCTGAGGTGACCGGGACGACGGTGGCCGAGGTGATGGCCGAGTTGGCCGCGCTCGAAGACCCGAGGGCACGCGAGGTGAACGAGAGACACGGCGACGACCACGGGGTGAATCTCGGCATGCTGCGCGCGCTCGCGAAGCGGCTGAAGACCCAGCAGGACCTCGCCCGCCAACTCTGGGCGACGAACGACACCGCGGCGCGCCTGCTGGCACTCCTGATCTGCCGCCCGAAGGCGTTCGAGCGTGCCGAACTGGACGTGATGTTGCGCGAGGCGCGCACCCCCAAGGTACGCGACTGGCTCGTGAACTACGTGGTGAAGAAGAGCCCGTACGCCGAAGAACTGCGCCTGGCGTGGTCCGCCGATCCGGATCCGGTGGTCGCGAGCGCCGGCTGGGCGCTGACCACCGAACGCGTGGCGAAGAAACCCGAGGGCCTCGACCTCTCGGGCCTGCTCGACGTCATCGAGGCGCAGATGAAGGACGCCCCGGACCGCCTGCAGTGGGCGATGAACCACTGCCTGGCCCAGATCGGGATCGAGCACCCCGGGCACCGCACCCGCGCGATCGACATCGGCGAGCGCCTGGAGGTGCTCAAGGACTACCCGACCCCCCGCAACTGCACGTCTCCGTTCGCACCCATCTGGATCGGTGAGATGGTGCGCCGGCAGCACGACAGGTAGGTCGGACCGCACCGGCATCAGGTCGGAAGAACAGCCCGGACCGGCATGCCGGTTCGTCGACACGCCGGTCCGGAAGGTGGTTGCTAGTAGATCCGCGCCCCGTACGCCGCGAGCGCCTCGGTCACGGGCTGGTGGTAGGCGCGGTTCGACCCGCCGCACCCGCCCGTGCTGCCCGAGTGGATGCCGATGGCCGAGTTGTTCGCGAACACCGCGCCGCCGCTGTCGCCGCCGGCCGAGCAGATCGTCGTCTGGATCAGGCCGTACACCGAGCCCTGCGGGTAGTTGACGGTGACGTTGACGCCGGTGACCCGGCCGCGGCGCAGGCCACTGGTGCTGCCGGACAGGCCGACGGTCTCGCCGACCACCGCGTTGCGGGCCGAGGAGATGTCGCGGCGGGTGCCGTCGTACATGTTGACGTCGCCGACCGGGCGGACGGTGGCCCGGACCAGGCCGTAGTCGTTGCCGGGGAAGCTGGTGCCGGCCCGTACGCCGATGTGGGTGGTGCGCGCCGCGTTGGCGTAGAAGTTGGTGTCGAGGTTCGTGCAGTGGCCGGCGGTGAGGAAGTGGTGGACGCTGCCGATGGCCACCGCGAACGCCATGGAGCAGCGCGAGCCGCCCATGTAGATGGCGTCGCCGCCGCCGATCTCGGGGGCGATGCGGCCGGGCACGGTCTCCAGCCGGGCGGCGCCGCCGAGCGCGCGTACCGCCTTTTCGAGTTGCTCCTTGCGGGCGCCGGTGACGGTGCTGTCGGCCTGGACGAGCACCTGGTTGGTCGCGGGGTCGACCTGCCAGGCCGTTCCCGGCACGGCGGCGGTCCGGTCGAGTTGGGCGGTGGCGGCGCGCAGGGTGGCGGCGCTGCGGGTGACGACGCGGGCCTCGGCGCCGGCGGCGCGGACGGTCTCGGCGGCCGCGGCGTCGGTGACGGTGACGACGAGCCGTCCGGCGGCGTCGTGGTAGGCGCCCGCGCTGCGGTCGCCGAGCCGGCCCTGGAGGGCGAGGGCCAGCTTGGCGGTGGCGTCCGCGCGGTCGGCGGACGCCACCTGGGCCGGCGCGGCGCCGGCCGGGGCGACGGGCATGACGACGACGGGTACGGCCAGCAGGAGGGCAGCCAGAATTGCTTTGCGCATGGGTTCTCCCGGTGGGGCGGAGGAAAGATCTGGCAACCATGCAACCATCGGCCGCCGCAATCGTAAACCCATTGGCGGATGCTAATAGAATTATCAGATCCCACGCCCCGACGGCGACCCTGCCGGCGTCCCACTGTCATGGGCAGCCGTTGCCCCGCACGGTGAGCACGCGGCATGCACCGGACCCTGCCGTACGGCAGCCTCGTCGGCAGGGGGCACCGCCCCGAATGGGCTCGACCGGCGCCTCGAACCCGATTATGGGGCTCACGGAATTTGGAATTCCCCACCCACGACGGTCCGCCGCCCACGCAATTCCTCACCGCTCGTTCGCACACAACGGCCCTGGAAAAGAAACTGTCGCCGAGGTGATCGACCTACGAGAGTCGGCTTCCCCCACACGCCCGCTCCATGACCATCGGCACTGTGCCGGCCGGCAACTCAGCCGATGTACTGGAACCGCCGGAGAGTCCGGCACGCAGCGGAAAGAAGGACCGCGTGGTCTTTTGGGCAGGCGCCGCCGGAGCGGCGCTGTTCGTGCTGGTGTTCCTCGTCGACGGCTGGAGCCGGCCGAACTACGCGCCCGTACGCCACCCGGTCAGCGCCCTGGCGCTCGGCGGGCGGGGCTGGATCCAGACCGCGAACTTCGTCGTCTCCGGCTCCGCGATCACGGTTGGTGCGCTCGGAGTGGTGTTCCAGGGGCCGAGCATCCTGCTCGGTGTGGTCATGGCCGTCTTCGGGCTTGCTCTCGTCGCGTCCGGGGTGTTCCGGATGGATCCGATGCTCGGATATCCGCCGGGCGCCCCCGACGGGATACCCGGGGAGCACAGCACCCAGCACCGACTCCACGATCACGCCGGGGCCGTCGTCTTCCTGTCGCTGCCCCTCGCCGCGGCCATCGGCGCGTTCACGCTGCCCGGGACGCCCTGGCGGATCGTCTCGGGCTGTCTCGCCGTCGCCCTGTTCCTCGGATTCGGCCGGTTCGGCTCGGCGTGGGAGGCGGTGTCACCACGCCTCGGCCTCATCCAGCGCGCCGTCATCATCCCGGGATGGGGCTGGCTCGCCGCACTCTTCACCGCACTGGCGCTCGGACTGCACTAGCCGGGCGTCGGGTCGGCCCCGACGTCCTCCACATCAACCGCGTTCACCCGTTCTCCGGTGTCGGACAGGCGCAGGTAAGCCGCGTGGTGCGCGTCTAACCGCCGTAGGACCCCGGTGACCATGCTGACGGCACGGGCGCGCGGGACCGATTCGTCGACCTCGACGTCGAGGTTGCTGCCCAGAACTCCTCCGCCGGCCCCGACGACCTCGAAGCCGTCCAACTCGTCCAGGGCGTCCTCGATGTCGTCCCGATCGCATGGGAGTTCGTCGGTGAAGTAGATGTCGATGTACACCTGACCATCCTCGCCTGCCGCGTCGGGCACTGGTTGGCCTCCGCCCGGTCACCGATCCGGTCCACGCCGTTCAGCCCGGTGCGCGTTCGGTTCCCGCATCCGCCGACGCGGCCCCGGCGGCTTCGCGGCCGGAACGGCGCCGGGCGGCCAGGAAGATCGGCAGGGAGAGCAGTTGTGCGCCGGCCGCGAACACCACCAGCGCGAGGTGGGACCGTTCGTAGAGCAGGCCCGCCGCCACCGCGCCGATCAGCCAGCCCACCCCGTACCCCGCGTAGTAGAGGCCGAACGCCAGGTTGCGGCGTCCCCGGGGCAGGACACCGGCGACGAGGGCGGTGAGCAGGCTGTCCTGGGTCGCCTGCCCGATGCCCCAGAGCGCCATCCCGACGAGCGCGAGGTGCACCGGCAGGAGGAACACGAACGGCGAGAACGCGGCGGTGGCGACCACGGCCACGAGCACCACGGGCAGGCCGACGCGGTCGTAGAGCCGGCCGAGGCCGAGGCTGGCCAGCGCGCCGATGCCGGTGGCCAGGGCGAGGAAGAGCGGCACACTGTCGCGGGTCACCCCGCTTCTCGCCAGGTGAAACGAGATCAGCTCGAAGTTCATCAGGCCCGCCGCGAAGCACGCCCCGGCCGCCAGGTAGAGCCAGTACGACCGGGTGAACCCCTCGGTCGGCACCGGCTGGCGTCGCGGTTCGATCGTGGCGGGCGTGGGAAACCGCATCCGCGCGATCGTCAGCGTGATCAGCGCCAGCACGGCCGGGACGACGAGCAGCGCGTACGCCGTCCGGAACGTCGCCGCGAGAAGGAGCGCTCCGGCGACGACCAGCGGGCCGAGTGTGCGCCCCGTGTGGTCCAGTGCCGTGTTCACCCCGTAGATCCACCCCCGGCCGTACCGGCTGGTGGTGTAGGACAGCATGGCCTGGACGAGCGGCTTGCGTATCCCGCGCCCGATGCCCTGCAACAGGATCAGCGCCGCGGCGACCTGCCAGTATCCGGCGAGGGCCAGCGCCGGTACGGCCAGCAGGTTGAGGCCGTAGCCCACGAAGACCAGTGGCCAGCGCCGGCGTATCCGGTCGGCGAAGTAACCGGAGACACCACGGGTGAGGTAGTTCAGGAACTCGCTGAGCCCGCCGACGATGCTGATCACGGCGGCGCCGGCGCCGACCGACGCGAGGAACAGTCCGTTCATGCTCGCGCCGCCGGAGTAGGCGGTGTCGCCGAAGAGGTCGACCAGCCCCATGAGGAGGACGAACCTGAACGCCGTCGCCCCTGACGAGGCACGACCCGCGCTGTTCACCACGCCTCACCTCACCCGACCATTCGGAGCCTAGGCGGGAGGACGATCAGCGTCGGCGAAACCGGAGGAGAGGACCGGGGCGGCGGCCGGTGCGGGCGACCGGGTCAGCGGGGTCGGTGCGACGATCTCCAGCCCTGCTGTTGCAGTCGTTCGATGCCGTCGAGCAGCAGGTCGAGCGCGAACTCGAACTCGAACTGGTCGTCGCAGCCCTGCCCGACGACCGACTCGTCGTCGTGGGAGGCCGCCGTGGCGATCTCGGCGAGGTGCGGGAAACGGGCCGCGACCTCCGGCGGCATGGGTGCCGGCGGTTCGGGGTCGGTGGCGCCGGACCGGCCGGCGTTTCGGGAGGCGTCGAACAGCTCCTGGCTGAAGCCCAGCATCCGGCTGCCCATCGCGTGCATCACGTGGTGGGCGAGGTCGGCGGACAGGCCGGTCCGCAACGTCGCGACCATCGCGTCGAGGTAGGCGAGGATGGCCGGCGTCGCCATGTTCCGCGCCTCGATCGCGAGGACCGCCCAGGGGTGGCGCAGCAGCACCTGCCGCGCCGAGAGGATCCGGCCGCGGATGGTGGGTTTCCAGTCGGCGCCGGCCACCGGCGGGTCGATCTCGCCGACGACCACGTCGATCATGCCGTCGAGCAGCTCGTCCTTGTTGGCCACGTGCTTGTAGAGGGCCATCGGTACGACGCCCAACTCCTGGGCGAGGTTGCGCATGCTGAGGGACTCGATCCCGGCCTCGTCGGCGAGCGCGACGGCGGCGCGCAGGACGCGGTCCCTGCTCAGCGGCGTCCGACGCAGCGTCTCGACCTGCTCAGCCATCCTCGGTCCTCGTCTTCCGGCGGCGGTTTGAACCATAACCGCCTTGACAGGTGTACGGCGTACACCTACCTTAATTCCAAGAGGTGTACGCCGTACACCCACAGGAGGAGAGAACAAGATGAAAGCGATCGTCCAAGACCGGTACGGCTCCCCGGACACCCTCACGCTCGCCGACGTCGACACCCCGACGCCCGCCCCCGACGAGGTACTCGTGCGGGTCGAGGCCGCCGCCCTCAACGCGTACGACTGGCACGCCATGCGCGGCGACCCCCGCATGGCCCGGCTCGCCATGGGCCGGTCGCGCCCCCGGGCCCGCATCCGCGGCCGCGACTTCGCCGGCCAGGTCGAAGCCGTCGGGAGCGACGTCCGAAACGTACGCCCCGGCGACGCCGTCTTCGGCGACCTCGGCGACGCCAACGGCGCGTTCGCCGAATACGTGTGCGTGCCCGAGACCCTGGTCGCACCCAAGCCGGCCAACCTGACGCCGCGGCAGGCCGCCGCCCTGCCGCTGGCCGGCGTCACCGCGCTGATGGGGCTGCGCGACGCGGGGCAAGTCCAGCCCGGCCAGCACGTCCTCGTCAACGGCGCCTCCGGCGGCGTCGGCACCCTGGCCGTCCAACTGGCCAAGACAATGGGCGCGACCGTGACCGCGGTGTGCAGCACCCGCAACGTCGACCTGGTCCGCTCCCTGGGCGCCGACCACGTCGTCGACTACACCCGCGACGACTTCAGCCGCGGCGCCCGCCGCCACGACGTGGTCTTCGACCTGGTCGGAAACCGCTCACTCACCGCACTCCGGCGGGCGCTGACCCCGACCGGGACGCTGGTGCTCTCCGGCGGCGGCGTCTACCGCGGCGGCAGCCTCCTCGGACCCGTCTGGCTCCTCACCCGCGGGCAACTGCTGGCCCCGTTCGTCCGGCACCGCATCGTCAACCTCGCCACCGCACCCGGCCGGCAACACCTCGACACGCTCCGCGCCCACGCCGAGGCCGGCCACCTCACCCCGGTGATCGACCGCACCTACCCGCTCCACGAGGTACCCGAGGCCATCCGGTACCTCGAAAGCGAACACGCACGGGCGAAAGTGGTCATCACCATCTGAGATGGCGGGCACGGAACAGGTCAGCCGGGCTATAACACCATCCGGGCGGAGTCCACGAGATGCCAGGACAGGATGCCGGCGGCGACCGACGCCGACGCGGTCACCGGGAACACCCACCACGAGATGCTCCGCCGGCGGAGCCACACCAGCACGCAAACCGCCACGACGGCCAGACACACCTGCGTGCCGGCGGACAGCAGCCGGTCCAACTGCCACGGGTCGAACGGCCCGCCCCAGACGACGACGATCTGGAAGATCGCGTACGCGCCCTCGCCGGACAGCAGGCCGAGCGCGGTCCCGGACGCGACCGAGGCGAACCGGGCGCTGCCACGTCGGACGGCCTGCCCCAGCCAGCCCATGACCACGCCCGCGCCGACGGACGCGACGAGCCAGAACGCCGTCGCCCGTGCCACGGAGACGAGTCCGGGCAGCGCCAGCACGGCACCCTCCACTCCGGACGCCTGGACCCCGGCGAGCCAGCGTCGGCTGACGAAGAGGATGAGGGCGTAGTAGGTGACGGTGGACAGGGCGAGGACACCGACACCGACGACGGCCGCCGACCGGTGGCTCCACGCGAGGTAGCCGACGACCAGGGCGACGAGCCCCCACGCCGAGCCGGAACTCACCAGCGGCGTGAGGAACCGCGCCACCTCGATCGGCACCACGTCGGCGACGAACGCCGCCACCCCGAGCGTGACACCCGCGAGGGCGTAGAACAGCGCCGCGCGGCGCAGGGCGGCCCTGTTCCCGGCCGCCACGTCGATGAGGTGCCCCGACGGCATCGGCTACCCCGTCCCGGTGACGGTGGCCGGTGCCACCAGGGTGCGGCGGCCGGAAACGCAGCCGAGCGCGATCAACGCGGCACCGGCGAACTGCCACAGCGCCCACGCCGGGAACGGGATGCCGGTGCCGGGCAGGGCGACGAGATAGTTCCGGTAGACGGCGCTGCTCCGCACGTCGTACACCCGGTGGTCGAACCACCAAGTGTCCATGGCGGCGGCGGACATCGTCAGCGCCGCCGCGGCGAGCAACACCAGGCCGCCGCCCAGCGACAGCCTCGCGGTGCGGCGGGCCGGCCAGCGCCCGGCCAGGGCATGACCGGCCGTGACCACGGCGGCCAGCGCGGCGAGCAGCCCGGGCAGCGCCACGGCGACCAACTGGGCGGGCCGGTCGGTGTCGACGGGCCGTATCCGGGTGCCGACCTCGACGGCGACGTATCCGATGACCAGGGCCGCGCCCACGCCCGCGATCAGGATCGCCGGTGCCGGCCACCGCCGGCTCTTCGCCGCAGTGTCGGGCGGCGCACCGGTGTCGGGCGTCGCACCGGATGGCGCGGCAGCCCGCGTGTGCACCACCACGGCGGCGATCAGCAGGGCGAGGGCCAGCAGCGACTGCCAGCTGTCACCCAGGCCGTCGACGAAGGCGCCGACGTCGGTGGCGGCATCGGCGGCGTCCGGGGCCGGTGCGAGAAACTGGAGTCCGACGCCGGGTCGCGGTGCGGTGGCCCAGTTCCAGGCGGCGTCCAGCACCAGCACCAGCAGGCCGGCGAGCAGGAGCCGGACCGCCGGCCGCCGGCTACCGGCACCGGTGCCGACGTACGCCGCCAGCAGTGCCCAGGCAAGGGTGTCCGCGCCGGGCAGCAGCGGCGAGAACGTGACGAGGCCGACCAGTTGGGCGACCGCGCACAGTACGTACCCGACAAGCAACCATCCCCGTACGGTCACCGCGCGATGATGCCACATCGGACAGACGCGCGGCTCCCACCGGACCGCGGCTCAGTCGGCGGTCAGCGGCAGCAGCACCTGGAAGCGGGTGTCGCCGGGCGCCGACTCCACCCGGATGTCGCCGTGGTGCTTCTTGACCACGATCCGGTATGAGATGTCCAGGCCGAGACCGGTCCCCTCCCCCACCGGTTTCGTGGTGAAGAACGGTTCGAAGATGCGCGGGCGTACGTCGGCGGGAATGCCCGCACCGGTGTCACCGACCTCGACGCAGAGCCACTCGTCGACCCGGACGGTCCGCAGGGTCAGGGTGCCGCCGGTGTCCCGCATCGCGCCGAGCGCGTTGTCGATCAGGTTGGTCCAGACCTGGTTCAGCTCGGCGGCGTACGCCGGGATGGCCGGTAGCGTGCGGTCGTAGTGTTTCTCGACGCGTACGCCGTCGGGCAGTTTGGCGTTGAACATCACCAGGGTGGCGTCGAGCAGTTCGTGCACGTCGACCGTCTGGTGCGGGGCGCGGTCGAGCTGGGAGTACTGCTTGGCCGCCGAGACCAGCGTCGAGATCCGGGTCACGGCGTCCTCGATCTCGCCCATCAGCAGTTCGGTCTCGATGGTGTACGTCAGCCAGCGGACGGCGGCCTCGAGGTTGTCGGCGCCGACGGCGTCGGTGATCTGGTCGAGCCAGGGGGTGTCGACCCCGCCGGCGACGAGGGTGGGTGCGAGGTCCCAGCCGCCGGTGATGTCGTGGTCGTCGAGCCAGTCCGACAGTTCGTCCTCGGCGTCGCTGATCGCCAGCGGCGTGCGGGCCGGGACGTCGGCGGCCCGTTTGACCGCCTCGTCCTGCAACTCGACGAGCCGGTGCAGTTGCCGCCCGTCGAGCCGGCCGTCGGCGATCATGGCGAGTTTCTGCCGCATGCCGGCGACCCGGCCACGCAGCACCGACGTGGCGCGTACGGCCGCGGCGGCCGGGTTGTTCAGCTCGTGGGTCAGGCCGGCCGACAGCTGGCCGAGGGCGAGCAGGCGTTCCCGCTCCCCGACCGTGTTCTGGGCCGCCCGCATCCCGTAGAACAGGCCCTCCAGCAGGTGCATCGCCATCGGGAACCACTCGCGCATGACCTCGGCGAACGTCTGCGCCGGCAGCACGAAGAACTCGGCGTCGGTCAGCGCGGTCAGCGAGTTGCGGTACGTCTGCGGCACCCGGTCGCCGAGGTACGCCTGGGTGGCGCCGCCGTACACGCCGCGCTGGTCGGTGCGGGTCACCTCGACGTCGTCGCCACGGACCCGGCCGCTCAGCGCGATCGTGCCGCTCAGCAGCACGTAGAAGCAGGTGGCGTCGTCGCCCTCGGCCCAGACGGTGGCGCCGGCCGGGTGCGACTCGACCCGGCCCTGCCCGCTCAGGAAACTCAACTGCTCGTCGTCGAGGCGCTCGAACAGGAACAGCGTCCGCAGCTCTTCGACGCGCAGCGTCGGCAGGTCCGCCCCGCCCGGCACCGGCGCGGTCACTGGGCGGCCAGGTAGCGGTGGACCAGGGACACGGCCATCGCGCCCTCGCCGACGGCCGACGCGACCCGTTTGACCGACTCGGCGCGTACGTCGCCGGCGGCGAACACGCCGGGCACACTCGCCTCCAGGTGGTAGGGGTCGCGGGGCAGCGCCCAGCCCGGTGGCCGCCCGCCGCCGGCCATCAGGTCCGGGCCGGTCAGCACGAAACCGCGCGGGTCGCGCCGCACGGCGCCGTCGAGCCATTCGGTGCGCGGCTCGGCGCCGATGAAGATGAACAGCCACGACGTGTCGACCGTGCGGGTCCGCCCGTCGCGGGTGTCGCGCAGTTCGAGCCGTTCGAGATGGTCGTCGCCGGAGCCGCCGACGACCTCGGTGAACGGGTGCACCTCGATGTTGTCGATCCCCTGGATCTGCTCGATCAGGTACTGCGACATCGACCGCCGCAGGTCGCCGCCACGGATCAGCATGTGCACCCGGCCGGCGTACCGGGAGAAGTGGACCGCGGCCTGCCCGGCGGAGTTGGCACCGCCGACGACGTAGACGTCGGCGCCGGCGCAGCTCGGCGCCTCGGTGGTCGCCGAACCGTAGAAGACGCCCTGGCCGGTGAGTTCGCCGAGGCCGGGTGCCGCCAGCCGGCGGTAGGCGACGCCGGTGGCGAGCACGACGGTGTGCGCGGCGATCGAGGTGCCGTCGGCGAACCGCAGCACCTTCGCCGAACCGGCCGCCTCCAGCCCGACGACGTCGCGGGCGCTGAGCAGCTCGGTGCCGAACTTCAGCGCCTGCCGGCGGGCCCGCTCGGTGAGCTGGGAACCGGACACCCCGTCGGGAAAGCCCAGGTAGTTCTCGATCCGGCTGCTCTGGCCGGCCTGGCCACCGGTGGCCCGCCGCTCGACCAGCATGGTGCGCAGCCCCTCGGACGCGCCGTAGACGGCGGCGCCGAGCCCGGCCGGTCCGCCGCCGACCACGACGAGGTCGTAGAAGTCGGCGGCCGGGGTGGTGCTCAGGCCGATCTGCGCGGCCAGGTCAGCCTCGGACGGCATCACCAGCGACTTGCCGTCCGGTGTCACCACCAGCGGTACGTCGCTCGCGGTCACCCCGGCGGCGGTCAGCAGCTGGCCGCCCTCGGGCTCGTCGGCGAGCAGCCACCTGAACGGCACGAGGTTGCGGGCCAGGAAGTCGCGTACGGCGAACGACGGCGCCGACCAGCGGTGCCCGACGACCCGCATCTCCGTGATCGCCGGATCGGGTGTCGCCTGCCAGGCGTCGAGCAGGGTGTCGAGCACCGGGTAGAGCTTCTCCTCCGGCGGGTGCCAGGGTTTGAGCAGGTAGTGGTCGAGGTCGACGACGTTGATCGCGTCGATGGCGGCGTTGGTGTCGGCGTACGCGGTCAGCAGCACCCGGCGGGCGCGGGGGAAGAGGTCCATCGCGGCCTCGAGGAACTCGATACCGTTCATCGCCGGCATCCGGTAGTCGGCGAGCAGGACCGCGACCTGCTCGCCGCGCAACCTGATCTCACGCAGCGCGTCGAGGGCCTCGGCACCGGAAGCGGCCCGCACGACGCGGTAGCGGTCGCCGTACCGCCGCCGCACGTCGCGGGCCACCGCCCGGGACACGGCCGGGTCGTCGTCGACGGTGAGGATCGCCGGGTTCGCCATGCGGTAATCAAAGCACCTTCCCGGTTACCGGCAGGCTACGGACCACGGCGGGCATCAGGGCGCCCGGCGCGGGTAGTCGCAGCCCGTGGCGCCAGACGCGTGGCACGACGTACGCCGCACCGCCCGCCGGACCCTGACGGTGCTCGGCCTGGTGCTGGCCGGCGCGCTCGGGCTGCTGCTGATCTACGCGACCCGCCGGATCCTGGTCTGGATCCTGGTCGCGGTCTTCTTCGCGGTGGCGCTGAACCCGGCGGTCGACTGGCTGCAGAAGCGCGTGCCCCGCTGCCGGCGCTGGCTGGCCACGCTGGTGGTGTTCCTGGCCGTGTTCGCCCTGCTGGGCGGCCTCGGTGCGCTGTTCGTGGTGCCGCTGGCGCAGCAGGGCGCGCGGATCGTCGACGAGCTGCCCCGGTTCGTGGAGCAGGTGCAGTCCGGTGACGGGCCGGTCGGCCGGCTCGCCGAGCGCTACCACATCGTCGAGCAGGTACGCGCCAACGTCGAGCCGCTGCGCGGCCACGTCACGGAACTCGGCGGCCCGACGGTGGCGATCGCCCGGGGCGCCGCGATCACGGTCGCCGCGATCGTGACGATCTTCGTGTTGTCGTACCTGATGGTCCTGCAGGCCCCGAAGGTGACCGGCGGCCTGCTCGGGCTGCTGCCCGAGCGCCGGGCGCGCCGGGCCCGCCGGCTCGGGCACGAGTGCGCCCGTACGATCACCGGCTACCTCACCGGCAACCTGCTGATCAGTGTGATCGCGGGTACGGCGACGTTCATCGTGCTGACCGTCCTCGGCGTCCCGTTCGCGCCGCTGATCGCCCTGTTCGTCGGCATCACCGACCTGATCCCGCTGGTCGGCGCCACGATCGGGGCGGTGGTGGCGGTGCTGGCCGGGTTCACCCAGTCGGTGACCGTGGGCATCGTCCTGATCGTCTTCTTCGTCGTCTACCAGCAGGTGGAGAACCACCTGCTCCAGCCGGTGATCTTCGCCCGTACGGTGAAGCTGAACCCGCTGACGGTGCTGATCTCGATCCTGGTCGGGGTGGAGCTGGCCGGGATCGCCGGGGCGCTGCTCGCCATCCCGGTCGCCGCCATGATCCAGATCATCGTCCGGGACCTCTGGGCGGTGCACCGCGCCCGCCGGATCGCGGCCGCCGGCGACGCCGGACCGGCGCCGGACGGCTGACCGCACGGCGCATCCGGGCGTTCGGCATGCGGGGTACGGCGGGAGCCGGCAGGCTCGCAGGGGTGGACACCGCGCTCGAACTCGCCGGCCCGCTGACCCACGACGAGCTGCGCCGGCTCGACGCCTACTGGCGGGCCGCCAACTACCTGACGGTCGGGCAGATCTACCTGCTGGACAACCCACTGCTGCGCGAGCCGCTACGCCCCGAGCACGTCAAACCCCGGCTGCTCGGCCACTGGGGCACCAGCCCGGGGCTGAACCTGATCTACGTACACCTGAACCGGGCGATCGTCGCCCGCGACCTGAACATGATCTACGTGGCCGGGCCCGGGCACGGTGGCCCGGCGGTCGTCGCCAACACCTGGCTGGAGGGCACCTACAGCGAGCTGTACCCGTCGGTCGGCCGCGACGAGGACGGCATGCGGCGGCTCTTCCGGCAGTTCTCGTTCCCCGGCGGCATCCCCAGCCACGTCGCGTCGGAGGTGCCCGGCTCGATCCACGAGGGCGGCGAGCTGGGCTACTCGCTGTCGCACGCGTACGGGGCGGTGATGGACGACCCGGACCTGGTGGTGGCGTGCGTGATCGGCGACGGTGAGGCGGAGACCGGTCCGCTGGCCGGTAGCTGGCTGTCGAACATGTTCGTCGACCCGGCCCGCGACGGGGCGGTGCTGCCGATCCTGCACCTCAACGGCTTCAAGATCGCCAACCCGGCGGTGCTGGACCGCATCCCGACCGACGACCTGCTGTCGATGATGCGCGGGTACGGCTACCAGCCGTACCTCGTCGAGGGCGACGACCCGGCCCGGGTGCACCAGGAGCTCGCCGGCACCCTCGACGTCGCCCTGGACGCGATCGCCGCCATCCAGGCCCGCGCCCGCGGCACAGCCGCCAACCAGGCCCGCGCCCGCGGCACAGCCGCCAACCAGGCCCGCGCCCGCGGCCACGCCGGGGCCGAACCCTCCCCCGACGGCCACCCCGGGCACCGGCCCCGCTGGCCGATGATCATTCTCCGTACGCCGAAGGGCTGGTCCGGACCACGGGAGGCCGACGGGCACCGCGTCGAGGGCACCTTCCACGCCCACCAGGTGCCGCTCGCGGTGTCCCGGGGCAACCCCGAACACCTGGCCCGGCTGGAGCAGTGGCTGCGCTCGTACCGGCCGGAGGAACTCTTCGACGCCACCGGTGCCCCGGCCCGCGACCTGGACCGGCTCGTACCGGCCGGGGACCGGCGGATGAGCGCCAACCCGGTCACCAACGGCGGCCTGCTCTTGCGCGACCTGGCCCTGCCCGACTTCCGCGCGTACGCCGTCACCGTCGACCGGCCCGGCGGCCCCGACGCCTCGGCGACCGGGGTGCTCGGCAACTGGCTGCGCGACGTGATCGCCGCCAACCCGGACCGGTTCCGTCTCTTCGGCCCCGACGAGGTCGAGTCCAACAAGCTCGACGCCGCGTTCGAGGTCACCGACCGGGCGTTCGTCGGCCGGATCACCCCCGACGACCAGGATCTCGCCCCCGGCGGGCGGGTGCTGGAGGTGCTGTCGGAGCACCTGTGCCAGGGCTGGCTGGAGGGCTACCTGCTGACCGGCCGGCACGGCGTCTTCACCAGCTACGAGGCGTTCATCCACATCGTCGACTCCATGGTCAACCAGCACCTCAAGTGGTTGAAGGTGACCCGGAACATCCCGTGGCGGCGGCCGATCGCCTCGCTCAACTACCTGCTGTCCAGCCACGTGTGGCGGCAGGACCACAACGGCTTCTCCCACCAGGACCCCGGCTTCATCGACCACGTCGTCAACAAGAAGGCCGAGGTGGTCCGGGTCTACCTGCCGCCGGACGCCAACACCCTGCTGTCCACTATGGATCACTGCTTGCGCAGCCGGCACTATGTCAACGTCGTCGTCGCCGGCAAGCAGTCCGGGCCGAGCTGGCTCGGCATCACCGACGCCATCCTGCACTGCCAACGCGGCCTCGGCGTCTGGGACTGGGCCGGCACCCGCACCGGCGAGGAACCCGACGTCGTCCTCGCCTGCGCCGGCGACGTACCGACCCTGGAGACCCTGGCCGCCGCCGCCCTGCTCCGCGAACACCTGCCGGACCTGCGGGTACGCGTCGTCAACGTCGTCGACCTGATGCGCCTGCAGCCCGACACCGAACACCCGCACGGCCTGCCCGACGCCCAGTTCGACGCCATCTTCACCCGCGACCGGCCGGTCATCTTCGCCTACCACGGCTATCCGTGGCTGATCCACCGGCTGACGTACCGGCGTACCAACCACGCCAACCTGCACGTGCGCGGCTACAAGGAGGAGGGCACCACGACCACCCCGTTCGACATGGTCATGCTCAACGACCTGGACCGCTTCCACCTGGTCACCGACGTCATCGACCGGGTGCCGGGGCTGGGCGGGCGGGCCGCGTCGGTACGGCAGAGGATGGTCGACGCCCGCGTCGCGTGCCGCGCCCACACCCGCGAGTACGGCGAGGACCACCCCCGCATCACCGGCTGGCGCTGGCCCGCCCCCGCCTGATCCGCTGATCCGCCTGGTCGCCCGATCCGCCTGATCCGCGTGATCAGGGAATAAGTCGCGCGTGTCGTCGGCGGGTCGGACTCTCCACTCCCTGATCACGCGGATCATGGCCGGGTCGGCGCGCCGGGTCGGCGCGCCGGGATTCCGCGGAACGGGCCGCCGGGGCCGGCGGGGCGGTGGCTGTTAGCGTGCCGGTCATGCATCGCAGCCGCCTGTACGGCGTGTTCGTCGACTCACCCCGTGCCGAGGCCGACGCCACCGTCTCCTTCTGGAGCGCCGCCCTGGGCGTGACACCCGAGCGGCCGGCCGACGACGAATACACCGTGCTGCCCGGCGCCGCCGGCCACGAGCTGGCGTTCGAGGTGCAGGCCGTCGACGACGCCCCGCGCTACCACCTCGACATCGAGACCGACGACGTGGCCGCCGAGGTGGCCCGGCTGACCGCGCTCGGCGCCAAAGAGGAGGCGCGGCACGACGGCTGGACCATCCTGCGCGCGCCCGGCGGCCACCTGCTGTGCGTCGTACCCGTGCAGAGCGACCGGCCGTTCTTCTACCGCCACGCCCGCACCTTCGACTCCTGAGCACGTACCACCGGCTCGAAGATCCGCGTGATCAGGGAGTGGAGACCACGACCCGCCGGCGACCCGCGCGACTCAATCCCTGATCACGCGGATCGGTGCGGGGCGGGGAGGCCGATCGGGTTCATCGCCGGCAGGTGGGTGCGGGCCGCCATGGCGATCGGGTGGAGCAGGGAGGCCAGCCGCTCGGTCGCCGTACCGCCCAGGCCACGCCACGGCGCGACGGCCAACTCGTCGGTGCGGCGTTCGATGTCGTCGCGGGCGGTCCGCGCGGCCGTGGTCGGCCTGCCGTCGACCTCCAGCCAGCCACGCTCCACCAGCCGGGTGGCGGCCGCGTCCCACTCCTCGTCCGACCAGCCCCGGTTGGGTTGCAGGACCTCCCGGTCGCTGTCCAGGGCAGACCGCCACACCAGCGCCTCGACCCCGTCGAGACCGGCGTTGACCAGCGTCGCCACGTGCCCGTCACCGCGGTGCTCGCGCAGCACGGTCGCCGCCTGCCACAACACCCCGACCGGGTCGGCCGGCCACGGCAGGTCGGCGTGCGCGGCGGCCAGCGCCCGCCCGGCGAGATCGGCCTGACCGGCCGCCGACCGCAGCAGTTCCGCCGCCTCGGCCACGTCGGCCGCGGGCACCGACCCGAGTACGTCGTCGAGCGCGGCCCGGGCACCGTCGAGCCGGGCGGCCAGGGTGTCGGCCGGGGTGGCCCGAGTCCACACGTCGGGCAGTGCCCGCCGCACCATCGCCGGGTGGAAGCCGAAGAACGTGGCGTGGACCGGGCCGGGGCCGACCGGCCCGAACGCCGCGGCCCGGCCGGCGAAGTAGCCGCGCCAGTAGCCGCGCAGCCCGACCGCCTCGTAGCGGGCCCGGGCCTGCGGCGCGAAGTAGGTGACCGCGTGTACCGGTTCGAAGAGGGTCCACATCCGTCGCGCCCGGTCCATGCCGTCTCCCGCCTCCGGTCCGATGATCATCCGACTGTCGCACACGACCACGTCGGCCCAGTAAACCCGACGGCGGGAACACGGCCCGTGCCGTGTTCCCGCCGTCCCCCCGTTTCGGGACAAGAGGTGCCGGTCCGCACGGTTGGGGGGCAATCCGCGCGGACCGGCACCGGCCTAATTGGTTTCGACAACTCCGGAGCAGGCGAACCGCAGGGAGATGTCGATCTCGGCGTCGTAGCTGTTGGAATCGAGCAGCCCGGTCAGGACGATCTCGCCGGCCGGCAACTTGTCGGCCGTACCCTCCTGGAGGGTGGCGCTGCCCGCGAACGAGTCGCCGGGCTCCAGTTCGACGAAGCCCTCCGGCTGGCTCATCTTGGCGTACCCCGCCGACATCGTGTTCAGGTACCGGCCCTTGTGCCGCAGCAGGCTCAGCGTGATCGACGAGGTGTCCTCGGTGTCCACCGTGTAGCCGTCGCCGGACTTGACCAGCGAGACCTGGCCCTGACCGCCGACCTTGGCGTCGGTGTCGAAGTAGACGCTGACGATCAGGTCGCCGGTCGACTTCGAGCGGTAGCAGCGCGTCGTGGCGACCCAGCCCGGCGTCGTACCGGGCAGCTCCCCGCCTTCCAGCTTGATCTCGCCGCGCGGGACGGTCGAGACCGTCGCCGTACACGCCGAACCACCCTCGAGGCCGGCGAACACCAGCGTGTCGCCGCGCTGGAGCAGGTCGCCGGCGACGCCGCCGAAGCCGGCGATCAGTGCCAGTTCCTCGTCGCTGAGCTTGCCGTACGTCAGCCGGTCGACCAGCCGCCACTGGCCGGCGGCCAGCATCTTCGACAGGTCCTGGCAGGGGCGGGCGCTGGCCAGCGTCACCTGGGTCTCGGTCTGCGTCACCGGTACGACGTCGGCGGAGACGTACAGCCCGGCGAACGTGGTCAGTCCTCCGCCGGCCGACGAGGCGCCGGTGTCACCACGGTTGCCCATCCTGGGCCCTTCGTCGTCGCCGGTGCAGGCGACCAGTCCGGCCATCGCCAGCAGGCCGGCGGCGAGCAGCAGCGCCCGGTGGGGCTTAGAGGCCGTCATAGGAGTACTTCACCTTCGGGCAACGCGGGTCCTCTTGCACCCGCACGATGGGCCAGGAGAGGTCGCTGAACGGGAAGCTGCTGCCGCCGAGCAGGATCTCGACGTCGCCGACCGGCCGGCCGACCCGGTAGTCGGCCAGCACCTCGAACCGCGTGTTGAGGAACGGATAGAAGCGCAGTACGCCGTCGAGGAACTGGGCGCCGCCCTCGCCCTTCATGATGAAGAACGGGTTCGGGCCCTCCCGGTCGTTGGTCATGACGCTGATCTCGTTGTCCTGGCCGGCGAAGCCCTTCGGTACGTTGACCCCGGTGACCGCACCGGCGGCCTGGAGCATGCCGCTGCTCTCCGCACCGGCGTACCCGGCCGTGCCCTTGAACGGACCGGCCACCCCGGTGCAACTGACCAGGTCGACGTGGACGTCCATCAGCTTCGCCAGGAGAAGGTTCACCTCGTTGCTGCCCTGGGCCAGGATGATGTCCGCGCCGTGGTACTTGACCTCGATGGTGATGGTCTGCGCCGGCAGTCCCGCCTTGACCAGGACCTCCTTGAGCAGGTCGAAGGTCTTGCCGATACCGAAGCCGACGGCGTTGGACAGGAAGCCGTAGGCGTCGCCCAGCTCGAACGGGAAGCTCTCCTTGTCCAGCTTCGCGATGAACAGGGCCTTGCCCTTCAACTCCTCACCCTCGCCCGCCGGGTCCTCGACCGGTGGCTTGACTTCCAGGGTCGCCTTGCCGTCGTCACCGGTCTTCGACCCACGGGTGAACTTGGCGCTGTCCGCCGAAATCGCCTTCAGCAGTTGGGCGCCACCCTTCTGGTACCCGCCGATCAGTGGCTGCTCGCTGTCCCATTTGACGGTCATGCCCTTCATCGGGCCGGGCTTGGGGACGTCGACCCCGGCCAGTGCGTAGCACTCCAACTTGTCCAGGGCGATCCCCGCGTCGAAGAGCGCCGTCGCGGTGAGCGTGACATGTTCGTCCCGGGTGCCCGCCCGGTGCTTGAAGTGCGTGCTGCTCTTGTCGGCGGTGAGGTCGAGGCGGGCGCCGAGCATCAGGAGGATCGCGCTCGCCGCCGCGCCGGCCTTGCCCCACGCCTCGTTCGCCTTGTCGAAGGCCTCCTTGCCGCCTTCGGTGAGGAACTCCTTGGACAGCCGGTCCTTCAGTTCACCCTTGAGGAAGTCTGCGTGGGCCTTGCCGGCCGCGTCGCCGGGACTGGCGAAGATGGCGGCGAACTCGCCGCACGGCCCGGCCGGGTCGGCGTGGGCGACCCCGCCGCCGAGCAACCGGTCGACCAGTCCGGGGCGGCCCAGTGCCTGCGGCTTGGCGCCCGGCTTCACCTCGCCGAACCGGCTGGTGGCGTGCCCCAGCAGCAGCGTGGTCTGCAACGGGTCGAGGAACACCGACGCCGGGTCGGCACCGGGAAAGAAGACCTGCTGACGGTGGGCGGCGAGGGCGCGTACGCCGGCCGCCGCGGTGACGAAGACCGGGTTGTCGCCCGGCTCCTTGGCCCAGTTGCCGATCGCGGCGGTGAGCTGGGCGAACGTGGGGTCCTTCTCGGTCAGCCCGACCGAGGTGAGCAGGGTCGCGAACTCCTCGACGGAGTAGCGGTCACCGGCCCGGGTCGCCCTGGCCAGAAGCGGGACGAGCTCCGCGTAGACCGGCGCGTCGACCATCGCCAGCTGGTCGGGCACCGCCACGACCGGCCCCTTCGCGGACACGATCGCGTGCCCGGAGCGGCGCAGCAGTTCGGCGGTCGCCGCGGCCGACCGGTCGGCGTCGTCGGAGAGGATGTCGGCGACGAGTTGCTCGGCCGCCTGTGCCGGGTCGTCGGGCAGCCCCTTGGCCACCGCCTCGACGGCGGCGCTGTCGACGCTGCCGGCCTTGCCCGGCTCGTCGTCGTCGCCGGGCGTGCATCCGGTGGCGACGAGCGCGGCGCAGATGAGCGCCGCCGTCGATCGTCGCCATCGGGCTCGGGTGGTTCTGCGTCGTACGCCGCCACCTCGTGCACCGCAGGAGGTGCGTGTCATCGGTACTTCCCTTCGCAGCCGGGGCCTGCCCCGTGATGGCACGCGTCGGTGCCGCCCATGAAGCAGTGAAGCCGCCGGCTGTCCCGGGCAACCAGGGACCGTTGTCCCACCGCTTCGGGATCTTCACGGGCGCTGAGTCCTGCCCACGCCGGCGTCGGCCCGGTCGATCGGTCCGGAAGCGCGACAGCCACCGAGCGCGGTGCTCGGTGGCTGTCGGAGCCGGTCGGGGCGGGCTCAGCCCTCGACGACGGTGATCACCAGCGGTCCACCCGGTGGTTGCTCGGTCTGGCCCGGGTAGCCCACCCGGGTCCGGTTCCCGGCCGCGTCGGTCAGGGTGAAGCCGACCGTGTACTGACCGGGTGCGAGAGATCCCGGGTACGCGGTGAGCCCGATCAGGCCGTCCGCCGGTTCCTGGACACCGCGCGAGGAGCCTCCCCGCGACGCGCCGGCAGCGTTGTAGATCGTCATGCTCATCCCGGTCACCGGGGCGGGTGAGGTGGTGTCGACCGCCACCGTGAGCGGGATTCCCGCGCCGGCCTGCAACTCGACCTGGGTCCAGTCCGTCTTGGACAGTGATGCCGACAGCACGGCCGGCGGGACCGGGTCGGCCACCCGGGTGATCGCGAGGCCCAGGTCGGCGTTGCCGTACGCGGTGCCGTAGAACGCTTCGTTGCCGGCGGCGTCCTTCAGCACGATGCCCGTGATCACGCACTCACTCGCGTGGGTACCCATCTCGATCGGCACCACGGCGGTGCCGTCCGCGCGGATGGTCGGCGTCGTGCTCGCCGCGCACCAGCTCACCTCGACGTGGACCGACGCCAGCCCGCCGACCCCGCCGGACGGGGTGAACACGAGTTCGGCGGTCTTGGGCGTACGCCAGTTGTCGACGACCTCGGGCGTCACCGTGAAGCCGGTCGCGGAGATCACGTCGTTGCGGCTCACCCGGACGGTCGGGGCGGACACCCCGGTGAGGACGTTGGTGTGCCCGGCGTTGTCGGTCAGCACGACCTTGAGCACCGACCAGGCACCGGCCGGGCTGCCGGCCGGGATCACCGCCGTCACGGTGCACCACGCGAAGGTGGGGTCGGGGACGTCGTTGCCCTCGCCGCACTGGGGCGCCCAGCCGCCGAGGTGCTCAACGGCGAAGGGCGCGACGACGCGCTGCCCCTGCGGTCCGGCGAACACCACGCGTCCCTTCCAGAAGCCGCTGCCCTCGTCGCTGACCAGGGTGCGGTATCGCAGCGTCACCCCGTTGCCGTCGTCGTAGACGGCGGTCGGCTGGCCGGGTGCCAACGTGAGCCAGGTGACGTAGGGTGCCGTCCCGTCCACGAGCTGGGTCACGCTGAACTGGGCGGCCGGGTGGGCGAGCGCGGCCTGGCCGAGCGTGCGGCTGTTGCCCCGGTCGTCCTCGATCGTCACCTTCGTGACCCGCCAGACGGCCGCCGTCGCCGCGCCGTACTGGGGCACCTGGAAGGTGTATTCGTAGTCGGAACTGCGCACGTCGCCGGCATGCGACCACACCTGTGCGGGAGTGGAACCGAGGGCGTAGCTGACCGTCCGGGCCGAGCCGACCGGCGTCGAGTCCACGAACTGCCGGAACTGGACGGTGCCGCGAACCGTGGTGGCGGCACTGTCCTGATTGGCCACGGTCCAGGTGAGCTGGATCTGGGCCCAGCCCTCGCTGGCGTCGACGTCGGCGGCGCTCCAGGCGAGGTTCGGGACGGACAGTGCGGGTGTGCGTGGGGCGGCCTCGGCGGGTGTGCCGATCAGCAGGGCCGCGAGCAGGGTCGTCACCACCGCTGCGGGCAGTATGCGGATACGCGACAGGATCAAGTGCTCTTCCTCCTGTTGGGACGGTCGCCTCCCGCGACCGGGCGCAGAGCATAACGTCACCCTCCGACAACCCGCTGTCGATTTCCGCCGGCCCGCGGCCCGGTCGCGGTGGCGGTCACCGCAGGTCGCGGAAGAAGTCGCGGATGTCGGCGGTGAGCAGTGGCGGCTCCTCCAGCGCGGCGACGTGGCCGCCCCGGTCGACGTCGGTCCAGCGGGTGATGGTGTGTGCCGCCTCGGCGTAGCGGCGGATGCCGACGTCGTGCGCGAAGACGATGGCCCCGGTCGGTACGCCGGAGTTCGCCGCCTGGGCGCCCCAGCCGTGCTCCTGGGCGTATCCGACGTACGCCGCCGAACCGGCCGTACCGGTCAGCCAGTAGATCATGACGTTGGTGAGCAGCGGGTTCCGGTCGATCACCTTGTCCGGCTCGACCGGACGGGGGTGGGTCCACTCCCGGAACTTGTCCATGATCCAGGCGAGTTGGCCGACCGGGGAGTCGGTGAGGCCGTACGCCAGGGTCTGCGGGCGGGTGCCCTGGACCGCGATGTAGCCGAACTCCTCCCGCATGAAGGCCTCGATGCGGCTGATCCGGTCGCGTTCGACGTCGGTGAGGCCGGCGAGTTCGTCGTCGGGCAGCGGCAGCTCGGGGATGTCTCCGGGACCGCCGTTGACGTGCACGCCGGCGACAAGGTCGGGTGCCACCCGGCCGAGTTCGGGGCTGACCGCGGCCCCGATGTCGCCGCCCTGCGCGCCGTACCGGTCGTAGCCGAGGCGGCGCAGTTCGGCCCAGGCGCGGGCGATCCGGGCGGTGTCCCAGCCCCCGTCGGCGGTCGGGCCGGAGAAGCCGAAGCCGGGCAGCGACGGGATGACGAGGTGGAAGGCGTCGGCCGGGTCGCCGCCGTGCGCGCGGGGGTCGGTCAACGGGCCGATGATGTCGAGGAATTCGACGACCGAGCCGGGCCAGCCGTGGGTGAGCACGAGCGGGAAGGTGTCCGGTTCGACTACCGCGGCCACGACGGGGCGGAGTCGACGCGTACCGTCGAACCGCACCGCCTGGTGCACACCGGTCGACGCTGGTATCTGGTCGCCTGGGACGTCGACCGGGCGGACTGGCGGACGTACCGGATGGACCGGATGGTGCGGCGGGCCCCGACCGGGCCGCGCTTCCGGCCGCGCGAGGCGCCCGATGTCGACCTGGCCGACTACCTGTCGCGGGGAGTGACGACCGGCGCCTACCGCTATCGGGCCCGGATCACGCTGCACGTGCCGGCGGCGACGGCGGCCGAACTGGTCCCGCCGACGATCGGCGTCATCGAGGCTGTCGACGACGGGAACTGCCTGCTGCACACGGGTCGAACTCGCTCGACGAACTCGCCGTCCACGTCGGGCTGTTCGACCTGCCGTGCACGGTGCACGAGCCGGCCGAACTCGTCGCCGTGATCCGCCGGCTCACCGCGCGGCTGACCGCCGCGATCGACAGCCGGTGACCGTCGGTGGGTCCTGGCATCCTTGGGCGCATGTGCAGAAGCATCCGGGTCCTCCACAACTT
Source organism: Polymorphospora sp. NPDC051019 (assembly GCF_040683055.1). Classification (NCBI taxonomy): domain Bacteria; kingdom Bacillati; phylum Actinomycetota; class Actinomycetes; order Micromonosporales; family Micromonosporaceae; genus Polymorphospora; species Polymorphospora sp. NPDC051019. The sequence goes on along the minus strand of NZ_JBFBCH010000008.1, from coordinate 43,289 downwards.
CGAGCCGCCGGCGACCGAGGACGAGATCCACGCCGCCGCACTCCAGTACGTCCGCAAGATCAGCGGTGCGACGAACCCGTCGGCGGCCAACGCCGAGGCGTTCGACGCCGCGGTGGAGGCGGTCGCCGCCGCCACCCGTACCCTGCTGGAAAGCCTGGTGACCAAGGCGCCGGCCCGGGACCGCGAGGTCGAGGCGGCCAAGGCCAGGGCCCGCGCCGCCGAGCGGTACGGCAGCGCGGGCTGAACCCGTCGGGCCGGCGGGCCGGGGTCAGTCCCGGTCGGCGGCCAGCGCGGTCGGCGGCGCCGCCGCCAGCCGGTGGGCGGGCAGCACGCTGGCGAGCAGCGCCAGCAGGTAGCAGGTGGCGACCAGCGGCAGCACCGTCGACCAGGGGATCACCAGATCGACCGGCGACCCGAGCAGTTCGGTGTAGCCGTTGCGGAGCCCGACGAGCGCGGCGAACGCGACCAGTCCGCCGAGTACCGCGCCGATGGTGACGGTCAGCGTGGTCTCCACCGCGACGGTCCGGGCGACCTGGCCGGGGGTCGCCCCGGTCAGCCGCAGCACGGCGAAGTCGCGCCGTCGGGCGGTGGTCGCCATCAGCAGCGTGTTGGCGATGGCGATGCCGGTGTAACCGACCGACAGGGCGAGCAGCACCAGCAGGAAGATCCGGACGAGCCGGTCCTCCTCGGCGTCGGCGCGGTGGGCGTACTCGGCCGGGGTCGCCGCGAGTCCGCCCAGGCCCTCGACGCCGGCCCGGTCGGGGGTGATGCCGGCGGCGTACAGGACCGGGGTCAGCGCGGACGGGTCGTGCGTCCGGGCGGTGTCCCGGTTGATCAGGACCGGGGCGGGCAGGGCGTGGTCGCCGGCGAGGGCGACCACCCGCAGGGTGGCGGTCTCACCGTCGGCGAGGACGACCCGGGCGGTGCCGCCCAACTGCCAGCCGTGCCGGTGCGCGGTACCCACGGTGGTGACCAGCGCGTCCGGGGCGGACAGGTCGTCGAGCGAACCGGACGAGACGGACACCGAGGCGGCGGCGAGCGCGGCGGGTTCGACACCGGACGCCTCGACGGGCCATGTCTCGCCGGCCGGCCCGGTCACGAAGATCCGGGTCGGCAGCTCGGCGGCGGAGGTGCCGCCGCCGGCCGCGACGGCCGCCGCGACGGCGTCGGAGAGTCCGGGTACGCCGTCCGGGGAGACCACCACGTCGGCGGGCACCCGTTCGGCCCGCTGGGTGCCGAACGCGTGCGACTGGATCTCGAACAGGCCGGTGATGAGCACCGCGAACCCGACGGTGACCAGCACCGGTGCGGCGGTGGAGGCGACCCGGCGGACGGCGACGAGCGCCCCCTCCCGGACCAGTTCGCCGGTGGCACCGCGCGCCGGCCGGGTGACCAGCCGCACCACCGGCGGGATGATCACCGGGGCGAGCAGGAAGAGGCCGACGATCAGCGACATCGCCGCGTAGATCATGAGGTTGACCAGCATCTCGGGGTCGAGCGCGGGGGCGGCGGCGATGACGGCGAGGCCGCCGGCGGTGCCGAGCACTCCGAAGATCCACCGGGCCGGGGTCATCGGCCGCCGGTCGACGGCCGCTTCCCGCAGCGCCTCCAGCGGACGCACCCGGCCGGCGCGGCGGGACGCCGACCAGACGCCGAGCAGGGCGACGGTCAGCCCTACGGCGACCGCGCCGAGCAGCACCAGCGGGTCGGGCAGCACCGTGAAGCCGGCCGGCTGGAGGCCGGCCTCGACCATCAGGTCGCCGAGGATCGGCCCGAAGACCGCGCCGAGCACCGCGCCGCCGCCGGCGGCGAGAAGGCCGACGACGACCGCCTCGCCGTAGATGATCCCGCGGACCTGGCCCGGGGTGGCGCCGACCGCCCGTAGCAGGCCGAGTTCGCGGCGGCGCTGGGCGATGCCGAACGCGAACGTCGACGCCACCACGAAGATCGTGACGAAGCCGGCGAGGCTCGCCATCGCGATCAGCAACTGCGCGCCGATCCACCGGGTCCGGCCCTCGAACTCCGGTTCCAGGGCGGTCCGGCCGGCACCGGCGTACACGTCGGCCCGGTCACCGACGACGTCGCGGGCGGCGGCGGCGACCGCATCCGGGTCGGCGCCGGGCGAAAGGCGCAGGCCGATGACGGTCACCCCGCCGGCCAGCCGGTCGGCGGTCGGGTCGGCGACGTGGAAGCCGGGCCCGTCGACGGTGCCGGTGACGGTCAGCGGCAGCGGGCCGGCACCGGTCAGCAGCGTCACCCGCTCCCCCGGCGCGTGACCGAGGTCGCGGTCGAGGGCCACCTCGCCGTCGGCGGCCGGCGCCCGGCCGGCGACGATCGGGTACGGCGCCAGCGCGGCGGTGGACCAGGCGTGCCCGTTGTGCTGCCCCTCGCTCGGCGCGCCGACCGGCCGGCCGTCCCGCACGAGCTGGGCGTAGAACGACAGGTCGGGTACGGCGGACTCGACCCCCGGCAGCGCCGCCAGGCGCCCGGCGAGCGGGCCGGCGTCGGCCCGGCTCCACGGCAGGAACTCGGGGAACGCCTCCGGGTCGGCGCCGGCCGGGGCGGCCCGCACCAGCACCTGCGCGCCGGCGTACCGGTCCGGCACCTTCGGCTGCGCCGCGACCAGGACCAGCAGGGTGCTGACGAGTACGGCGACGCCGAGCCCGAGGGCGACGAACGAGCCGAGGAAGGTGGCCCACCGGGCCCGTACGGTGGCCAGGGCGAACGTCACGCGCCGGCCTCCAGGTGCGCCATCCGGGCGGCGATCGCCTCCGGGCCGAGCCGGGAGCCCGTCGCCGGACCGCCGGCACCCGGGCCGGGCCGCGCCCCGGTCAGAACGGGTGCCGGTGCGGTCATCTCGTCGACGAGACGGCCGTCGGCGAGGAAGAGCACCCGGTCGGCGTACGCGGCCGCGACCGGATCGTGGGTCACCATGATCACGGTCTGGCCGTGCCGGTCGACGATCCCGCGCAGCAGGGCCAGTACATCCCGCGACGCTCTCGTGTCGAGCGCCCCGGTCGGCTCGTCGGCGAACAGGACCGCCGGCCGGGTCACCAGCGCGCGGGCGATCGCCACCCGCTGCTGCTGCCCGCCGGACAGTTCGCCGGGGCGGTGTCCGGCCCGGTCGGCGAGACCGACCTCGTCCAGGGCGCGCACCAGGTCGGCGCGGGCCGGGCGGCGGCCGGCCAGCTTCAATGGCAGGCCGACGTTCTGTTCCGCCGTCAGCGCGGCGACCAGGTTGAACGACTGGAAGACGAAGCCGATCCGCTGCCGGCGCAACACGGTCAGCGCCCGTTCGCCCAGCGGGCCGAGGTCGGTACCGGCGATGGTCACCGTGCCGCCGGTGGGCCGGTCGAGGCCGGCCGCGCAGTGCAGCAGCGTCGACTTGCCGGAGCCGGACGGCCCCATGACGGCGGTGAACGTGCCGGCGGGGAAGTCGACGGTGACGCCGTCGAGGGCGGTCACCGCCTGCGGGCCGGTGCCGTAGACCCGGCGCAGGTCCGCCAGCCGTACGGCGTCGGCGGTCGTTTCGTGGAGGATCGTGGTCACCGGCCCAGCCAACCGTCAGGTGCGGCCGGGCACATTGGCGCAGGGACGAGGATCGAAGGTATAGCCAGCTCTACCGTCACCGGGTCGGGCCACCGGTAGCGTCTGCGGTGTGGTCGCCCGGACCGCCCTGGAGGCGCTTACCCTGCCGCCGCTGCGCCTGTTGCGCTCGCCGTGGCCGTGGCGGTCGCTGGCATACCTGGGTTCGGGGGTGCTCCTCGGCCTGGCCAGCGTCCTGGCGCTGGTCACCCTCGGCACGCTCGGGGTGGTGCTGCTGATCGGCGTGGTCGGCCTGCTGGCGCTGCCCGGCATGGTCTGGGTCGGGATCGTGGTGGCCCGGTTCGAGCGGCGCCGGCTGCGGCTGGTCGACACCGAGCCGGCGTACGACCCGCACCGCCGGCCGGCCCGGCCCGGCTGGCGGGCCTGGCTGTCGACCCGGACGCGGGAGGCGGCGACCTGGCGCGAGTTCGGCTACCTGCTGGTGTCGGCGCTGGCGCTGTGGTGGATCGACCTGCTGCTGGTGGCCGCGGTGCTGTACGTGCCGCTGATGTTCATGAGCGCGCCGTTCGTCGACTCCGACCTGCCGATCTACCTGACCGTGCCGTCGCTGCTGGGCGGGATCGGCATCCTGCCGCTGGCCACCTATCCGATCATGGCGTGGGCCGGCACCCGGGCCGCGATCGCCCGGGCGGTGCTGTCGCCCCGGGACACCGAACTGACCGCGCGGCTGGTCGAGGTGTCCCGGTCGCGGGCCCGGCTGGTCGACGCGTTCGAGGTGGAACGGCGGCGGATCGAGCGCGACCTGCACGACGGCGCGCAGCAGCGGCTGGTCGCGTTGAGCATGACGCTCGGCCTGGCCCGGCTCGACCTGCCGGCGGACTCGCCGGCCGGGCAGCAGGTGGCCCGGGCGCACGAGCAGGCGAAGGAGGCGCTGGCCGAGCTGCGGGAGCTGATCCGGGGCGTACACCCGCAGGTGTTGAGCGACCGCGGCCTGCCGGCGGCGGTCGAGGACGTCGCCGGGCGGTCGCCGCTGCCGGTCGACGTCGACCTGCCGCTGCCCGGCCGGCTGCCGGCCGCGGCGGAGCAGGTGGCGTACTTCGTGGTCACCGAGGCGCTGGCGAACGTCGCCAAGCACAGCGGTGCCAGCCGGGCCCGGGTCGGCGGCGGCGTCACCGGGGTCACCGGCGACTGGCTCATCGTCGAGGTACGCGACGACGGCGTCGGCGGCGCCGACCCGGCCGCCGGCAGCGGGCTGACCGGGCTCGCCGACCGGGTCGCGGCCGTCGACGGGCGGCTGCTGCTGTCGAGCCCGGCCGGCGGGCCGACCGTGGTCCGGGCGGAGATCCCGTGCGGGTAGCGCTCGCCGAGGACTCGGTCCTGCTGCGGGAGGGGCTGGCCGGGCTGCTCCAGCGGTTCGGGCACACCGTCGTCGCCTCGGTCGGCGACGCGACCGCGCTGGTCGAGGCGGTCCGGGTGCACGGGCCGGACGTGGTGGTCACCGACGTACGGATGCCGCCCGGCTTCACCGACGAGGGATTGCGGGCCGCCGTCGCGCTGCGCGCCGCCCGGCCGTCGCTGGCCGTGCTGGTGCTCAGCCAGTACGTCGAGCAGACGTACGCGGCGGAACTACTCGACTCCGGCCGGGGCGCCGGGGTCGGCTACCTGCTCAAGGACCGCATCGGTGAGGTCGAGGAGTTCGTCGACGCGCTGGCCCGGGTCGCCGCCGGCGGCACGGTCGTCGACCCGGAGGTGGTCCGCCAACTGCTGCGCCGCCGCCGGGATCCGTTGTCCCGGCTGACGCCGCGCGAGCGGGAGGTGCTGGGATTGATGGCCGAGGGCCGGTCGAACGCGGCCATCGCCCGCACCCTGGTGGTGTCGGAGGCGGCGGTGGCCAAGCACATCGGCTCGGTGCTGGCCAAGCTCGACCTGCCGCCGGACGAGGACGCCCACCGCAGGGTCCTCGCCGTCCTCGCGTACCTGCGCGGCTGACCCTGCCTGCCCTGCCCCCCGCAATCTTGCAGTTATCTCCCCTTTTGTCGCTTCTGCCCGGCGACAAGTGCAAGATCGCGGGACCTACTTCTTCTTGGCCATCGCCGGGGTACGGGCGCCGATGAACTGCATGATCGCGTTGTTCACCTCGTCGGCGTGCGTCCACGGGATCGCGTGCGGGGCGCCCGGCAGCGTCACCAGTTCGCTGTCCGGCAGCATGGCGTTCAGCCGGGGCGCGGTCACCGGGTACGGCAGCACCCGGTCGGCGTCCCCGTGGATGATCAGCGTCGGTACGTCGATGCGCGCCACGTCGGCCCGGAAGTCGGTCAGCCAACTGCTGACGCACTCGTAGGTGCCGATGGGCGACGCGCTGACCGCGGTGTTCCAGTTCGCCCGGTACGCCTCCTCGCTGACCTGCTTGCCCCTGGTCTGGTCGTAGTTGAAGAAGTCGTTGAGGAAGCTGGTCTGGTAGGCGTAGCGGTCCGCGACGATCGCCTGCTGGAACCCGTCGAACACGGCCTTGTCGACCCCCTCCGGGTTGTCGGCGGTCTTGAGCAGGTACGGCGGGATCGTGCTGACCAGCACCGCCCGGCTGATCCGGTCGGAGCCGTACGTCCCGAGGTAGCGGGTCACCTCGCCGGTTCCCATCGAGTGGCCGATCAGCACCACGTCGCGCAGGTCCAACTCGTTGACGAGCATGTTCAGGTCCGAGGCGAACGTGTCGTAGTCGTAGCCCTCGGTCGGCCGGGCCGACTGGCCGAAGCCGCGCCGGTCGTAGGCGATGGTCCGGTAGCCGGCCATCAGCAGGGCCGGCACCTGCTTCTCCCAGGCCGCGCTGCTCAACGGGAAGCCGTGGATGAGCACGACGGGCTGGCCGGAGCCGTGATCCTCGTAGTAGAGGTCGATCGGCGCGGAGTTCTCGGTACCGACGGTCACGTAGGGCATGGCTGCTCCTCCTCCTGGGCGTACGCGCGGTGATCCCTGGCAGGCGCGTACAGGGGGATCCCGGCACGCGCGTGCGCGGCGGTATTCCCCACCGCCCGCGCGGTATTCGCGCGGGCCGGCCCGCGCTCAGAAGACGTCGGCCGCCGCGATCTCGGCCGCGCCCCGGGCCAGCAGGGTCCGGGCGCGGTCCAGCCCGTCGAGGGTGAGGCGCCGGATCGGGCCGGCGGCGCTGAGCGCGGCCGGGCAGCGCCCGTCGGCGGTCAGCACCGGCACCGCGACCGCCCGGATGCCCTCGTTGCGCTCCTGCTCGTTCAGCGCGTAGCCCTGTGCGCTGACCTGCCTCAACTCGGCCCGTAGCTCGTCGGAGGAGGTGATCGTGTGGGCGGTGTAGCGGGGCAGCCCGCTGTCGATCACCTGTTCCAGGAGCGCGTCCGGGCCGAACGCCAGCAGCACCTTGCCGGCCGCGCTGGCGTGCAGGCTGGTCAGCGCTGCCGGCAGGACGCCCAGCCGGACGGCGTCGTCGGCCGGTTCGCGGCGGTCGACGTAGAGCAGCGAGCGGCCGCTGACCACGCCGAGGTGGATCGTCTCGTTGCACTGCGCGACGAGCCGGTCCAGGACCGGCCCGGCGACGGTGACCAGGGAGTTCCGGCGCCGGGCGTGATCGCCGAGCGGGATCAGCCGGGGGCCGAGGGCGTAGTCGCGGTTGGGCAGGCGGCACACGTAGCCGCGCTCCTCCAGCAGGGCGAGCATCCGGTGTGCGGTCGGCTTGGTGACGCCGGTGGCCCGGGCGACCTCGCCGAGGCTGGCGCTGCCGCGTTCGTTCTCCAGGGCCTCCAGGATGGACAGGGCCTTGCCGAGGGAGGTTCCGGCCATGGCCATCGCCCTTTCCGATCTGTTCCGTACGGGTGTCGCCGACGCATGGTCGCACACCTACCGGGCCGGGTCGGTGGGTGTGGTGGCGGCCACCGGCCCGCCGTGGGCGCCGGGGCCGGCGGGCCCGCGCGGCGGCTTCGACCCGGCGGCGATCACGCCGCGTCGATGGTGACGGGTACGTGACACCGGGACACTGATCACCCTGCGTCAGAGTCTCGACACACAGGGATTCGTCACTATACTCGCATTCGTCAATCATTCACTTGATCAGATATTGACGGAAAATTATGCGCGCATGAGAGTCAGTGGGTCCGCGAACGGCGCCTCGCGCGCCATGCGGCACTTCCGTTTCCTCGCCGTCGGCAACGCCGTGTCCTCCTACGGCAGCTACCTCAACATGGTGGCACTCAACCTCTTCGCCTATCACCTGACCGGCAGCGCACTGCAGACCGGCCTGTTCATGGCGCTGCGGCTGGGCGCGAGCTTCCTCACCGGCCTGCTGGCCGGCAGCGCGGTGTCCAGGCTGGACCGCAAGCGGGTGATGGTCACCGCCGACTCCACCCAGGCGGTCGCCATGGTGGTGCTCGTGCTCGCCCCGGTGGCGACGCAGAGCACCCTGCTCTACGCCATCGCCACCATCACCGGCATCTGCGGCACGCTGTCCAGCGTCGCGCTGCGCAGCAGCATCCCCGAGATCGTCGGGGCCGACCGGCGGGTACGCGCCAACGCCCTCCTGGTCACCGGGCGGTCCCTGGCGATGGTGGCCGGGTTCGCGTCCGCCGGGCTGGTCATCGCCACCCTCGGCTACACCGCGGCGTTCATCATCAACGCGCTGACCTTCGCCTTCGCCGCACTCAACCTGGCCCGGCTGCCGATCAGCACCCGCAGGATCGCCGCCGCACCGGCTGCCGACGGCCCGGCCGGCGAAGCCGGCGCGAAACGGGAGAGCCTGCTCGGCGCGCAACTCACCGCGTTGCGCTTCCTCAAGGCCGCCCCGATCCTGCTCGCCATGATCGGCCTGCGGGCGATCGACGGATTCGGGTCCGCCTCGCACAACGTCGGCCTGCCGGTGCTCTCCAGCAGCATCGACCCGGGCAACCCGGCCGCGTTCATGTCGCAGTTCTGGACCGTCTGGGCGATCGGCAGCATCCTCGCCCAGCGCGCGGTGGCCTGGTGGTCGAAGCGGAGCGAACGCTCCATCAACGAACGGGCCTTCGCGATCGGCGCCATCGTGATGTCGCTGGCGTTCATCCTCGCGTTCACCACCCCGCCGCTGATCTTCGGCATCCTCGTCGCGCTGCTGGCCGGCGTCGCCGACGGGTTCACCGAGATCGCGTACACCTCGCGGCTGCAGACCGCGCCGGACGAGCAGCGCGGCTACGTCTTCGGCTTTTCGGCGATGGCGGAGAACTTCGGCTTCGGTGGCGGCATGGTGCTCTGCGCCGCGCTGATGGAGCGGATGAGCCCGCTCGCGGTCGTAGCGATCTTCCACGGGCTGGCCATCGTGCTCGCCCTGGCATTCCTCGCCGTTCTCGTCCTGCGCCGACGGGGACGCGGGACCGCCGGGCCGACCGACACCGGAGAGCCGGCCAGGACCGGTGACCCGGTTCCGGAACCGGCCGGCGGCGTACCCGAGGTCGTCAACCGCCCCACCGGCCCCACCACCGAACGCGGCGAGGCGGACATGGCCGAGCGGAGCGAGGGCGTCGGCAAGCTCAGTACCAGTCATGGGCCGGCCGAGCGGAGCGAGGCGGGCACATGACCGAGCGCAGCGAGGGCATCGGCAAGCTCAGTACCAGTCATGGGCCGGCCGAGCGGAGCGAGGCGGGCACATGACCGAGGGAATGGACCGGCGGATCGCGGTCATCGGGATGGCGTTCCGGCTGCCCGGTGCCGACAACCCGCAGACCTACTGGCGCAACATCCGCGACGGGGTATGCAGCGTACGCCGCTTCGGCGACCGGGAGCTGGCCGCGGCCGGCGTACCCGCCGACCTGCGCGGCGCACCCGACTTCGTCGGGGTCAGCGGCGTGCTCGACGACATCGAGGGGTTCGACGCCGAGTTCTTCGGCATCAGCGCCCACGAGGCCCGGGTCACCGACCCGCAGCACCGGATCTTCCTGGAGACCTGCTACCACGCGCTGGAACACGGCGGCTACGCCGCCACCGCGCCCGGGACCCGGGTCGGGGTGTTCGCCGGGGTCGGCTTCCACCTCTACCCGCTCAACACCTACCTGTTGAGCAACCTCGCCCATCCCGACCGGGCCGACGACTGGCTGTCGGGGATGCAGGTGGCGGTCGGCAACCACGCCGACTTCCTCGCCACCCGGGCCTCCTACCGGCTCGGGCTGACCGGGCCGTCGATGGGGGTGCAGAGCGGCTGCTCGACCTCACTGGTCGCGGTCCACCTGGCCAGCCAGGCCCTGCTCGCCGGCGACGCCGACCTCGCGGTGGCCGGCGCGGCCGCGGTGCACGTGCCGGTGGCGCTCGGCTACCGCTACGTCAAGGGCTCGATCCTGTCCCGCAGCGGCCGCTGCCGGGCCTTCGACGCCGAGGCGGACGGCACCGTCGGCGGAAACGGGGTCGCCGCCGTACTGCTGAAGCGGTTGGACCGGGCGGTCGCCGACGGCGACACGATCCACGCGGTGCTGCTCGGGTGCGGGATCAACAACGACGGCGCCGCCAAGCACAGCTACACCGCGCCGAGCGCGGCCGGGCAGCGCGGCGCGCTGCTGCGCGCGTACGAGGTCGCCGGGGTCTCGCCGGACGGGATCGGCTACCTGGAGACGCACGGCACCGGCACCTTCAAGGGCGATCCGATCGAGTTCGACGGCATGACCTCGGCGTTCCGCGAGCACACCGACCGGGTCGGCTACTGCGCGATCGGCTCGGTGAAGCCCAACATCGGGCACCTCGACGCCTGCGCCGGCATGGCCGGCCTGATCAAGACGATCCTGGTGCTGCGGCACGGCGAGATCCCGCCGATGGCCGGCTACCAGCGCCCCAACCCGGCCCTGGACCTCGACACGAGCCCGTTCTACGTGCCGACCGCGCCGCGCCCGTGGCCGGCCGGTGACGGGCCGCGCCGGGCGGCGGTGACCGCACTCGGTGTCGGCGGCACCAACGTCCACCTGATCCTGGAGGAGGCGCCGGCGCGGCGCGTACCGGCCGGCGGCGCACAGATCCCCGGCCTGCTGCCGCTGTCCGCCCGGCACCCGGACGCGCTGGCCGGCCTCGCCACGGCGCTGCGCGACCACCTGCGCGGCGACCCGGACGTCGAGGTCGCCGACCTGCTCACCACCACGGCGCTCGGGCGCCCGCACCTGCGGCACCGCCTGGTCGCCTTCGGCGCCACCCCATCGGCTCTGGCCGACGCCCTCGACGCGTATCTCGACCGGCCGGACCGGTCCGACCTCCGGTTCGTCACCGGCGAGCCGGCCCAGGACGCGCCGGTCTTCCTCTATTCGGGGCAGGGCACCCCGGCACCGGGGATGGCCCGGGTCCTGTACGACCGTTTCCCGGCCTTCCGCGCCGTACTCGACGAGTGCGACCGGCTGCACACCGAGGCCGGCGGCCGGTCGCTGCTGGCCGCGCTCACCGGTGAGTCCACATCGGACGCGGTCTGGGACACCGAGTTCGCCCAGCCGGCGCTGTTCGCCTACCAGGCGGCGCTGACCGGGCTGTGGGCCGCGCTCGGGATCGCCCCGGGCCTGGTCGCCGGGCACAGCGTCGGCGAGTACGCGGCCCTGCACGCGGCCGGCGCGCTGTCGCTGGCCGACGGTATCCGGCTGACCCGGCTGCGCGGCGAACTGATGCACCGGGCGACCGCTCCCGGCGGAATGCTCGCGGTGCTCGCCAACCCGGAGACCGTCGACCGGGTCCGCGCCGAATGCCGTGACCTCGACCTCGCCGCCGTCAACACGCCGACGAACCGGGTGCTCGCCGGGCCGGCCGCCGCCGTGGACCGGGCCGGCGCGCTGCTCGACGGGTGGGGTGTGCGTTGGCAGCGGCTGGCGGTCGACCGGGCCTTCCACTCCGCCCTGCTCGATCCGGTGCTGGCCGACCTGCGCCGGGCGCTCACCACGGTGCCGCTGCGCCCGCTACGGATTCCGCTGGTCAACGGCCTGGACGGCACGGTGCTGCCGGCCGGACACGTGGTCGACGTCGCGCACCTGCTGCGGCACGCCCGCGAGCCGGTCCGCTTCGACCTGGTGCTGGAGACGGTCGGCCGGTCCGGGGACGCGCCGCTGGTCGAGGTCGGGCCGAACGCCGTACTGGCCGGGCTGGGCCGCGCGGTGCTGCCGGACCGCCCGGTGACCGCCACCCAGCGGCGGGGCGCCGAGATCGAATCGCTCGGCCGGGCGGTCGCCCGGCTGCACGCGACCGGCGCCGCCGTGAACTGGCCGGTGCTGCTCGCGGGCTGCGGCGGCGGGCGGGTGCCGCTGCCGGCCTACCCGTTCCAACACCGTCCACACTGGATCGGACCGGTCGCCGCCGGCCCGCCGCCGGCCGGGGCCGACGAACAGACGCTGCGGGCCGTCGCGGCCGTCGCGGAACAGGTACGCGGCCTGGCCGCCACGCAGGCCCGGCTGCTGGGCCAACTCGCCGAGGTCGTCGCGGCACGACCGGCCACCGAACCGGGGGCACCGGCCCCGGCGACCGACCGCCACAACGGCAGCAGTGTCTCTGGGGTGTGACCCCGGCCAACCGCAAGTCTCTGGAGGAACGATGCTGGGAAACGGGGCCACGAGCCGCACCGACCGGAGCCCGGGTGTCGAGGACGTCTCCGAACGGGTCCGCGAACTCACCGCACGGCACCTGGGCTGTGCCCTGGCCGACGTACGGGTGGACACGCCCTTCCTCGACCTGGGCGCCGACTCCCTGACGATGATCAACATGCTGCGCGAGCTGGAGGGCGAGTTCTCGGTACGGGTCGCGATGCGCGAACTCTTCGACGAGGGCGACACCCCGGCCCGGCTGTCCCGGCTGGTCGTGGCCCGGATCGGCGCCGGCCCGACGGGCGCCCCTCCCCCGGTCCCCGCCCCGGCCGCGTCCCCTGCCGCGCCCGTGACGCCGTCCCCGGTGAGCATGCCGGCGGTTCCGGTCCCGCCCGCCCCGGTGCCCGCCGCGCCGGCCGTGATCGCGGCGCCGGCGCTGCCCCCCATCGCACCCGCCCCGCCGGCCGTGATCGCGGCACCGGCCCCCGCCGCACCCGCCCCGCCGGCCACCGTCCCGGCGCCACGGCAACCCGCCGAGTCCGTCACCGGGCAGCTCCCGGCCGCCGGGAGCCCGGCCGCGCCGGCCGGCGGCGCCATCGCCGACCTCGCCGCCCAGCTCCAGGAGATGGTCCGGCAGTCGCAGCTCATCGAGGAACAGCTCGCCGTCCTGCGTTCCGCCACCGCACCGCCGGCCGCCCCCCAGCCACCGGCCGCCCCCCAGCCGCCGGCCGCCGCACCGGCGCCGGTCGCCGCCGAAGCCTCCGCCGCCGGAACCACCGAGGGCGCCCCGGCCGCCCCGGATACCCCGGCCGTGGACGCGCCGGTCGTACACGGGCCGAGGGTGACCGTCGCGCACGGCTCGGGGATGACGGCCGGGCAGCGCACCGACGCCCAGCGGGCACACGTCGACGAGCTGCGGCAGCGGCTCGTGGCGAAGACCCGGACCTCCCGGGAGATCACCCAGCGCTATCGCCGGCCGCTGGCCGACAGCCGGGCCGTGGTCGGATTCCGCAGCGGCACCAAGGAGATGTTGTATCCGATCGCCGGCCAGCGGGCCCGCGGCTCCTGGCTGGAGGACGTCGACGGCAACCGCTACGTCGACATCACGATGGGCTTCGGGGTGCTGCTCTTCGGCCACGAGCCGCAGTTCGTGACCGAGGCGGTACGCGAGCACCTGTCCCGGGGCGTCCAGCTCGGGCCGCGCAGCATCGACACCGGCGAGGCGGCGGTACTCCTCAGCGAGATGGTGGGGCTGCCCCGGGTCGCGTTCGCCAACTCCGGCACCGAAGCGAACTCGGCCGCGATCCGGCTGGCCCGGGCCGCCACCGGCCGCGACAAAATCGTGATGTTCCACGGGTCGTACCACGGCCACGCCGACAACGTGCTCGGCCGTTCCAACGGGACCGGCGCCGACCGGGTCACCGTCCCGGTGTCGACCGGCATCCCGGGCAGCGCCGTCAGCGACCTGGTGGTCCTCGACTACGGGGCGCCGGAGAGCCTGGCCGTCATCGAGTCGCTGGGTTCGGAACTGGCCGCCGTGATCGTCGAGCCGATCCAGAGCCGGCACCCGACGCTGCGACCCGTCGAGTTCCTGCACTCGCTGCGGGAGATCACCACCCGGCACGGCATCGTGCTGATGTTCGACGAGATGCTGACCGGCTTCCGGCCGCACCCCCGGGGGGCGCAGGGCCTCTTCGGCGTCACCCCCGACCTGGCGACGTACGGCAAGGCGCTCGGCGGCGGCTTCCCGATCGGCGCGATCGCGGGCCGCGAGGACATCATGGACGGCGTCGACGGCGGCTTCTGGCAGTACGGCGACGACAGCCGCCCGCCCCGCGAGACGACGTTCTTCGGCGGCACCTACATCCAACACCCGGTGTCGATGGTGGCCGCCCGGGCGGTGCTGACCCATCTCAAACAGCACAGCCCGCACCTCCAGGAGCGGCTGAACGCGCGCACCGACGAACTGGTCGGGTCGCTCAACCGGTTCTTCGAGGACGAGGAGTTCCCGGTCCGGCTGGGGCACTTCGGTTCGCAGTTCCGTTTCGAGCACCGCGCCGACATGGAACTGCTCTACCACCACCTGCTGCTCAAGGGCGTCTTCGTGTGGGAGTGGCGGAACTTCTTCCTCTCCACCGCGCACACCGACGCCGACGTGGAGCAGGTGGCCGACGCCGTACGCGACTCGCTGCGGGAGATGCGGTCCGCCGGCTACTTCCCGACCGGTGGCGGCGTACCGGTCCCGGCCGCCGCGCCCGTCCCGGCCCGGAGCGCCGCCGGGTCCGCCGTACCGGCCCGGGCCGACGCCGGGACCGCCGTACCGGCCCGGGCCGACGCCGGGACCGCCGTACCGGCCCGGGCCGACGCCGGGACCGCCGTGCCGGTGCGGGCCGACGCCCCCGCCCCGCCGGGGTCCCGCACCGCCGAGCCGGTCGTGACGGCCGCCCGCACCGAGCCGGTGCCGGCGGGTACGCGGACGGCACCGGACTTCAGCGTCTACTTCTTCGGCGACTATCCCGCCGACAGCGCGCCCGACGAGAAGTACCGCTCGATCATCGAGACCGCGCGGTTCGCCGACACCCACGGCTTCCACTCGCTGTGGATGCCGGAACGGCACTTCCACTCCTTCGGCGGCGTCTTCCCGAACCCGGTGGTGCTCGCCGCCGCGCTCGCCCGGGAGACGACCCGGATCCGGCTCAACGCGGGTTCGGTCGTACTCCCGCTGCACGACCCGGTCCGGGTCGCCGAGGAATGGTCCATGGTGGACAACCTGTCCGGCGGGCGGGTCGGGATCGGGTGCGCGTCCGGCTGGCACGCCAACGACTTCGTGCTGGCCCCGCAACACTTCGGCCGGCACCGCGAGGTCATGTACGAACATCTCGACCAGGTCCGCCGGCTGTGGCGCGGCGACCCGCTCACCCGGGTCTCGGGCAGCGGCGAGGAGGTGCCGGTACGCATCTTCCCGCGCCCGGTGCAGTCCGCGCCGCCGATGTTCACCGCCGTCGTCGGGCGCCCGGAGTCGTTCCAGCTCGCCGCCGAGCACGACCTCGGCGTCATCACGAACCTGATGAGCCAGTCGGTTGAGCAGCTGGCCGACAACATCGCGCTGTACCGGAAGGCGCGGGCCGCGCACGGGCTCGATCCGGGCCGGGTGGTGGTGCTGGCGCACACGTACGTCGGCACCGACGGCCGCCGGGCGCGGGCCGAGGCGTTCGAGCCGCTGCGGTCGTACATGCGCTCGTCGCTGTCGCTCTTCGGCCAGGTCACCAACAGCCTCGGCTTCCAGATCGACATGGACAACGTACGCGAGGACGACCTCGACTTCGTCTTCGAGCGGGCGTACGAGCGGTACTGCGAGTCCCGGGCCCTGATCGGCTCACCGGACGAGTGCGCGGCGGTGGTCGGGTCGCTGGCCGCCGCCGGCGTCGACGAGATCGCCGCCCTGGTCGACTTCGGGGTGCCCACCGAGCGGCTGGCCGACGGGCTGCCGCACCTCGACCTGCTGCGCCGGCGCTCGGCCGCCGAACCGGCCCAGCCCGCACCGGCGCCCGCCGCGCCGATCGAGGTCGCGCCGGCCCCGGCCCGGCCGGCCGCCGACGTCGACGGGCCGCCGCGCACCGCTCCGCTGTCGCCCGGACAGCGCCGGATCTGGTTCCTCGACCGGCTCTTCCCCGGCCGCAGCGCCTACAACGAGCCGGCCTTCATCCGGCTGGACGGCCCGCTCGACGTACCGGCGCTGCGGGCCGCGCTGGACCAGCTCGTCGAACGGCACCCCGCGATCCGTACGGTCTTCACCGAGGTCGACGGCGAGCCGGTGCAGCGGGTGCTGCCGCCGGCCGCGGCGGACTTCACGGTCGAGGACCACACCGGCGCCGACGAGGACGCGGTCTGCCGGGTCGCGGTGGAGCGGGAGAGCACGCACGTGTTCGACCTGACCACCGGCCCGCTGTTCCACGCCCGGCTGCTGAGGCTGGCCGACACCCGGCACGTGCTGGTGCTGTCGTTCCACCACATCGTGGTCGACGCGACGTCGGCGACCGTCGTCACCCGCGACCTGTCGGCGCTCTACCGGGCCCGGGTCGAGGGTGTGCCGGCGGCGCTGCCCGCACTGCCGCGCGGGTACGCCGACTTCGCCGTGGAGCAGGTCGCCGCGCTCGACGGCGACAAGGCCCGGGCGGACCTGGCCTACTGGCGGGACCGCCTCGGCGGGGAGCTGCCGGTGCTGGCCCTGCCGACCGACCGTCCCCGGCCGCCGGTGATGGGCACCCGGGGCCGGTCCGTCGTCCGGCTCGTCGAGCCGGCGGTCGCCGCCGCGCTGCGGACCCTGGCCAGCCGCGAACGGGCCACCCTGTTCATGGTGCTGACCAGCGCGTTCGCCGCGACCGTCGGCCGGTACGCCGGGCAGGAGGACGTCATCGTCGGCACCCCGGTGACCGACCGGCCGCCGGGCGCCGAGGAGGTCGTCGGCTTCTTCCTCAACACCCTGGCCCTGCGCCTCGACCTGACCGGCGACCCGGCGTTCACCGAGCTGCTGGCCCGGACCCGGGCGACTGCGCTGGCCGCCTACGACCACGCCGACGTGCCGTTCGAGAGCGTGGTCGGCGCGGTCGCCCCGGAGCGCGACACCAGCCGCAACCCGATCTTCCAGGTGATCGCCGAGTTCGAGAACGACGTCGCGTTCCGGCTCGACCTGCCGGGTGTCACCGCGACCACCCTCGACGTCGGCGCCGACCGGGCCGTCGTCGACCTGGTCCTCTACCTGACCAACCGGCGCGACGGGATCGGTGCCCGGCTGGAATACAACGTCGACCTGTTCGAGGCGTCGACCGCGCAGCGGCTGGCCGACACCTTCGTCGGCCTGCTGGCGGCGGTCGCCGCCGACCCCGGGGCGCCGCTGTCGCGGCTGGGCGGGCTCACCGCCGCCGACCGGGAGACGCTCGACCGGTGGGGCTCCGGCCCGGTCCGGCCGGTCCCCGACGAGTGCCTGCACACCGCCGTGGCCTGCCGGGCGGCGACGGCGCCGCAGAGCGTCGCGGTCTTCGGCGGCGGCACGGTGCTGACGTACGGGCAGCTCGACGCGCGGGCCGACGAGTTGGCCGGCCGGCTGCGGGCGGCCGGCACCGGACCCGGTGACGTCGTGGCGTTGTGGCTGCCCCGGTCGCCGGACCTGGTCGTGGCGATGCTCGCGGTGCTGCGGGCCGGTGCCGCCTACCTGCCGCTGGATCCCGGACTCGGCGCCCCCCGGGTAGGGTTCATGGTCGCCGACAGCCGAGCCCGGATCATGTTGTCCACATCGGACGCCGATGTGCCGCCGTTGCCGGACGGGGTGGCCGTGGTGCACCTCGACACGGTGTCCGGCACGCCGGCCGCCGGCATCACCGCGCCGGCCGGTGACCCGGACGCGGCGGCCTACGTGATCTACACCTCCGGTTCGACCGGCCGGCCGAAGGGGGTCGCGGTCAGCCACCGCGCCGTACTGAACCTGATCCGGTGGCACACCGACGCCACCGGCGTCACCCCCGCCGACCGGCACGCCGTCGTGTGTGGACAGAGCTTCGACGCCTCGGTGCTGGAGGTCTGGCCCGCGCTGCTCGCCGGCGCGAGCCTGGCGATCGCCGACGACCACGTACGCCTCGACCCGACGGCCCTGGCCCGCTGGTACCGCACCGCCGGGGTGACCCTGACGATCCTGCCCACCGCGCTCGCCGAAGCGGTCCTGGCGCTGCCGGCACCGCTCCAGCCGCCGCTGCGGCACCTGCTGATCGGCGGCGACCGGCTGCGGACCCGCCCCCACCCCGGCGTGTCGTACGAGGTCCGCAACGTCTACGGCCCGACGGAGGCCACCATTCTGGCGACCACCGCCGTCGTCGCCGACCCGACCGTCGACGACGGCCCGGTCAGCATCGGCCGGCCGGTCGACAACGTACGCCTGCACGTGCTGGACGCCGCCGGACGGGCGGTGCCGGTCGGTGCCCGCGGCGAGCTGTACATCGGCGGGCCGGGCCTGGCGCTGGGCTACCTGCACCGGCCGGAACTGACCGCGGAACGGTTCGTCACCGGCGTCCCGGCCGCGCCCGGCGAGCGGCTCTACCGCACCGGTGACCTGGTCCGCTGGAACCCGGCCGGGGAGCTGGAGTTCCTGGGCCGGATCGACGACCAGGTGAAGGTCCGCGGCTACCGGGTGGAGCCGGCCGAGGTGACCGCCGTGCTGCTCGGGCTGGACGGGGTCATCGACGGCGTGGTGACCGCGCCGCGCGACCGGTCCGGCGACGCCTACCTCGCCGCGTACGTCGTACCGGCCGGCGGCGCCGCCCCGGACGGGCTCGCCGGACGGCTGGCCGACGCCCTGGCGCGGGAACTGCCGGACCACATGGTGCCCCGGGCCTGGGCGTTCCTGCCGGCGCTGCCGGTGAACAGCAACGGCAAGGTCGACCGGGCCGCGCTGCCCGCCCCCGAGTTCCAGGCCGGCCCGTCCAACCCGGGACCGGCCCCCGCCACCGTGCGGTCACCCGCCCCGGCCGGTGCGGTGCCGCCGGTGGTCGCCGCGCCACCGGTGACGGCCGTGCCGGCGGAGCCGGACCGGCCCGCCGACGACCTGGAGCAGACGATACGGGCGCTGTGGTGCGCCGCACTGGACCGGGCGCCGGACCAGACCCCGGCCGACGCGTCGTTCTTCGCCCTCGGCGGCCACTCGATCACCGCGATGCGGCTGCTCGGCCGGCTGCGGGAGACGACCGGCGTGGAGTACCCGGTGCTGCGGTTCTTCCGGGCGCCGACGATCCGGGCGATGGCCGAGCACCTGCGTGAGCAGCGGCCCGCCGCCCCCGCCCGGGTCAGGGGCACGCTGTGAACCTCGACGAACTGCTGGCGTACGTCGCCGGCCACGACGTGCGGCTGACGACCGACGACGGGCAGCTCCACTTCGAC
Source organism: Polymorphospora sp. NPDC051019 (assembly GCF_040683055.1). Taxonomy (NCBI): domain Bacteria; kingdom Bacillati; phylum Actinomycetota; class Actinomycetes; order Micromonosporales; family Micromonosporaceae; genus Polymorphospora; species Polymorphospora sp. NPDC051019. Next base: position 24,291 of record NZ_JBFBCH010000008.1, on the reverse strand, counting down.
GCCCCCGCCGACGCGGTCACGCCCGAACTGGTCGCGGCGCTGCGGACGTACCGCTCCGAGCTGCTGGACCGTCTCGGTGCCGGGCCGGCGCCGGAGCGGGTCGAGGTCGCCCGGGGTCCGCTCTGCTACCAGCAGGACCGGATGCTGTCGGTCATCAACGCGAACCCGCCGACCGCCACCTGGAACGTCAGCATGCGGCTGGTCCTCACCGGCACACTCGACGAGGCCGCGCTGCGGACCGCGCTGGACGCCGTGGTGGCCCGGCACGAGGCGCTGCGGTCCCGGTTCGTCGTCGACGGCGACGGGCCGGTGCAGATCGTGTACGCCCACCAGCCGGTGACGCTGCCCGTCGTCGACGTCACCGGCCTGCCGGATCCGGACCGGCTGGAGCGGGCCGAGAACGTCAGCCGGGCCGTCGCCCAGACCGCGTTCGACCTCGTCCACGAGCTTCCGCTGCGCCTGCAACTGGTCCGGGTCGACGCGCACACCTGGTGGTTGATGATCGTCGTGCACCACGTCGCCTGCGACGGCTGGGCCGTGTCGGTGATGTTGCACGACATGGCGGCCGGCTACCGCCGGGCGCTGGCCGGCGAGGCCCCCGACCGCACCCCGCCGGCCGTCCAGTCGATCGACTTCGCCCACTGGGAGCAGCGGGTGTACGACGCCGGGACCCGGCGCCGGCGGGCGGACTACTGGTCGACGGAACTGACCCTCGAAGGATTCGCCCTCGACCTGCCGTACGACCGGCCGGAGCCGGCGGTGCCGACCGGGCGGGGCGGGGCCCACCACTTCCTCGTGCCGCCCGACGTGGAGCGCGACGTCAGGGCGTTCTCCGTGGAGCGGAACACGACGCTGTTCCCGACGCTGGCCGCGGCGATGGGGGTGCTGCTCGCCCGGCTGACCGGTCGGGGCGACGTCACCATCTCCCTGCCGTACGCCAACCGGGACCGGGGCGAGTTCGCCGAGACGGTCGGGATGGTGGCCTGCCCGTTGTTCATACGGGTCCGCGCCGACACCGCCGCCACCTTCGCCGACCTGGTCGACCAGGTCGGGATGGGACTGTTCGCCGGAGCAGACAACATGCTGCCGGTCGGGTGGATCTACGACCGGCTGATCGAGGATGCGGGTGGCGGGTCGCCGCCGCTGGCGGCGGTGAGCTTCGCGTACCAGAGCACCCTGAACCTGGAGCTGGACATGCCGGGGCTGACGGCCGAGGTGGAGGACCTGCCGACCGGCGCCGCCCGCAAAGCGCTGCTCTGCGGGCTGATCCCCCGGTCGTACGGGCTGGAGGGCTACCTGGAGTACGCACTCGACCGGCTCGACCCGGCGACGGCGGAGTCCTGGATGGACGGTTACCTGGAGGTGCTGGCGACGGCCTGCCGGCAGCCGCACCGGCCGCTGTCCGAGCTGACCGGGCTGCCGGCCCCCGTACCGGCAGCCGTCTGACGGTCAGGTCGCGTAGACCTCGAACTCGCCGATCTGGCCGGCCGGCCAGCCGGTGTTGGCGGTGATCGACAGCCGGACGTGGCGGGTGGTGCTCGTCGGGAACTGGATGGTCACCGTGTTGCCGGTGGCCGGGTCGAAGACCCGCCCGGCCGGCCCGGCGAGCGTGGTGAAGGTGGTGCCGTTGGCGCTGCCCTGCACCGACAGCGTCTGGGTACGTGCCTGCCAGGCCGCCGCCGGCGGCAGCTTCAGCACCACCCGGCCGACGGCGACGGCGGCGCCGAGGTCCACCTGGATCCACTGCGGGAAGGTGTTGTTGGCGCTCTCCCAGTAGCTGGCCGGGTTGCCGTCGACGGCGTTGCCGGGCAGCAGGTTCTGGGTGTGGCCGCTGGCCGAGGTCGGCCGGCCGGCGGCCAGGTTGGTGACGGGTTGCCCGGCCGTCCCGTAGACCTGGAGCCGGGAGAGCTGGGCCGCCGGCCAGCCGGTGTTGCCGGTGACGGTGACCCGTACGTGACGGGCGGCCGTCGCCGGGACGTTGATCGTCACCTGGTTTCCGGTGGCCGGGTCGAAGACCCGCCCGGCCGGCCCGGCGAGCGTCGAGAACGCGGTCCCGTCGGTGCCGCCCTGCACCGACAGGATCTGGGTGCGGGTCCCCCAGCCGGCGGGCAGGGCCAGCACGACCCGCTCGACGGTCCGGGCCGCGCCCAGGTCGACCTGGATCCACTGCGGCAGCGCCCCGGCGCTCTCCCAGTAGGTGGCGGCACTGGTGTCGACGGCGTTCGCGGCGACGTACGGGCCGTTCTGGCTGCTCGCCGAGGTGGGCCGGCCGGCGGCGAGGTCACCGGTCGGGTCGGGGCCGCCGAGCGTCGGCGGGGTCGGGCGCACCGGGGTCAGCGGGAGCTGCCCCTTGAGCATCCGGCCGCCGTCGGCGGTGATCCGCAGGTAGTAGTCGGACGAGCAGGCCACCCCGTCCTCGTCGAGGGCCCGGATGCCGGTGCCGGCCGGCACCCAGGCGGCCGTCTCGGCGGTCTTGGCGATCTGGTTGCCCTCGTTGTACTCGTCGAACATCGACACGTACAGCCCCTGGGCGCCGAGCCGGATGAGGTTGTAGAGGTGCCGCCAGTAGAAGTCGCCGTGCGCCCGGTGGCCGGCGGACAGGTCGCCCGGCATGACGCAGGGCTGGTAGTCGACGCCGCGGGCGTTGCAGTCGGCCTGGTCGGGGACGTTGACGTTGGTGTGGAACCAGTCGAGGCCGTCGAGGGTGCCGGTGCGGCCGACCATCCACGGCGAGATCATGTCGAAGGCGCGGTAGACCTCGGTGAAACCGGGCCGCGAGTCGTTGACGCCGGTACGCCAGTAGGTCGGCACGCCGCCGATGACGTAGCAGCCCTGGGCCTTGAACCAGTTGACCACCTCGAGGCAGGGCGCCGGGGCGAACGGGCGGCCGGGGTCGTTGAAGCCGAAGCCCCAGATGCAGACGACGGGCTTGCCGTTCTGCCGGGCGTACGCCGGGGACGCGGTGTACGCCGACATCTTGGTGGTCCAGTCCGTCTTCAGCTCCGACTGCATGTTCGTCCAGCTCGTGACGTCGTACATGATGTAGAACTTGCGGCCGAAGCGCTCGGCCGCGTCGCGGACCTTGAGCGCCATGGCGTCGCGGGTCGGGCCCTCGTCGCCGAACGGGTTGAACCGCTGGAGCGCGGCGGTGTCGCAGCCGTAATCGCGCATCCAGCGGAAGTGCGTGTCGACGGTCTGCTGGTCGTACGACGAGAAGAGGGTCGCCGGCTGGCCGTTGCCGAGATTGGGGTAGGCGGTCGGGTAGCCGCGGCTGTATTCGCGCATGTCGGGCCAGGAGACGATCGTGGTGTTGGCCGGTGAGGGCGGCTGGAATCGGTCGCGGCTCCAGTGCCACCAGCCGCCGATCGGCGCGCCGTCGCCGGGGCAGGAGAACCAGCCCTGGTAGCCGACGGAGATCTTGCCGACGACGTCGCCGACCGGGCTGGCCGCGTGGGCCGGGGAGGCCGCGGCGAGCAGGTCGGAGGTGGACACGGCGGCGAGGGCCGATCCGGCGACCACCGACGACACGAAACTGCGACGGGTGACAGGCATGGTTGCTCCACTTCCTGCGAGCAGGTGCATCGATGCCCGGCATACTGCCAGCTTTGTTCACAGCATCGCAATAGTTGAATCAGTCGATGGAAATTTCCGACTGCCACCCCGCAAGATGCCGACGCCGCGCCCCACCTTCCCGCGATCTTGCAGTTGTCTCCCGCTTTTACACACCTTTGGGCGAATCCTTGTGCAAGATCGCGGGGCCGGCCGGGCGGTGGCGCCGCCCCGGCCGGCCCCGCGACTCGGGCTAGCCGCGGGCCAGGTATTCGCGCAGGTGGCGGGCTGTCAGCGAGGCGCCGTGCGCGACCAGGTCGGCCGGGGTGCCGGTGAAGACCACCTGCCCACCATCGTGACCGGCGCCCGGACCGAGATCGATCAGCCAGTCGGCGTGCGCCATCACCGCCTGGTGGTGCTCGATGACGATGACCGTGTTGCCGGCGTCGACCAGCCGGTCCAGCAGGGCCAGCAACTGGTCGACGTCCGCCAGGTGCAGGCCGGTCGTCGGCTCGTCGAGGACGTACGTCGCCGCCTTCTCGGCCATGTGGATCGCCAGCTTCAGCCGCTGCCGCTCGCCGCCGGACAGCGTCGTCAGCGGCTGGCCGAGGCCGAGATAGCCCAGGCCGACGTCACCGAGCCGGTCGAGGATGACCCGGGCCGCACCCGACGGGAAGAAGTCCCGGGCCTGCGCGACCGACATCGCCAGCACCTCGCTGATGTCCTTGCCCCGCAGCTTGTGGGTCAGCACCTCGGCGGTGAACCGCCGGCCCTCGCACGTCTCGCAGACGGTCGCCACCCCGGCCATCATCGCCAGGTCGGTGTAGACCAGCCCGATCCCCTTGCAGTTCTGGCAGGCACCCTCGGAGTTGGCGCTGAACAGGGCGGCCTTCACCCCGTTGGCCTTCGCGAACGCCGTACGGATCGGGTCGAGCAGGCCGGTGTAGGTGGCCGGGTTGCTGCGCCGGGAGCCACGGATGGCCGTCTGGTCGACCACCACCACACCGTCGCGGCGGGTCAGCGAACCGTGGATCAGCGAACTCTTGCCGGAGCCCGCCACCCCGGTCACGACGGTGAGCACACCGAGCGGGATGTCGACGTGCACGTCCTTGAGGTTGTGTAGCCGGGCACCGGTGATCGACACCTGCCCGGTCGGCTTCCGTACGGTGTCGCGCAGCGTCACCCGGTGGTCGAGGTGCCGGCCGGTCAGCGTGCCGGAGGCGCGCAGGCCGGCGACGTCGCCGGTGTAGCAGACCTGCCCCCCGGCGGAGCCGGCGCCCGGCCCGAGGTCGACGACGTGGTCGGCGATCTGGATCACCTCGGGCTTGTGCTCCACGACGAGCACCGTGTTGCCCTTGTCGCGCAGCCGCAGCAGCAGGTCGTTCATCCGGGCGATGTCGTGCGGGTGCAGCCCGACGGTCGGCTCGTCGAAGACGTACGTGACGTCGGTGAGGCTGGAGCCCAGATGACGGACCATCTTGACCCGCTGCGACTCGCCACCGGACAGGGTGCCGGACTCGCGGTCGAGGCTGAGGTAGCCCAGCCCGATCTCGACCAGCGAGTCCAGCGTCTCGGTCAGCCCGGCCAGCAGCGGCGCCACCGACGGGTCGGAGATCTTGCGGACGAACTCGGCCAGGTCGCTGATCTGCATCGCGGCGCATTCGGCGATGTTCCGTCCGGCGATCCGGCAGCCGAGCACCGCCGGGTTGAGGCGGGTGCCGCCGCAGTCCGGGCAGGAGGTATAGACCACGGCCCGGTCGACGAACGCCCGGATGTGCGCCTGCATCGACTCCCGGTCCTTGGCCAGGATCGTGCGCCGGACCTTGACCAGCAGGCCCTCGTACGTGGTGTTGAGGCCGTTGATCTTGACCTTGGTCGACGGCTTGTTGAGGAAGTCGTCCCACTGCTGCGGGGTGTAGTCCTTCAGCTTCACCGCCGGGTCGACGAACCCGGAATGGGCGATGCTCTGCCAGTACCAGCCGCCGACGTTGAACCCGGGCACCGTGATCGCCCCCTCGTCGAGCGAGAGTTCCCGGTCGACCAGCTCGTCGACGTCGACGTCGGTGACCCGGCCGAGCCCCTCACAACGCGGGCACATGCCGTCGGGGGCGTTGAAGCTGAAGGCGGTCGCCGGACCGACGTACGGCTCGCCGAGCCGGCTGAAGACGATCCGCAACATCGTGTACGCGTCGGTGGCGGTGCCGACCGTCGACCGCGAGTTGGCGCCCATCCGCTCCTGGTCGACGACGATCGCCGCGCTCAGGTTGCGCAGCGCGTCGACGTCCGGCCGGCTGGGGCTGCCCATGAACGACTGGAGGAAGGCCGTGTAGGTTTCGTTGATCAGGCGCTGCGACTCCGCGGCGATGGTGCCGAAGACCAGCGACGACTTGCCCGACCCGGAGACGCCGGTGAAGACGGTCAGCCGGCGTTTGGGGATGTCCAGGGAGATGTTGGTCAGATTGTTCTCGCGGGCACCACGCACCTCGATCACGTCGTGGCTGTCGGCGGGCAGGATGCGGTTCGGCATGGGATTTCCTTCCTGGAAGTTGGCACCCGATCTATCCAGGCGAGATAGCTTTATGTCATAAAGAAATAATCGGCAGGCAACCATACACCCCCCGGGAGCAACGCGTGGTGGTATTCGTCGGACAGGGCGACGCACGGCGGTCCATGACCCTGTTGTGGCGCGCCGACCGCACCGAACCCGCCCCCGCCCGCCCCGGCCGGCGGCCGGGCCTGACGATCGACGAGATCGTCGACGCCGCCATCGCACTGGCCGACGCCCGGGGAATGGCGGCCCTGTCGATGAACGCGGTCGGGGAACGGCTCGGCCGCACCGGAATGGCCCTCTACACGTACGTCCCCGGCAAGGCCGAACTCGTCGACCTGATGTACGACCGGGTGCTCGCCGAGGTACCGACCGACCCGCCCGGCGGCGACGACTGGCGGGCCACCCTGACCACCTGGTCGGAAAGCCTCTGGGAGTTCTACCTACGCCACCCGTGGATGCTCCAGATCTCGCACGCCCGGGCGGTGCTCGGACCGAACGAGTACACGATGCTGGAGACGGTCGTCCGCATCCTGTCCGGCAGCGGCCTGCCGGCCCCCGTCCTCATGCGCGTCGTCAACTCCCTGCTGCACTTCGTCCGCGGCGTGGCCCGGACGATCGCCGAGACCCGACAGGCTCCCGGCGTCACCGGCGTCTCCGACGACCAGTGGTGGTACGCCCGCTCGGCCCTGCTCGACGAGGTCACCCCCGACTTCGCCGAGCGGTTCCCGACCATCAGCCGGCTCGCCGAGGAGCGGGCCTTCGAGATGGCCGACGAATCCGTGCCCTACCTGGAGCAGGAAGCCCGCGAGACGTTCCACATCGGACTTTCCGTCTTCCTCGACGGCATCGAAACGCGGGTCAGGCGGCCGCCGGCGGGTCCGGGTCCGGCCGGGCCGCCAACGGGCCGCTGAACACCACCAACTGGTCGATGCGGCCGTCGCGTACGTGCACCATGTCGACGCCGTCGAGCACCACCGCGCCGCTGGCGTCCCGGTATGCCCAGGCATACCTGGCCCACTCCCCCGGCGCGTCGACCGCGCTGGTCCGCACCATGCGCCCGGGCCCCCGCCCGTGGCCACGCAGATACGTCACGAAGTTCTCCAACGCCATAAACCCCTGGGTACGCCCCAACGGCCCCCAGAACGTGACGTCGCGAGTGAACGCCTCGGCCAGCAACTCGGCCATCCGGTCGCCGGACGGGGTGTTGAAGGCCGCGAGAAAGGTGTCCACCAGCCGTTGCGCCGGATCATCATGCATCCACTGGTCATACCACCGAACCGTCGGCGGCGCCCGCGCCGGGGTGCCGGCCGCGCGGCGGGCCAGGGTGCTGGCCGCGCCCGCGCCAGGGTGTCAGCCACGCCCCGCGCCGGGGTGCCGGGCGCACGGCGGGCCAACGGGCCAACGGGGATGCTCGCCGGATGCCGCGTGTCGCTCAGGTCCCCAGGGAACTCGCCTTCCTGCCCTTCCGCGCAAGCCGGGCGATCGCCAGCGGCCTGCTCACCAAACGGATGCTACGCGGGCGGTCCTGGCACCGGCTGCTGCCAGACGTCTACGTCCACGCCGACGGCTACCAACCCGACGACCACCGGATGTGGTGCGACGCGGTCGCGTTGATCCTGCCACCGGGCGCGGCCATCGGCGGGCGCAGCGCCGCCTACCTGTGGGGCGTGCCGCTCCTTGATCGGCGAAGTCCGGTTTCGGTCGTGCTGCCGGGCACCTACCGGCCTCGTCGGCGGGAACGCGTCGTGGTCAGCTACTACCGCCTGCCCGCTGGCGACATCACGGGATTCGCGAACCTGCCGGTCACCACGCCGGCCCGCACGGCGTTCGATCTCGGCCGCCTGCTGCCCCGCGTCGAGGCGGTCGTAGCTGTCGACGCGCTGCTCGCCCGGCGGGTCGTCCGGGTCGACACCCTCGCCGACTATCTCGCCGCCCACCCGCCCTGCCCCGGAATCAGGCAACTCCGGCAGGTGCTCGCCCTCGCCGAGCCGCTCAGCGGGTCACCGATGGAGACCAGACTCCGACTCGTCCTGGTCGACGGGGGCTGCCGCCGCCCGTCGCCCAGCACGAGGTCCACGACCACCGGGGCCGGTTCGTCGGACGCGTCGACCTGGCCTATCCACGGTGGCGGATCGCCATCGAGTACGAGGGCGACCACCACCGGGAACGCACCCAGTTCCGCCGCGACGTCGCCCGGCTCAACGACCTGCGCGCCTGCGGCTGGCTCGTGCTGCGATTCACCGCCGACGACGTGCTCCGGCACCCGGAACGGATCATCGCCCTGGTACACCAGGCCGTCGCCGAGCGCGGGCGCCCCACCCGAAGCGGCGGGCAGCCATGTTGATCTGGGCAACAGAGACCTTATCCAGCCCCCGTAAGGTCTCTGCCGCCCAGATCGACAACGGGCCGCCCCACGGCGCGAGCGCACGGGCGGCCGCCGGGCCGCCCACACGCGGTGGGCGCACGAGCGGCCACCCACACGCGGTGGGCGCACGAGCGGCCACCCACACGCGGCGCCAGCACGAGCGGCCACCGACACGCGGCCGCCAGCACGAGTGGCCGTCAGCACGAGCAGCGCCATGTGTGGTTCGCCCAGTCGTCACCTGGCGTTGAGCCGACGCTACCGCTCACGTCGTCCACCGCCCGGATGCTGTCCGGCGACCGGCCCCGTGGCCCGCCAATCGTGCGGGATCGGGACAACCCCGACGCGACACCAGCCGGAGGGCGGCGCCCATGCCCCTGTTGAGCCTGATCGTCCCGGTGTACCGGGTCGAGGACTACCTCGCGCAGTGCCTGGACTCGATCTTCAACCAGTCGTTCGCCGAGCGGTCGCCGGACGAACTGGAGGTGATCGCGGTCGACGACGCCTCCGACGACGGCTCCGCGAAGATCCTCGCCTGGTACGCCGAACGCCACGGCAACCTGAAGGTCGTCACCCTGGAGCGCAACGGCGGGCTCGGCGCCGCCCGCAACACCGGCATCGACCACGCCACCGGTCGCTACGTGTGGTGTGTCGACAGCGACGACTGGCTGCCCGACGGCACCCTCGACGCGGTCGCCGAGCGGATCACCGCCACCGACCCGGATCTGCTCGTCACCGGCTACGCCCGGATCTACCCCGACCGGCCGGCCGAACACCATCCGGTCACCGACGCCGGCACCGACCTGCCCGAGACGTTCACCTTCGCGCAGCGCCCGAAGCTGCTCGACATCCTGTGGATCGCCTGCAACAAGGTGATCCGCCGGGACTTCCTGACCCGGTACGGCCTGCGTTTCGGCCCCGGCTGGTACGAGGACGTCGCGTTCGTGCTGCCGGTGATGCTCGCCGCGGAACGGATCAGCGTGCTCGACCGGTACTGCTACGCGTACCGGCAGCGGCCCGCCGGCGCGATCACGTTCACGGTCAGCGAGCGGCACTTCGAGGTCTTCGACCAGTGGACGCGGGTCTTCGACTTCCTCGACACCGACCCCGGCCGATACGGTGCACTGCGTCCGCTACTCTTCCAGCGGATGATCTGGCACTGCTTCCAGGTGCTCGGCCACGAGAGCCGGGTGCCCCGGTCGATGCGCCGGGCCTACTTCGCGCGCCTGACCGAGCAGTACGCACGCCACCTGCCGACCGGCGGCGCTCCGATACCGCCCGGCAACGACGGCGTCAAGCAGCGGATGGCGGCGGCGGGTGCCTATCGTCTGTTCGAGTTGTCGATGACCGCATGGCAGTTGCGGAACCGGATGTCCGGGCAGACCGGTCAGCCGGGCACCCGCCGGCCGGCGGTGGCTACGGGAGGAACAGGCTGACATGTCGCGGGAAGACGCCCGGTCCGGTCCGGATCACCAATCCCCGGGCGCCGGCCCGTCCGGCTGGCGGCTGCTCGGCGCGCCGCCGCCCGAGCGCGAGGAGCGGATCAGCCGTACGGTCGGGTTGCGGGTCCTGCGGCTGCCCGGCTCGCGCCGGGTGCTGATCGTCGCCGGTTCCGTCGACCGGCTGCGGGAACTGGCCGCCGACCCGTTCGCGGTCACCCCGTTCCGGGTCGTGACCGTCGTGGTGGCCTGGTGGCGCCGGCCCCGGCAGGGCTGGTCCGGGGCGATCGGCCCGCTGCCCCGGGTGCTCAGCCACCAGGTGTCCTTCCCCCGCCTGCGGCGCGGCTCCGCGACGGTCACCGTACGGCTGGCCCAGGCGCTGCCGCTGCGCGAGATCCTGCGGGCGGTGCTGCCGGCCGTCGGGTCGGCCAGCCCGCTGCCGGCACCGGTCAGCGCCGACCTGACCAGCCACGGCCGGCCACCGGCCTACCTGCCGGCGACGGGGGCGGTCGCCCTGCGGGAGCTGCCGCTCAGCAGCGACATCCGGGCCCATGACGTGGTGCTCGAACACGGCGGTCCGGCACCCCGCGACGGCTACGGCGACGACGGTCCGCCGTACGGGATCGGTTTCCGGACCGGCCCGCACGGCCTGACCGCCCCGGCGGCGGTGCTGATCGACGCACGCCGGATCAACCCGCGCGGCCGGCGGGCCGACGCCAACCGGCCGGACGCCCCCCGGGTACGCCTCGACTTCGGCCCGGCCGGGCGCGGCCTCGGTGGCCGGCTGAACGGCACCGGGCCGGACGCGACGACGTTGGCGACCCTGCGCCAGGTCGGTGTGGTGGAGTGCCCGCAGGTGCCGGCGACCGCTCCGGTGGAGACGGCGGCGCTGCTGGTCCAGCTCGCCGCGACGGGCGCCGTGCTGCACGCGCCGAAGCTGCCCGCCCCGGTCGCCGACCTGATCGTGCCGGAGTTGCGGGACATCATCACCGGCCCGGCACCCGCCGGCGACGAGCTGGCGATGGAGGCCCGCAGCGTACGTCAGCGCCGGGCCGCGCTGCGCGGGCACGCCACCGACTTCGCGCTGCCCCGGATCGCCGCCGGCCGGTTCCCCGAACTCGGCCGCCCGCCGACGGTGAGCGCGCTCCTGGCCACCCGGCGGCCGGAGATGCTGGCCGGGGCGCTCGACGCGATCATCGGCCAGACCTACCCGGAGCTGGAGATCGTCCTCTGCCTGCACGGGATCGAGTTGCCGGCGGAGATCCGGGCCCGGCTCGCCGGCTGCGGCCGGCCGGTCGAGGTTCTGGAGGTGCCGGACACGATCAGCTTCGGCGAGGCACTCGGTGCCGCGACCCGGCGGGCGAACGGCACGCTGGTCACCAAGTTCGACGACGACGACAGCTACGGCACCGAGCACGTCTGGGACCTGGTCCTGGCCCGGCAGTACTCGGGGGCGACGCTGGTCGGCAAGGGCAGCGAGTTCGTTCACCTGGAGACGCTGGGCATCACCGTACGGCGGCCGTCGGGTGTGTCGGAGGCCGACGGCGAACTCGTCGCCGGTGGCACGATGCTGCTCGCCAGGGGTGACCTGGAGGCGGTCGGCGGCTGGCGTCCGGTGCCCCGCTCGGTCGACTTCGGGCTGCTGGAGCGGCTGCGGCAGGCCGGTGCGGTGATCTTCCGGACGCATCCGCTGGGCTACGTCTACCACCGCCGCGACAGCGGGCACACCTGGGATCCGGGCCAGAACTACTTCCTCGAGGCGGCCCACACCCGGTGGACCGGCATCCCCGAGGACGCGTTCGCCAACCCGCCCCAGCCCGCCGGCGAGCCGCTCGCGCTGCACTGACCCGCATCGGGTGGTCGCCACCCGGCGACCACCCGTCCGTCCACTCTCGAATGGCCTCCGGCGGGTGCGCGGCCCGTTGCGCGGGTACGGTGGCGCCGCCGGGTACGGTGACGCTGCCCGGTACCGCCGCCGCCAGGAGGAGCGCATGACCGCCGTACCGTCCCTGACTCTGTCGGGTGTCGTGCTCGGATCGCCGGACCCGCAGGCGCTCGCCGCCTTCTACCAGCGGCTGCTCGGCTGGTCGGTGGAGCAGTTCGAACCGAACTGGGTCAAGCTGCGCTCCCCCGAGGGCGGGGCGGGACTGTCGTTCCAGACGGAGTCCGACTACCGGCGGCCGACCTGGCCGGCCGGCCCCGACGACCAGCAGATGATGATCCACCTCGACATCGCGGTCGACGACCTCGACGGGTCCGGCGCGCACGCGGTCGCCGCCGGGGCGACCCTCGCCGACTTCCAGCCGCAGGACGACGTACGGGTCTATCTCGACCCCGACGGTCATCCCTTCTGCCTGTTCCTGCGCGACTGACCGGCGCCGGAGCCGGGTCTCAGCGACGGGTGCGGCGGACCAGGTAGAGCAGCGCACCGGCGGCGACGACGGCGGCACCGGTCAGCACCGACGACAGCGGCAGTGCCACCGCCAGCACCAGGCAGCCGACCAGCCCGACGGCCGGCACCAGCCGGCGCCGGCCGAGCGTCCAGGCGGACGCGTTCGCGACGGCGTAGTAGAGCAGCACCCCGAACGAGGAGAACCCGATCGCGCCGCGCAGGTCGACGACGGCGACCAGGACGGCGACGACGAGTCCGACGGCGAGTTCGGCGTGGTGCGGCACCCCGTGGCGCGGGTGCACGGCGTCGAGGGCGGCGGGCAGGTGCCGGTCGCGGGCCATCGCGAACGCGGTCCGGGAGACGCCGAGCACCAGGGCCAGCAGGGCGCCTGCGGCGGCGAGCGCGGCACCGGCCCGGACGACCGGGGCCAGCCAGGATGCGCCCGCGACGGTCACCGCCTCGGCCAGCGGCGCGGCCGCCGCCGCGGTGCGCTCGGGTCCGAGTACGAGCAACAGGGTGACCGCGATCGCGGTGTAGACGACGAGGGTGACGCCGAGCGCGGTGCCGACGGCGCGGGGGATGGTGCGGGCCGGGTCGGTGACCTCCTCGCCGAGCGTGGCGATCCGGGCGTAGCCGGCGAACGCGAAGAACAGCAGTCCGGCGGCCTGGAGCACGCCGAGCGCCGGGAACGGTCCGGAGCCGAGGACCCCGCCGGCCGGCCCCGGCGTGCCGGCGGCTCCGACCAGGCCGGCGACCACGACCGCGACCAGCACGGCCAGCACGACGGCCACGATGATCCGGGTCGCGGTGACCGAACGTTGCACGCCGTGCCAGTTCAGGGCGGTGACGGCCAGTACGGCGAGGACGGCGGCCGGCCGTTCGAACCCGGGTACGGCGTAGGCGGCGAAGGTGAGCGCCATGGCGGCGCAGGAGGCGGTCTTGCCGACGACGAAGGACCAGCCGGCCAGGTAGCCCCAGAACGGCCCGAGGCGCTCGCGGCCGTACACATAGGTGCCGCCGGACAGCGGGTAGCGGGCGGCGAGGCGGGCCGACGAGGCCGCGTTGCAGTAGGCGACCAGTGCGGCCAGGGCCAGCGCGACGAGCAGCCAGCCGCCGGCGGCGGCCGCGGCCGGCGCGAACGCGGCGAACACCCCGGCGCCGATCATCGCGCCGAGGCCGATCACGACGGCGTCGGGCAGGCTGAGTCGCCGGGCGAGCCGGTTGTCGGGCATGACGTCATTGCAGCACCGGCGGGTCAGGTCCGCGCGGGCGGGGCGGCCGAGGCGGATCGATCGGTCTGAGTACCCGGGCTGATCCGGTCCGGCGGGCGTTGATTAGGTTTGCCGGTATGGCTATTTCCAGGCGGGGCCGGATCGTCCTGCTCGTACACGCCGCCGTCGTGCTCGTGCTGGTGCTCGCGTTCGTGGTGCTCGACGCGAACAGCGGTCCGGACGCCAACATCGGTGCCGGGCTCGTCGGCCTGCCGCTGCTCGCCCTCGGGGTGCCCTGGTCGCTGTTCTACTTCGCCGACCCGTACGCCTTCGACGACGTGGCGGCGCCGCTGCGGCTGCTGGCGATCGCCGGCCCGGCGGTGCTCAACGTGGTCCTGCACGCGCTGGTCTGGTGGCTCGTCGGCCGGCGGCGGGCCTGACGCCGAACGGGGTGCGGCCGGCCGGTGGTCCGCCGGCCGGCCGCATCCGGTGATCAGGGCTTCGGTACGTTCAGGATCCGCTCCCGCACCGCCTCGGCGTTGCCGGAGATGTCGACCGAGAACCAGCGCACCGTGGTCTTCGCGCTGATGGTGATCTGCTCGGCGCCCTCCCGGTAGCCGGCGAAGCCGAGCTTCGCCGAGGAGGTGGTCGGCTCGGACCCGTCCAACGTGTAGTAGATGTTGGCCGGCTCGTCGACCTTGAAGGTGAAGGTCGTGGTGCCGGGACCCTTGCCCTTGACGAGCAGTTCCGACGTCGGCTTGCTCTGGTCGGCCGCGTACTGCTTGGCGACCTCGAGGATCGCGATCTGGCCGTTGGCGAACTCCATCGCCTCCTGGTGGCCTTCGGCGAAGTCCGGCTGGAAGCCGACCGGCTGCCACCGGTTGGTCGCCGGGTCCCAGACGTCGGCGCCGACCTCGAAGTTCCAGGCGATGATGTCGTGGTTGTACCAGTGCGCGTCGGCGCTGTTACCGGCCGCCGAGTAGAGCACGTCGGTGACCGGGCCGGTGCGTCCGGGCCAGATCGCCGTACCGCGCCACGCCTGGACCGCGCTGAGGATCTTCGTCGAGGCGTTCCAGAAGTAGTTCTCGGTGCCGTAGTCGGGGCGCGGCAGCACCTCGCGGCCGGCCGACTTGTAGGCGCCCGGCGCCCACATGAAGTAGCCGCCGTAGGAGTGGGTGTTCATGGAGAACTTGATGTTCGGGAACGTTTCGACCAGCCAGTCCTCGTTCTTCGCCTCCGGCTCGGACTGCTCCGACGGGCCGGCGTACGAGCCGGAGGTGCAGCTCGACGACGCGCCGGAGTAGCCGTCGAACAGCGAGCCGACGTCCTGGTTGCGGTTGAGGTCGACGCCCCACGCGTTGCGCTGGGCCGGGTCGGACCAGACGGCGTCGCAGTGGTTGGTCAGGTTCTTCCGCTGGCCGTTGAAGTCGTACATGCTGTAGTGCCCGCCGTCGGGGTTGATCACCGGTACGACGAAGATGTCCAGCCCGTTGACCAGGTTGCGGGTCTTGGTGTCCAGCTCGTAGTTGCGCACCAGCCGCTCGGCGGTCTCCAGGCAGGTGATCGGGGTGACCCACTCCCGGGCGTGCTGCTGGCAGAAGAGGTAGACGCCGGGCTTGGAGCCGTCGCGGGCCCGGCCGATCCGCAGCGCCTTGGTCTGGAACGGCTCGCGGGAGATGTGGGCCGGGGCGTTCAGGTTGTCGCTGAGCCGGCTGGTGCCGACCGGGCGCACCACGCCGGCGCCGGCGTTGCCCCGGTAGGTGGCGGCGGTCAGCAGCGCCGAGGAGGCCTGGTCGCCGTTGAGGGCGGCGACGACCTGGGCGGCGGTGCTGGTGACGGCGCCGGAGCCGTCGGTCGCCAGCGAAACCACCACGGTACGGCCGTTGACGAGGACGGTCAGCGGCTGGCCGGCGGCACCCGGGTCGATCATCGAGATCGTGGTGTCGTTGCCGCCCTCGTGCCCCCACGCCTTGGTGGTGACGTAGAAGGTGTTGTCGGTGGCGGAGCCGAACTGCGCCTGCGCCTTTCGGCGGTAGCCGTTGGTCAGGTACGGCAGGTCGATGATCTGCGTGATCTTGGGGAACTCCTCGGACAGCGACACGATCCGCTCGGTGATCTCGGTCGGGTCCATGTAGCGGTCGATGAAGTCGGTGAGGTAGTGCGGTCCCGGTGCCGGCCGCGGGTTGCCGAGCCACTTCGTCACCGGCGCCTTGGCGGTCCCGCCCCGGTTGCTGGTGAAGGTGACCCGGGCCGGTTGCGCGGTGTTCAGCGCGAGCGGTGCGGAGAACCGGTGGTACATGTACTGCCCGGCATCACTGAACCGGGTCATCGTCGCGGTGCCGCCGGAGGCGGGCGGGGTGTCCTTGCCGGTGTCCCAGCTCGCGGTCAGCACCGTCTGGGCGTCGGTCGCGCTCGACTTGACCTCGAACGACAGGAAGCGCTTGCCGTCGAGGCTGGTGAACCACTCGGCCCGCAGCACGGTCAGGGTGTCCGTCTCGGCCTCGGCGGCCTCGGCCGAGGCGATCGCCGCCGCCCGGTCGGCGACGTTCTCGGCGTGGTCGGTCTGGTCGGCGATGGCGTCGCGTACGTCGAAACCCATCTCCCGCAGCGCGGTGCTCTCCGGTGGGCTGAGCACGGCGTGCACCTCGATGCCGCCGGGCACCGGCTTGCTGTATTCGGTGAGGTCGACGCCGAGCGCGTTGAGCTGGTCGATCTGGGCCTGGTCGGTGGCGACGACCCGCATCAGGGCCACGCCGTTCTGCTCGAAGGTGGACTTGCGCTCGGGCTCGACCTGCCCGTCCGCGCCGGGCGGGGTGGCCAGGCTGGGCAGGGCGGCCATGCCCAGCAGGGCGGGGATCGTGAGCAGTGCCAGCAGGCGGCTCATCCGGGACCGTCTTGCGCGACTTCTCATGCGGGCTCCTCCGGTTAGAGGCGTGCGGCAGCCCCGCCCGGTGCCGAGGGAAGCGACTTTCCCCGGTGTGCTGCCGGCGCGGCCCCGCTCGAAGCGGGGCTGCGCCGAAGTTTCCGCCCGACTTCAGCCCTTGTCAATATCCATGATCATCACATTTCCGGCATGCCGGTTACCACGTCACCACTCCGGGTGGTTTTCTCGGCCGGCCGACCGACGAGTGCGGTCAGGGCGGTTTCGAGCATGTCGGGATCGGGCGCCGCGCCGGTCACCATCGCCTGGAGGATGACCCCGTCGAGCAGGGCACCGGCCGCCGCGGCCGGCCCGGCTCCGATCAGCGGCGTGAGCAGGGTACGGATCTCCCGCAGCCACAGCCCGGCCAGCTCGCGCAACTCCTCGTTGCGGACGGCGGCCAGGTAGAGCTCGTACTCCAGCAGCATCCGTTTCCGGTCCCCCACGGCCAGCCCGGTCATCCAGACCAGGGCACCGACCAGGTCCCGCCCGTCGCCGATCTTCCCGGCCAGGTCGCGTATCTCGCGGCGGACCCGCTCGGCGGCCTGCTCCAGCGCGGCGGCGACCAGGTCGGGCAGGGTCGGGAAGTAGTAGGTGGTGGAGCCCAGCGGTACGCCGGCCCGTTCGGCGATCGCGCGGTGGCTGGTCCGGGCGATACCGACCTCGATCACGAGTTCGAGGGCGGCGTCGAGGATGGCCTGCCGGCGACCCTGCGGGTCACGCGCGCGGCGACCAGAATTCATCGGCACCCCCTGCCCCGCTACTGTACGGTCGTACATGTACGACCGTACAGCAACACGCGCCGATCCGGCGCGGAGGATCAACATGCGCCGCCCCGGCGCGGAGGATCGGAGTCTCCAGGAATGCGCGACAGGCTGACGCCGGCCGCCGACACGAGCACGGACGCGGGCGCGGGTTGGCGGGAGTGGACCGGACTCTTCGTGCTCATGCTCCCGGTCCTGCTGATCTCGGTCGACATGACGGTCCTCGGCTTCGCCGTACCCAAGCTCAGCGCCGACCTCGACCCGTCCAGCACCCAACTGCTGTGGATCGTCGACATCTACTCGTTCATCCTCGCCGGCCTGCTGGTCACCATGGGCAACCTCGGCGACCGGATCGGCCGCCGCCGGCTGCTGATGATCGGCTCCGTCGGGTTCGGCGTGGCGTCGCTGGTCGCCGCGTACGCCCCCGACCCCGCCACCCTGATCGCCGCCCGCGCCCTGCTCGGCGTCGCCGGCGCCACCCTGATGCCGTCCACGCTCTCGCTGCTGCGCAACATGTTCACCGACGAGCGGCAGCGCCTGCTGGCCGTCGCCGCCTGGGGATCGGCGTTCAGCGCCGGATCCGCCCTCGGCCCGCTGATCGGCGGCTGGCTCCTCGAACACTTCTGGTGGGGCTCGGTCTTCCTGATCAACCTACCGGTGGTTGCCGTCGCCCTGCTCGCCCTCCCCCTGCTGGTGCCCGAGACCCGCGACCCGGCACCCGGCCGCTTCGACCTGCCCGGCGCCGCCCTGTCGCTGCTCACCATGCTGCCCACCGTCTACGGCATCAAGACCCTCGCCAAGCGGGAGTCACCGCTGGTCGCCGTCGCCACGATCGCCGTCGGCCTGGTGTTCGGCTACCTGTTCGTGCGCCGCCAGCGCGCCATCGCCGACCCGATGATCGACATCTCGCTCTTCCGCATCCGTCGCTTCAGCGCCGCCATCGCCACCAACCTGCTGGTGGTCTTCGCGCTGATCGCGGCGATGTTCTTCCTTCCGCAGTACCTCCAGTCGGTCGCCGGCATCTCGCCGCTGCGCGGCGGCCTGCTGCTGCTACCCGGTGCCCTGCTCTCCATCGTCGCCGGATTCACCGCCGCCGCCACCGCCCGCCGGGTCGGCATGCAGCGCCTGATCAGCGCCGGGATCACCATCTGCGCCCTCGGATTCGCCGTCATCCTGCTGCTGCCGTACTTCGACGGAGCCATGATCGTCACCGTCTCGTTCGCGATCACCAACGTCGGCGCCGGCCTGGTCATGACGCTCACCAACAGCATCGTGCTCTCCGCCGTGCCACCCGCCCGCGCCGGCGCCGCCGCCGCGGTCTCCGAGACCGGGTTCGAACTCGGCGGCGCCCTCGGCGTGGCCGTACTCGGCAGCGTCCTCGCCACCACCTACGCGGCGCGGCTGCCCGACGTACCCGGGGTCACCGGGACGGCGATGGACACCGCCCGGGAGACCATCGGCGGCGCCGTCGCGGTCGCCGCCGAGACCGGCGGTACGGCGGGTCAGGCCCTGCTCGACACCGCCCGGGACGCGTTCACGTTCGGGGTGCAGGTGACCAGTGCCGTCGGCGCGGTGCTGCTGGCGGCCACCGCGGTGCAGGCATGGTTCCTGCTGCGCCCCGCCGCCGTCCGGCCAGCCGCCCCGGCCGCCGACCGCAAGCCGGCCGCTGACCGCAAGCCGACCGCTGACCGCAAGCCGGCCGCGGACCGGAAGCCGGCCGGGTGACGGCTCAGGGCTGGAGACGGACGCTCAGGCCCTTGCCGCCGAACTCCTCGCACACGAACACCGGCTGGCCCGGCCGGCTCGCCCCGGCGTCGAACCGGTAGCCGATCTCGTCGAACTCCTCGATCCCGGCCGCCGCGTCGACCCGCCGGGTGACCAGCCACCGGGCGAACGCACCACGGGCGATCTTCGCGTGCACGGTCACGAACCTAGGCTCGCCCGACTTCGGGTCGACGGTCAGGAACTTCGGCGTGACCAGCCGGGCCGCGTCGACGTACGGCGTCACCGTCCGGCTGTATTCGACGGCGGCCAGGTTGACGATGAGCCCGGTCGCCGGGACGCAGCGCGCCACCGCGTCGCCCCAGAAGTCGTACAGGCTGCCGTACTTCGGCCCGGGCAGCTTGTAGCCCATCTCGAGCCGGTAGGGGCGGATCCCGTCGTACGGGCGCAGGATGCCGTAGAGCCCGGACAGGATCCGCAGCCGCTCGTCGGCGTACTCCCGGTCGGCGTCGGACAGGTCACCGATCCGCAGGCCGCTGTAGATGTCGCCGATGAAACTGTGCACCGCCGGCGACTGGTGGTCCGGCACCGCGTCCCATCCGGCGATGACCTCGTGCGTCTTCTCCGCCAGCGACTCCGACAGTTGCATCACCTCGGCGAGCCGTGCCGGGGGCAGGGTCTTCAGGTAGCCGGCCAACTCCTCGGCCCGGTCCACCAGTGCGGGCGTGCCCAGCGGTACGCCGTCGCGCGGTGCCGCCCGCATCGCCTTCGAACTGTGGATGAGAATCATCATCGCCGGACCACGAGCCTTCCGTCGCCTTTTGTCCGGCCCATGATGGCATCCCGCGGTCCCGGCCGGTGACGCGCCGGCCGGGACCGCCGTGGTGCCCTGGCGCGCGGCCGGCCGGCACCACTACGCCGGCCGGCCGCGGCTCACGTGCCGTTGCGCGGCCTCTTGGTCTCCCGGCCGCCGTCGTTGCTCAGCTTCCGCTTCGTGGCCCCGGTCGGGGTCACGATCTCGACCTCGGACTGATCCTCGGACTCGTCCTCGGACTCACTCTCGGACTCGGGCTCGATCTTGGCCTTCTTCGCCGAACGGCCGCCGTCATCGGCCGCCTTCCGCTTCGTGGGCCCGCCCGTCGCCTCCTTCCGGAGTTGCTTGACCTGCGCCATGGTCAACTCCCGCTCCGTCACCAGCGGTTCGCCGTCGTCGCCGGTGTCCGAATCGGAGTTGTACTCGTCGGTGACCGTGTTCCACTTCTGCGCCTGGCCCTTCGTGCGACCCCGGCCGGACAGCGCCATGATGTAGTTCGGGCAGGCGTACAACAGCGTCACGTAGGTGTTCGGAATCGCCCGCTCGATCCGGTCGGCCAGCTCCGTCACGTCCCGGTCGACGTACTCTTCGATGTCGATGTTGGCCGCCTCGCTCGGCCAGTACGGCCCGGGGCGCACCCCCCGCCCCTGGAACAGGTCGAGGTAACAGGCGACACACGGCCGCTTCACGCCCGCGATGTGCGTCGGGGTGACCCCCACCGCCCGGCTGATCCGGCGCTCGGCGTGCAGTCCGTCCTCGCCGTCCGCGCACACGACGACCGGCTCGGTGAGGGTCTCGCACACCAGGGGATAGTCCCCGTCCCACCGCGTCGACTCGTCGAGGATCCGTAGACGCAGCTTCGCCCGGTGCCGCTCCTCGCGCTCGCTGAACGTCAGCGCGGAATCGGCCGCCCGCTCGAACCGGTCCAGTTCGTCGAGGATCCGGGTGACGAACTGCGTACAGGTCTTGTACCGTCCGGCGATCCTGGCCAGTTCGGTGTTGCCCTTCCCGCTGTTGGCGGCGATGTAAAGCACTCCCTTGTGGACGGCGGCCTGCACCTCGACGGGGTTGAGGGCAAGATGGTTCAGGTACTTGAAGACCAGGGTCGAGATCCACCGCAGCGCCTGCCCCTCGCGGTCGGAGCCGTACGAGCGCGGCTCGACCACGTTGTCCGAGTCGGCGTAGAAGTCGGCCAGCTTTCCCTTCTTCAGCCCGAGTTCCGCACCGGCCTCGCCCTCGGTGGTCACCCGGTGAAGGGTCACCCCCATCTGCGGGATCGGCGCGTCCTTGGCCTCGTCCCAGGTCGCCTTGGCCCCCTGGAGATGCCACTGCCGACGGCGGAACTCGTCGTAGAGCTGCTCGATGAATCGGGCCCTGGCGCGGGCCGGTGAATCCGTCGTCTGGGCTGGCTGGGTCATGCCGATCTCTCCCCGGATCAGAGGTTCCGCGACACGGAGCCGCTCGCGTCGCCACAACCAATCACCCGAGGGCCCCGGACGGGGCAGATACGTTTGATTCCCGACTCAGCACATGCCCACCGGCCGCCGCCGGCACGCGTACGATCACGGTGACCGTCCGCAACCGCCGGGGCAGGTGCCTGATGACCGATTACCGACACGACCTGCTCTTCGGGACGTTCCTCACCCCGAACGCCCAGGACGCCGAACGGGTCGTCGAACTGGCCCGGCTCACCGAACAGGTCGGGCTCGACCTCGCCACCGTTCAGGACCACCCCTACCAGGCCAGGTTCCTCGACACCTGGACCCTGCTGTCGGTCATCGCCGCCCGCACCACCACGCTGCGGGTCTCCCCCAACGTCGCCAACCTGCCGCTGCGGCCGCCGGCCGTACTCGCCCGCAGCGTCGCCACCCTCGACATCCTCACCGGCGGCCGGGTCGAACTCGGGCTGGGCGCCGGTGGCTTCTGGGACGGCATCGCCGCCCTCGGCGGCCCGAAACTCGGCGGCGCCGAAGCGGTCACCGCCCTGGAGGAGGGCATCGCCGTCATCCGGGCCATGTGGGCGGCCGGCGGCCCGACCGTACGCCTCGACGGCACCCACCACCGGGTACGCGGCGCCCACCCCGGCCCGGCACCCGCCCACGACGTGGGTATCTGGCTCGGGGCGTACAAGCCACGCATGTTGCGCGTCACCGGACGGCTCGCCGACGGGTGGCTGCCGAGCAGCTCATACACCGGCCCCGAGACGCTGCCCGCGCTCAACCACGCCATCGACGAGGCGGCGCGGAACGCCGGCCGGAATCCCGCCGACGTACGCCGCCTCTACAACATCGCGGGCTCCTTCGACGGCACCGGCAACGGTTTCCTGCGCGGGCCGGCCGCCGTGTGGGCCGAGCAACTCGCCGAACTCACCCTCGACCAGGGCATGAGCGCCTACATCCTCGCCAGCGACGACCCGGACCAGATCCGCCGGTACGCGGCCGAGGTCGTACCCGCCGTACGCGAACTCGTCGCGGCCGGCCGGTCCGGCCCGGCTACCTGAGCGACCTACGGCGGTCGTTGATCTGAGCGTCAGCGACCTTTCCCGACGCCGGTAAGGTCCCTGCCGCTCAGATCAACGTGCCGTCGGCTCGCCGGAATGCGCGGGGACGGCCGGTGGTTGCACATGGCCGCGGCCGGTGAAGTGCCCGCCGGAGGGACGTGAAGACCCCCGGCGTAGGTGACACTCCCGGCACGTGAACCGGGTCGGCTGGAATGCCACCGCGACCCGATCCGTTACACCCTGTCCGCACCCGTGTACCAGCGCGGTGCGGATCCCCCGCGTGCGAGGCAGACGTGGGCGACGGCCGTCCCCCGGCCGTCACACATCCCCCTCGAACAAAGGACATCCCCCATGACGAAGTTTGCGACGTACACCCGAACCGCACTGCTGGCCACCGCCGGCCTGGCCCTCGCCGCCGGCCTGGCCGGCCCCGTCACCGGCGACCCGGCGACCACGCGGACCGCACCCTCGGTGGTGCAGTCCGCGCCGGCCTTCGTCGCGCCGGACACGGCGGACAAGCCGACCGTCGAGCAGCTGATGCCGCTGGGCGAGCCGACGAACCAGTCGAGCTTCACCCCGAGCGCGGAGCAGATGGACAACGCCCGCAAGATCATCGACGCGGGTAAGGACATGGACCTGCCGCCGCGGGCGTGGACGATCGCGATCGCGACCGCGTTGCAGGAGTCGAAGCTGGAGAACCTGGGCCACCTGGGCGAGCGGAACGACCACGACTCGCAGGGCCTGTTCCAGCAGCGACCGTCCAGTGGTTGGGGCACGGTGGCGCAGATCACCGACCCGGACTACTCGTCGAAGGCGTTCTACAAGGGCCTCACGCAGGTCGACGGCTGGGAGGACATGCCCCTGACCGTCGCCGCCCAGACCGTGCAGGTCTCGGCCTTCCCGAACCACTACGCGCAGTGGGAGAAGATGGCCGCCGACATCGTCACCGACGTCACCAAGTGACGCTTGCGCACACGTGGGCGCCGTCCATCCGGACGGCGCCCACGTTTGTGTCTCCGGCTCATTCGCCGAGCACCAGCATCACGTGCTCGTCCGCGCCGTGCCGCACCGATCCGGTACGGGTGAAGCCACATCGTTCCAGCAGCCGGATCGACCCGGTGTTCCCGATGTACGGATCGGCGTAGAGCGGGCGGTTCCGCTCCCGCGCGAGGAACAGGGTGAGGGCCCGCGTGCCTATGCCGCGTCCCCAGAACCGTCGGCCGAGCCAGTAGCCGATGAACCGCCGGTCCCCTTCCCACCAGGCGACGGCGTTGCCGGCCAACTCGCCGTCGACGGTCACCGCCTGAACGAACACGGTCGGATCCCCGAGCACCCGCGTGGCCCAGTGCGTCATGAACCGCTCCCGCCCGCGGGGCGGAAAGTTCGACCGACGGGTCGCCTCCGGATCGTGCTCCTGCTCGAAGAAGACCGGCAGATCGGCCTCCTCGACGTCTCTCAGCCGTATGTCACCCGGCGACACCTCGCTGCCCATGCGGTCGAGTCTCGCACCGGGGGCCGACAGTTCCGCACCGCGAATCCGGACACTCGGCGCTTTACCGTCCGGTGGTGACGTCTGTCGGGCGGCCGATCGGCGGAATGGCCGGCGGGCGCGGGTCGTTGTACATGACCGCGGCCGAGGTGGCACCGCTGCGGTGCCCCGCCCGATCGCGCCCCCGCCCGATCCGGAGATCCCCAGCCGGATGTCGCCGGGCCGGAATGGCCCGGGCCGGCGGTGCGTTACACCCGGTCCGGACGTGAGCAGCACCCCCCGCGCCACGTCCGTGAAGGTTTTGCCCCGCGTGAGAGGCATGCGTGAGGGCGGCAGTCCGAACACACCCCGTTCGGGTTGTCACCATCCCCCTCGAACAAAGGACACCCCCGATCATGACTGTCTTCGCCACGTACACCCGTAAGGCCCTGCTCGCCACCGCCGGTATCGCGATGGCCGCCGGTCTGGCCGGCCCGACCAGCACCGCCCTGGCCGCCGACCCCACCCCCACGCAGGCCGTCACGGTCGCGCAGGCCGTGGCAGAGCAGGCGGACAAGCCGACCACCGAACAGCTGATG